>NZ_JARQZE010000015.1:0-78490 GCF_029588855.1 Thauera mechernichensis | reverse complement strand
CGGGGTAGCTGGCGGCGTTGAATAGCTCGGACAGGAACTGCTCGCTGCCGGCGTCACCGTGCAGCACGCAGTTCTCGCCGCCTTCCTCGTAGTTGAGCACGAACTGCACGGCGATGCGGGCGCGGCCCGGCCAGTCGGCATGCGGCGGGGTGCGGCCGTAGCCGACGAGGTCGCGGGGGTAGGGGGCGTTCGGAGTGCTCGGGGTGTTCGGTTTCATGCTCGGCTCCGGTGGGTCAGGCGAACAAGGCATCGAGGCGGAAGCGGGCGATCTTGCCGATCTCCTGCAGGCAGCGGGCGAATTCGGTGTCGCGATCGTTGCTCAGGCGGGCCTCGACGCCATCCATGATCTGGTGGCGGCTGAGCCCCTTCACGGCGACGACGAAGGGGAAACCAAAGCGCTCGCGGTAGGCCTTGTTGAGGCTGCGCAGGCGCTGCAACTCGCCCTTGCTGCACTGGTCCAGCCCGGCGCCGCGCTGCTCGCCGGTGGAGGCGGTGGTGAGCGTGCCTTCCTCCGCTTCCTTGCCGGCAAGCTCAGGGTGCGCGCAGATGAGGGCGAGTTGCTCGGCCGTGCTGGCGGTATCGAGCACCGCGAGCATGGCGGCGTGCAGGCCGTCGATACTGTCGAACGGGCGTTGGGCCCAGGCGCGCTCGGCGATCCAGGGCGAGTGCTCGAAAATGCCGTCCAGGTGGCTGACGAAGTCAGGCTGGGACAGGGCGGAAAGCGCCTGTAGGGTGAGGGTGTTGGGCGTAGCGTTCATGGCGTGGGTCTCTTGCGATGCGTTCTCGGCGGCGCGCTCAGTCCTGCGTCCTCGCGCCCTGGGCGAACCAGATGGCGATGGCCTGGCGTTCTTCATCGGTGATGCCGGTGAGGTTGCCCAGCGGCATGTAGCCGCTGGCGACCGTCTGCGCGCTCATGACCGCGTGCTGGGCGATCTGCTCCGCGCTCTCCAGCATGACGCCCTTGGGGGGTTGGGCAAATCCCTCGAAGGTGGGCGAGGCGGCGTGGCAACTCACGCAGCGCTGGTCCATGATCTGCCTGACGGTGGCAAAGGACACCTGCTCGCCGCTGGCGTCGACCGGCTTGGGAGCCATCAGCACGATCAGCAGCAGGATCAGCGCGCTGCCGGCGGCCGGTAGCCACCACTTGACCTGGCCGCGATGGCGCAGCACGAAGAACTGGCGGATCAGCACGCCGGCCATCATCAGCACGCCGAGCACGAGCCAGCCGTTGGCATGCGCATAGGTCATCGGGTAGTGGTTGCTGATCATGATGAACAGCACCGGCAGGGTGAAGTAGGTGTTGTGCACCGAGCGCTGCTTGCCGACGATGCCGGGCATGGTGTCGACCTCTTCGCCGCGGCGGATCTGCTCGACCATCTTTTTCTGGCCGGGAATGATGTGGAAGAACACGTTGGCCGCCATCATCGTGCCGAGCATGGCGCCGACGTGGATGTAGGCGCCGCGGGCCGAGAACACCTGATGCAGCGCGTAGTTGGCCACCATCACGAAAACGAACACGATGGCTGCGAGCACGCCGTCCTTGCCGATCATGTTGCGGCACAGCAGGTCGTAGAACACCCAGCCGGCAACCAGGAAGGCGATCGAGATGGCGATTGCCGCGGTGGGCGACAGCGCCATGACGCTGTTGTCGATCAGGTAGCTCGAGGCGCCGATCCAGTAGATCAGCGCCATCATGCCCATGCCTGACAACCAGGTGCTGTAGGCCTCCCATTTGGACCAGTGCAGGTCCTGGGTAAGCGGTTCGCCCTTGGGGCCGGTGAGGTACTTCTGGCTGTGGTAGAACCCGCCGCCATGCACGGCCCACAACTCGCCGAACACGCCGCGCTGTGCGTCTTCGGGCTTTTTCGGGGGCTTCAGAGAGTTGTCCAGCATGACGAAGTAGAAGGAGGCGCCGATCCAGGCAATGCCTGCGATCAGGTGCACCCAGCGGACCAGCAGGTTGGCCCAGTCGAGCAGGTAGGCTTCCATGTTCTTGTCTCTGTGTCAGTGGGGGAAGCGCGAGGCTCAGCTGCCGCGGTAGGTGGAGTAGCTCCACGGCGAGACCAGCAGGGGCACGTGGTAGTGCTGCTCGGTGTTGGCAATGCCGAAGCGCAGCGCAACTTCGTCCACGAACAGTGGCTCGGGCAGATCCAGCCCCTGGGCGCGGAAGTAGTCGCCGGCGGCAAAGATGATTTCGTACTTGCCGGCCTCGAGCGCGGCGCCTTCGAGCAGGGGCTGGTCACAGCGGCCGTCGTGGTTGGTGACGGTGCGCGCGACTTCGCGGCGCCCGCCATCGAGCCTGTAGACGATCACCGCAATGCCGCTGCCCGGCTTGCCCTTGGCGGTGTCCAGAACGTGGGTGGTCAGGCGTCCCATGGTGTTGTCTCCTGCATGCTGTCTGGTGTGGGGCGGGCCCGTGCTCAGGCCCTTGATCTGAGTTGCAGTTTAAGCCCAGGGTGTATTAAGTAATCGCATATATGTTTATAAGTGATATATGCTGCCGCATATCTGACTCGGCGACCACAGGCCGGGCTCCCATCACCGTGGACGAGGAGACGAGCATGACCCTAAGGCGTAGCGATGACCCGCTCGATACCTACCTGCTGCGCGTGTTCGTGCTGCTCATCGGCGAGCGCAGCGTGTCACGTACGGCGCTCAAGCTCAATCAGTCGCAACCTGCGATCAGTGCTGCGCTCAAGCGCTTGCGCGACATCCTTGGCGATCCGCTGCTGGTGCGCGAGAAAGGCGGCATGGTGCCCACCGAGCGCGCGCTCGCGCTGGTGTCGCATGCCAAGGGGGCGCTCGCCGAGATCGACCGCATGGTCGACGGGCCAGAGGCCTTCGAGCCCGACAGCACGCGTCATGAGTTCCGTATCGGCTCGCCCGATTACCTGGCGCCGGTGTTCATCGCCGGAGTCGCCGAGCGTTTCCGCAGCGAGGCGCCGCAGGCGCGCCTGACGCTGCACTCGCTCGGGCCGAACTTCGACTTCGAGCGCTCACTTGCAGAGGGCGACCTTGACGTCGTGATCGGCAACTGGCCCGAGCCACCGCATCGCATGCACCTGTCGATGCTGCTCGAAGACGAGATCGTCTGCCTGGTGGCGGCCTCACACCCGTTTGCGCGCAAGGGCATGAGCGCGGAAGACTATGCGCGCGCGGTGCATGTGGTGCCGATGCCCTATTCGATCAGCCAGCGCGGGGTGATCGACAGCGTGCTGGCGTCGATGCGCATCCACCGCGAGGAACGCGTCGTCGTCCAGTCCTTCACCGCCGCCCCCTACCTGCTGCAGGGCACCGACCTGGTGTTCACCACCACCCGTCACTTCGCCCAGTTCTATGCCAACCTGCTGCCGCTGGCGATCGTGCCCTCACCGATCGCTTTTCCGCCGATGCGCTTCTATCAGCTCTGGCACGAGCGCAATCATCAGTCCCCGGGGCATCGCTGGCTGCGTCGGCTGCTCAGCGACTGCGGGCGGCGTATCGTGAGCGCCTCGGCCTAGCGCTCGCGAGGGCGCCTACGCCGGCGATCTCAAACGAGGTCGCCGAGTTCCTCGTGCAGTTGCTCGATACCGCGCAGGCGCGCCCGGCCTTGCGCGCCCAGTTGCAGCGCGAGCTGGCTGGCGAGGAAATTAATGAGGCTCACCGCCGCGACGTAGCTGTCGAACATCGACGCGCCGCGGCAGTGACAGGGGATGACCCAGTCGACATTGCGCGCCATGGCCGCGCCGCTCGGATCGGTGAGCACTGCAATCCGCACGCCGTTGTTGCGCGCCACCTCGAGCGCCGACAGAAAGGCCGGCACCCGGCGCCGAAAGCCCACCGCCAGCAGCACATCCTGCGGGCCGAGGCCGAACAGGCCTTCGGCGAGGGTCTCTCCATGCATCGGCGCCAACTCCACGCCCGCTCGCAGCAGGCCGAGCTGGCCGCGTGCATAGGTGGCGAGCAGCGCACTGTTGCGGTGCCCGATCACCAGCACCCTGCGCGCGTCGTGCAAGGTGGTGACGAGCTCGTCGAGCCGCGTCTGTGCCAGCCCGTCGAGGGTCTTGCGCAGCACGTCCAGGTCTGCCGCCACATGCGCCTCTATGGCCGAGTGCGTCCCTTGTGGCGCATCTGTTGCGCTGACGTAGATCGGTGAGCCCCATTGCTGCGCATTGCGCGCGTCGGCGCGCGCCTGGGCGAAGCTCTGATAGCCGAGGCGCTGGACCAGTCTTGTCACCGCCGCCTTGGACGCGCCCGACAGGCGCGCCAGTTCGGTGGCGGAGTGGGTGGCGAGATGAGATGGGAAGTCCAGCAGCAGATCGGCCACCAGGCGTTCGCTGTTGGGCAGGCCCTCGTAACTGCCGCGGATGCGGCGTTCCAGCGAGCTTGGCCCCGCGTTCTGGCGTTTGCCGCTCTTTCCTGGCGTTGATGCAGCGCTCATCGGACGCTCTTCCGAGTGTGTTGGCACGTTGTTTGCGTTGAAGCGAACCATAGCTGAAAAAAACGTTTTACTGATTGTTTTTCTAAAACAGGTGATCCAGTATGGTGCATACAACAGAAAAAGCTGCCCTTCCACGCACCACTTGCGGGAGCGGGCAGCGGGTAGGACGGGATGGCGCCCGCGAGTGCGGACGCCGGCCGCTGACCGGTGTGAAGGAGACTCTGCATGCATGACCCTGGTGAATACGAGGGCGTGGCGCGCGCGCTTGACGGCATGAGCCGCAAGCTGGCGCGCGCCGTCGACCTGATCTGCGTGGCGCTGCTCATCGTGCTCGTGCTCGACGTCTGGCTCGGCGTGCTGGTGCGCTACGTGTGGCCGCTGCCGATCACCTTCATGGAGGAGGCGGCGCGCTACCTGATGATCTGGGTTGCGCTGCTCGCCGTGTCGGCGGGTATCTCACGGCGTGAGCACATCGGCGTGCAGATGCTGTTCGCCTACCTCCCGTCCTGGCTGCGCCGGGGGCTGCTGGCGGTGGTCGACCTGCTTGGCATCGCCTTCTTTTCGATGCTCGTGTTCTACGGGATCGGGATGGTCGAGCGTGGCGAGCGCGTGACGACGATGATCTACGGCATGTCCAAGGCCTTGCCTTTTGCGGCGGTGCCGGTCGCGGCTGCGCTGGCGGTGGTGCAGCTCACGCTCGTGGCCGTGCGCGACCAGTTGCGCCTGGCGCGCTCGCCGAATGTGGTGGTGTGCCCATGATCACGGTCGCCCTTACCTTCGTCGTGCTGATGGTGCTTGGCATGCCCGTCGGCTACGTGCTCGGCATCACTGGCATGGTCGGCATGTGGAGCATCGACTCCAGTGGCCGCTTCCTCACCATGGCGCCGGACCGCTTCTTCGCCGGCCTGGACTTGTTCACTTTCCTCGCCATGCCCTTCTTCATCCTCGCTGGCGAGATCATGAACCGTTCGGGTATCACCGATCGCCTGATCGGCCTGGCCGATGCACTGGTGGGCTACCTGCGCGGCGGCATGGCACATTCCAACATGGTCGCCTCGGTGATGTTCGCCGGCCTGTCGGGCGCGGCGACGGCCGACGCCGCGGCCTTCGGCAACACCCTTGTGCCGGCCATGGTCAAGAAGGGCTACACCCGGCCCTTCGCCTGTGCGGTCACCGCGGCGGGCTCGATCATCGGGCCGACCATCCCGCCGTCCAACCTGATGGTGATCTACGGTTCGCTGATGGGGGTGTCGGTGGCCGGCCTGTTCGCCGCCGGCATCCTGCCCGGGCTGCTGATCTGCCTGGTTTGCATGGCGGTGATTGCTGCGCTCGGGCGCCGGCTCAACCTGCCCAAGAGCGAGCACCGGCCCAGCCTGCGCCGCATCCTCGTCGCCTTCAAGGACGGCTTTGCCGCGCTGCTGATGCCGGTGATGATCCTCGGCGCCATCCTTGGCGGCATCACCACGCCGACCGAGGCGGCCTCGATCGCGGTCTTCTACGCCCTGGTGATGGGGGTGTTCGTGTATCGCAAGGTGGGCTGGGGCGATCTGGTCGACATGCTGGTGCGCACCGCGCGCATCACCGGGGTGGTGTTCCTGATCATCGCCTCGGCTTCGATTGTCGGCTGGTGGATGACCTTCAACCAGATCCCGCAGGCGATCGCGGCCGCTTTCCTCGCGGTGTCGTCCGAGCCGGCCGTGATCATCGCGCTGATCCTGGCGTTGCTGCTGCTGATCGGCATGTTCATGGACATCAACGCGCTGCTCATCATCCTCGCACCGGTGCTGGCGCCGCTGACGGTGACCATCGGCATGGACCCGATCCACGCCGGAATCATGATCGTGCTCGCGCTCAACATCTCGCTGATGACGCCACCGGTGGGCGCCTGCCTGTTCGTGCTGGCCTCGGTCACCGGCGAGAAGATCGAACGCATCGCGCACTCGCTGTGGCCTTTCCTGCTCGCCGAGGTCGCGGTGCTGTTCGCCGTGGCGTACTGGCCGAGCCTGACGCTGGCCGTGCCTCGGCTGCTTGGCCTGACCGCGAGTTGAGGCGCAGGTTTGCCGTTGTTTCATCCCCTTCGTTGAATCCCCTGCCGTACCCCTTCACCCTAGCCCTGGAGTAAGCATGATGATCTCGCTGAAGAAACTTGCCGTCACTGCCCTTGCGGCAACCGCCATGCTCGCGTCGCCCGCGTTCGCGCAGAAGACCATCCGCCTGGCCCACCTCAACCCCGACAGCCCCTTCGACAGCCATTCCGGTGCGATGGCAGCGGTGTTCAAGAGTCTGGTCGAGACCGGCACCAATGGCAGCATCAAGGTGCAGCTCTTCCCCAACGGCCAGCTCGGCAAGGACGACGAGGTGATCCAGCAGGTGCGCGATGGCCTGGTGCAATCGGTCATCTCGTCTGCGGGCGGCATCTCCGCCCACTACAAGATGGTCGGCGTGTTCGACATGCCGTTCGCCTTCCCGAACATCGGCGTGGTGCACAAGGTGATGGACCTCGGCAGCCCCTTCGGTCAGAAGTTCGCCGCCGACCTGTCGGCCAAGACCGGGCTCAAGGTGCTCGGTCTGCTCGACTCGGGCGGCTTCTTCGCCATCAGCAACTCCAAGCGCCCGATCCAGACTGCGGCCGACCTTGGTGGCCTGCGTATCCGCACGATGACGCTGCCGACCCATGAGGCCACCGTGAAGTCGCTCGGCGGCCAGCCCACGCCGCTGCCCTGGGCCGAGGTGTACACCGCCCTGCAGACCGGCGTTGCCGACGGCCAGATGAACCCGGTCCCGATCATCGCCTTTGCCAAGTTCGACGAGGTGCAGAAGTTCCTGTCGATCACCAACCATGTCATTACGCCCTACGTGTGGACGATGAATCAGGCGTTCTACGACGGCCTGACGGCGGAAGAGCGTGCAGTCGTGGATTCGGCCGCGGCGGTGGCGGTGGACGCCGGGCGTGGCATTTCGCGCATCATCGAGGCCTCGGCCGACAAGGGCCTGCCCAAGCTCGGCCAGCGCATGCAGGTCAACGCCATTCCCGAGGCCGAGCTGCAGAAGTTCGCCGCCGTCGCGCAACCCGCCGTGCGCGCGGTGATCGAGCAGCAGCTGGGCGCCGAGGGCATCGACATGCTCGACGCCATGCTCGCCAACATCGAGCAGGTCAAGTAAGGCTTCACCACAATAACCATGCGGCTGCACGCCCGCCCGCGGCGTGCAGCCGGAGGACGAACGGCAATGACACAGATCCTGCGTGCCGAGGGCATCGCAAGCTATCCCAATCCACTCGCGGTTTCCGCGACCACCCCCTACGGCGAGGCGCGCGCGGCGATCCTCAGTCGCGAGGGCTTCGACGCCGCCGAGCGCGAGATCTCGCAATGGCCGGGCTACGCCCCGACGCCGCTGCATGCGCTGCCGGCGCTGGCGTCGCGCCTTGGCCTCGGCGCGCTCTGGTACAAGGACGAGAGCACCCGCTTCGGGCTCAAGAGCTTCAAGGCGCTGGGCGGCGCCTATGCGGTGTTTCGCCTCATCCAGAAGGCGATCGCCGCGGCCCATGGCGGTCACCAGGCAACACCGGCGGAGATCCTCGCCGGACAGTATCGCGACATCGTCAGCGCGCTCACCGTCACCTGCGCCACCGACGGCAATCATGGCCGCTCCGTGGCCTGGGGGGCACAGCTCTTCGGTTGCCGCTGTGTGATCTACATCCACGCCACGGTCAGCGAGGGCCGGCGTGCGGCGATCGCGCACTACGGCGCCGAGGTGATCCGCGTGCCCGGCAACTACGACGACTCCGTCCGCCACGCCGCGGCCGAGGCCGAGCGCAACGGCTGGACGGTGGTCTCGGACACCACCTACGAGGGTTACCGCGACATCCCGATCGACGTCATGCACGGCTACGGCGTGATGGCGCGCGAGATGGTGCGCCAGCTCGGCGATGAGCTGCCCACGCACGTCATCGTGCAGGCCGGTGTCGGCGCGCTTGCGGCTTCGGTTTGCGCGGCCTTCTGGCTGGCCTGGGGTGAGCGGCGGCCGGTGTTCATCATCGCAGAGCCCGAGCAGGCCGATTGCTTCTTCCAGAGCGGCCAGGCGGGCCGACCGGTGGCGGTGCACGGCGATCTCGACACCGTGATGGCCGGACTGGCCTGCGGCGAGGTGTCGCCGGTGGCCTGGGAGATCCTCAGCGGCGGCGCGAACCATTACGCCACCGTGGGCGACCGCTTCGCGCTTGAGGCGATGCGGGTGTTCGCTTTGCCGCAGGATGGTGATGCGGCGATCGTGTCCGGCGAGACCGGCGGCACCGGGCTGGGCCTGCTGCTGGCGGCTGCGGGTGAGCCCGCCGTGAGGCAGGCGCTTGGCCTGGATGCGAATGCGCGTGTGCTGCTGATCGGCAGCGAGGGCGACACCGACCCGGTGATCTACCGGGAGGTGGTGGGCAGGTCGGCCGAGGAGGTGCTGGCATGACGACAGTCTCCCAGGCCCCGGGCGTCGAGCCCGATGGCGCGCGCCTGCTCGCGCGCCTGGCGGCGCTGGCCGACATTGGCCGCACCGGATCCGGTGCATGCTGCCGGCTGGCGCTCACCGACGACGACCGCCGCGGCCGCGATCTCGTCGTCGGCTGGATGCGTGAGCTCGGCCTGCAGGTGTCGATCGACCCCATTGGCAACGTCTTCGGCCTGCGCCCCGGGCGTCGGGCCGATCTGGCGCCGGTGATGACCGGCTCGCACATCGACACCGTGCGTACCGGCGGCGCCTATGACGGCAACTACGGGGTGCTCGCCGGGCTCGAGGTCGTCGCTGCGCTCAATGACGCCGGTGTCAGCACCGAGCGGCCGCTGGTGGTGGCTTTCTTCACCAACGAGGAGGGCGCGCGCTTTGCACCCGACATGCTCGGCTCGCTGGTCTACGCGGGCGGGCTGGCGCTGGACGAGGCGCTTGCCACGCGCGCGATCGACGGCGCCGTGCTGGGCGAGGAGCTGGCCCGCATTGGCTATGCCGGCTCGGCACCGCTGGGTGGCATCCGTCCTGCCGCCTTCGTCGAACTGCACGTCGAGCAGGGGCCGGTGCTCGATCTCGAGGGGATCACCATCGGCGCCGTGGAGAGCCTGCAGGGCATCTCCTGGCAGCAGGTCGACATCGTCGGCCAGTCCAACCATGCCGGCACCACGCCGATGCGAATGCGTCACGATGCCGGCTACGCCGCGGCCGCGGTAGCGCACTTCGTGCGCGCGCTCACACGCGAGATGGGCGGGGACCAGGTCGGCACCGTGGGCAAGGTGGATCTGACCCCCAACCTGATCAACGTCATCGCCGCGCGTGCGTCGCTCACCGTCGATCTGCGCAACACCGACGAGGCGCTGCTGCAGCGGGCCGAGACCCGCCTGGCGGCCTTTCTCGACGAGCTGGCGGCGACCGAGGGGGTGAGCATCAGCACGCAGCGCCTGGCGCGCTTCGAGCCGGTACGTTTCGACCCCGGCATCGCGGCCCGCATCGCCGCCCAAGCCGAGGCGCTCGGTTACACCCACCGCCGCATGAGCTCGGGCGCGGGGCATGACGCCCAGATGCTGGCGCGCATCTGCCCGACCGCCATGATCTTTGTCCCCAGCGTCGGCGGCATCAGCCACAACCCGGCCGAACACACCCAGCCCGCAGACCTCGTCGCCGGCTTGCGCGTGCTGTTTGCGACCCTGCTCCAACTTGCCAACGAGGGAGCCTGAATCCATGTCCCGTATCGTCACCGTCGGCGCCGCCCAGCTCGGCCCCATCGCCCGCAACGACACCCGCAGCCAGGTCGTGAGCCGCCTGATTGCGTTGCTTACCCAGGCGAGCCAGCATGGCTGCGATCTGGTGGTGTTTCCCGAACTCGCGCTCACCACCTTCTTTCCGCGCTGGTACTTCGAGGACCAGGCCGAGATCGACCAGTTCTTCGAACGGGAGATGCCCGGGCCGGAGACCCGACCGCTGTTCGAGGCGGCGCGCGAGCTGGGCATCGGCTTTTACCTCGGCTATGCGGAGCTGGCCGAGGAGGAGGGGCGCACGCGCCACTTCAACACCTCGATCCTGGTCGACAAGACCGGCGCGATCGTTGGGAAGTACCGCAAGATCCATCTTCCGGGCCATGCCGAGCACGAGCCCTGGCGCCAGTTCCAGCATCTGGAGAAGCGCTATTTCGAGACCGGCAACCTCGGCTTTCCAGTGTTCCGCGCCTTCGGCGGCATCATCGGCATGGCGATCTGCAACGACCGTCGCTGGCCGGAGACCTACCGCGTGATGGGGCTGCAGGGGGTGGAGATGGTGCTGATCGGTTACAACACCCCGGTGCACAATCCGCCCGCGCCCGAGCACGACAACCTGTCGCACTTCCACAACCAGCTGGTGATGCAGTCCGGCGCCTACCAGAACGGCAGCTGGGTGGTGGGTGTGGGCAAGGCGGGTAACGAGGAGGGCGTGATGCAGATCGGCAACTCGATCATCGTCGCGCCCTCGGGCGAGATCGTCGGTGCGTGCTCGACCTTGGGCGACGAACTGGCGGTGGCGCGCTGCGACCTCGATCTGACGCAGTCGTACAAGAGCACCACCTTCAACTTTGCCCGCCACCGCGAACCGCAGGCCTATGGCCTGATCGTGGAGCGCAAGGGCGCGGTCCTGCCGCCGGAGTGATGCAACAAGGCCTCGGCGGCGCAGGGCGCCCCGAGGCCTTTCCTTGCGGACGAACAGTCGCTCAGCGGTCGATCGGCACCAGTACCACCGGTACGTCGGCCTTCATGGTCACCTTGTGTGCCACCGAGCCGATCAGCAGTTCGCCGATCGCGCTGTGACCGCGCGAACCCATCACGATCATGTCGGCCAGGGTGTGCTTGGCCATGTCGAGGATCTGGCGGGCGGGTTCGCCCTCCAGTGCGCGCACGCTGGTGAGCACCGACTTCACGTCCATGTCGGGGTGAGCCTCGGCGAAGATGTCGATGCGCTGCTGCAGCAGGGATTCAGCCTGGTTGCGGCCGGCGACCTTGATCTCGTCCAGCGTTTCCTTCTTGATGAACTCGGTGAAGGGCAGGGAGGTGGTCGGCGTGGTCACGGTGACGGCGTGCAGCTTGGCGCCGAATCTGAGCGCGAGGCCTACGGCATGACGGAACACGGCAGGTGAGCGCGGGGTCAGGTCGGAGGCGTAGAGGATGGATCTGATCTCGTAGGACATGGATGTCTCCGTGGAATCTCGTGGGCTGGCGTGGCGGTTTCTCAATGGCGCGGTTTGGGCAGCACGGCATCGAGGACGAGGGCCGCGAGCGCAGCCGGGATGAGGCCGGACTTCAGCAGCAGGGCGACCTGCTCGGGCACGGCGGTGCTGATCTCGGGCACCAGCGGCAGGCCCACGCCCAGGCTCAGTGCGACGGCCAGGATCAGCATCGAACGCTGATCGAGCTCGTTCTCGGCGAGGATCTTGACGCCCGCCGAGGCGATCATGCCGAACATCACGATGGCGCCGCCACCCAGCACGGCCGGGGGCATGGCCGAGGCCACCGCCGACAGCTTGGGGAAAAGGCCGAGCACGATCAGCACGATGCCGCCGATGGTGACCACGTGGCGGCTGACCACGCCGGTCAGCGCGACCAGGCCGACGTTCTGCGCATAGGCGGTGTTGGGCAGGGTGTTGAAGACCGAGGCAAAGGCGGTGGCCACGCCATCGCCCATGACGCCGCCCGAGAGCTCCTTGTTGGTGGCGGCACGCTTGGCGCCGCTGACGGTGATCGCCGAGATGTTGCCGATCGTCTCCAGACCCACCACGAACATGATGATGCACATGCCCAGGATGGCGGTGGGCGAGAACTCCATGCCGAATACCATCGGCTGCGGCACGGCGAACCAGGCCGCGGTCTCGACCCGCGAGAAGTCCACCCAGCCCAGCACGATTGCAACCACGTAGCCGCTGGTGAGTCCGACCAGCACCGAGGCGAGCTTGATGAAGCCGCGCCCGTACTGATGGCAGGCGATGGTGACGACCAGCACGAACAACGCGAGCAGCAGGTGGTGCGGTGCCGCAAAGTCGGCTGCGCCGACCCCGCCCGCGGCATAGCGCAAGCCGACCGGCATCAGGATGAGCCCGATCAGCAGCACGACGATGCCGGTCACCACGGGCGAGAACAGATGGCGCACGCGGCCGAGGAAGGCGCCGAGGAACACCTGCAGCAGGCCTGCGACCAGCGATGCACCGAGTACCGCCGGCAGCCCGAAGGCCTTCGCCAATGGCAGTGCCACCGGCAGGAAGCCGAAGCTCGTGCCCTGCACGATGGGCAGGCGGGCGCCGATGGGGCCGATGCCGATCGACTGGATCAGGGTGCAGATGCCGGCGACGAAAAGGGCTACCTGGATCAGGAAGATGCGCTCGTCCATGGTCGCGCCGATCACGCCGGCGATGATGATCGGGGGGGTGATGTTGCCGACGAACATCGCCATGATGTGCTGGATGCCGAGCGGAATCGCGCGCGACAGCGGCGGCATGTAGTCGGGTGAGTGCTCGTCGACGGCCGGGCGCGGCGGGTTGGCCGGGTCGGGGTAGGCTGGGGTCGTCCCGCTCATTGTGGTGTCTCCGTGTCTCTGGCGCTGTGGCCTGGTTTGTCGTTGTCGGCCTGCTCGCAGGCGTGTTGCTTCCAGTCGTGCAGTACCCGCAGTTTAGGAGCGGACCCCGATTCGGAAACTGGCGGCCTCTGATAGCACTTATACGTTCCGGCTTATAGCTGCATAAGCAACATGCACGCGCTACCATCGCGCACTGGGCCGGGCGTCCGTCGAAGCGGGCGCTGTCTTGCGCCCCGAGGACAACACATGAAGCTCTACATTTCGCCGCGCGCACCCAATCCGCGCCGGGTCCAGATGTTCATCGCCGAGAAGGGCATCAGGGGTATCGAAGAGGTGGTCGTCGAGATCGGCAGGAACGAGCATCGCAGTTCGGACTTTCGTGCCAAAAGCCCGCTGGCCAAGGTGCCGGTGCTCGAACTCGACGACGGTCGCATGCTCGGAGAGACGCGCGCCATCTGTTCCTATCTCGAGGGCTTGTATCCCGAGCCCAACCTGATGGGGGCAAGCTTCGAGGAGCGCGCCTTCATCGAAATGGCGGACCGGCGCATGGAGTTCTACCTGTTCGGTGGCATCGCCAACTGCATCCGCCATACCCATCCCGGCCTGGCTCCTCTGGAGCAGCCGCAGTTCCCCGAGTTCGGCCGTTCGCAAGGCGAGAAGGTACGCGAGGTGGCGCGCTGGCTGGATGAGGAACTCGCGACGCGCGCCTTCGTCGCCGGCGAGCGCTTCACCATTGCCGACATCACTGCCTTCTGCGCGATCGAGTTCGCCCGCGGCCTGATGAAGTTCAGGCCGGGGGCCGAGGGGCTGGACAACCTTCAGGCATGGCGCGACCGCATCGCCGAGCGACCGAGCGCGAAGTGCTAGGACCAGCGTGCCCGTCAGGCATCAGGCCGATAGGGCTTTCCGAGCGAGAGCGGCGAGTTCAGCCGGATCGTGTTCACGTTGCGCGAGATCACCACCAGGACCACGATCGTTGCCCAGTAGGGCAGCGATGACAGGAACTGCGATGGGAAGTCGATCTGCAGCCCGGAGCCCTGGATGAAGAGTTGGGTGATCATCACGCCGCCGAACAGGTAGGCGCCGATCATCACCCGCAATGGCCGCCAGGTAGCGAACACCACCAGCGCGAGCGCGATCCAGCCGCGGCCGGCGACCATGCCTTCTGCCCACATCGGCGTGTAGAACACCGACAGGAAGGCGCCGCCGATGCCCGCCATGGCGCCGCCGAACAGGACTGCCAGATAGCGGATGCGGATCACCGGGTAGCCGATGGCATGCGCCGAAGCGGGCGATTCGCCTACCGCGCGCAGCACCAGGCCTGCACGGCTGCGGTAAAGGAACCACAGCAGGCCCCAGAACAGCGCCCAGGAAAAGTACACCAGCAACTGCTGGTTGTAGAGCGCCTCGCCGATGAGCGGGATGTCGGCGATGAACGGGATGCGGATCGGCGGCACTGCCTGCAGCGCTACGGCCTCATACGGTTTGCCCACGAATGCGGCCAGGCCGACGCCGAAGATCGCCAGCGCCAGCCCCGAGGCGACCTGGTTGGCCATCAGGGTGAGTGTAAGCACGCCGAACAGCAGCGCCATCGCCATGCCGGCGCCCATGCCGGCCAGCACGCCCAGCCAGGGGCTGCCGCTGTGATGGGTGATGGCGAAGGCAGTCACTGCGCCCATGGCCATCATGCCCTCGGCGCCGAGGTTGAGCACACCGGCCCTCTCGCTCACCAGTAGTCCCAGGGCAACGATGATGAGCGGAGTGCCGGCCACCACGGTGGCGAACAGCATCGAGGTGAATAGGTTGGCGTCCATGGGCGTTCCCGCTTCAGGCGGCGCGGCGGCGCAGCCGCAGGCGGTAGTTGATGAAGACGTCGGAGCCGAGCAGGAAGAACAGCAACATGCCCTGGAACACCATCGAGATCGAACTCGGCAGGTTGAGATACTGCTGCGCCTGCTCGCCGCCGATATAGAGCAGCGCCATCAGCAGACTGGCGAGCAGGATCCCGAAGGCGTTCAGTCGCCCGACGAAGGCAACGATGATGGCCGCGAAGCCGTAGCCGCTGCCGACCTTGTCGGTGAGCTGGCCCATCGGCCCTGCGACCTCGCCCATGCCTGCGATGCCCGCTGCTGCACCGCCCGCGAGCAGGCCGGCCCAGATCATGCGCGAAGCCGAAAAACCCGCATAACGCGCCGCTGCCGCGGCTTCGCCTGCCACCCGCATGCGAAAGCCCGTGAAGCTGTGGTTCATGAACACATGGCCGGCGACCAGCAGGCCGATCGCGATTGCGAAGCCCATGTGCAGCCGCGTGCCCTCGAGCAGCATCGGCATGGTGGCGGCGTCGTCGAACATCTTGGTCTGCGGAAAGTTGAAGCCGTCCGGGTCCCGCCATGGCCCGAACACCAGCCAGGACACGAACAGTTGCGCCACGTACACCAGCATCAGCGACACCAGGATCTCGTTGGCATTGAAGTGCGTGCGCAGGAAGGCCGGGATGCTCGCCCACAGCGCGCCGCCGAGCGCCCCCGCGGCCACCATTGCCGGCAGCAGCAGGCTGCTCTGGCTGCCGTCGAAGTACAGAGCCACGCCGGTTGCCGCCACTGCCCCGAGCATGAACTGGCCTTCCGCGCCGATGTTCCACACATTGGCGCGGAAGCCTATTGCCAGGCCGATTGCGCACAACATCAGCGGCGTCGCCTTGAGCAGCAGCTCGGAGACGGCGTAGAGGTCGCGTACCGGGTTGAGGAAGAAGATGCGAAAGCCCTCGATCGGATCCTTGCCGAGCGCAAGGAAGAGCAGCATGCCGCCGACCAGGGTGAGTGCCACCGCGAGCAGCGGCGACAGCCAGGGCATCAGCCGCGAGGGTTCGGCACGGGCTTCGAGTTCAAGCATGCAGTGACTCCGCAGGCGTTGGCGCAGCAAGTGGTTCGTCGGTCTCGGCCCCTGGCCACAGGCCGCTCATCCACACGCCGATGTCCTCGACCGTCGTCTGCGCAGTGGGGCGGGCGGGAGACAGCCGGCCCTTGGCGATGACGGTGATGCGGTCGCAGATCTCGAACAGCTCGTCGAGCTCTTCCGAGATCACCAACACGGCACAGCCGCGGTCGCGCAGGTCGATCAGGGCCTGGCGGATCAGCGCTGCGGCGCCCACATCGACGCCCCACGTCGGCTGTGCGCACACCAGCAGCCTGGGTGCTTGCAGGATCTCGCGGCCGACGATGAACTTCTGCAGGTTGCCGCCCGACAGCGACTTTGCGGGTGCGCCAGCGCCGCCGCACTTGACCTTGAACGCCTCGATGCAGCGCTCGGCGAAGGCGCGCGCACGGCCCGCGTCTACAAGACCGCCGCGCACCAGGCCCTGTGTGTGCGAGGCTGTGAGCAGGGCGTTGTCGGCCAGTGCCATGCCGGGTACGGCGCCGCGCCCCAAGCGCTCTTCCGGAACGAAGCACAGGCCGAGCTTGCGGCGCTGGCCAGGCTTGAGGCGGCCTGCCTCGACATTGCAGATCTGCACCGGGAAGCGTTCGGCCAGCGGCTCCTCACCCGAGATTGCGCGCAGCAGCTCCTGCTGGCCGTTGCCCGACACGCCGGCAATGCCGACGATCTCGCCAGCATGTACCTCGAGGTGGATGTCCTTCAGGTCGACGCCGAAAGGGTCGTCGGCAGCGTGCGACAGACCTGCCAGGCGCAAGCGCACTTCGCCGCTGGCGGCGGCCTGCGAATGCTCGCAATGCGGCAGCTCCTTGCCGATCATCAGGCGTGCCATGGACTGAGGGGTTTCCCGGGCGGGTTCGCATTCGCCGGTGACCTTGCCGGCGCGCAGGACCGTGGCCGTGTGGCAGAGCTCGCGAATCTCGTCGAGCTTGTGGCTGATGTAGAGGATCGAGCAGCCTTCGTCCGACAGCTGGCGCAGGGTCTCGAACAGCTTGCGCACCGCCTGCGGCGTCAGTACCGAGGTGGGCTCGTCCATGATCAGCAGGCGCGGGTCCTGCAGCAGGCAGCGGATGATCTCCACGCGCTGGCGCTCGCCTACCGAGAGTGCGTGGATGTGGCGGCGCGGATCGACCGGCAGGCCATAACGCGTCGACACCTCGGTGATGCGTTCGGCCAACTCGTCCAGAGCCTGGGCGCCGGGCAGGGCGAGGGCAACGTTCTCCACCACGGTCAGTGTTTCGAACAGCGAGAAATGCTGGAACACCATGCCGATGCCCAGGCTGCGCGCATGCGCCGGGCTGGTGACCTGGACGTCCTGCCCCTCCCAGAAGATCTGGCCGGCGCTGGGGCGTGTGACGCCGTAGATCATCTTCATCAGCGTGGACTTGCCGGCGCCATTTTCGCCCAGGATGGCCCGGATTTCGCCGGGTCGGACGCTGAGGTCGACGCGGTCGTTGGCGACGACAGTCGGATAGATCTTGCTGATCCCGCTCAGCTTGAGCCGCGGGTTGCTGGCCGCGCCAGCGATGCTGGCAGGGGGGTGGGTCATGGTGTTCACTGGGCTCGGTGAGTCATCCCGCGCGCGTCTGGACGGCGCAACGTCGCGACGATACGCGTCCAGTAGCCGCGTAGGCAAGTCGTCGCCAGGTCACGACGGCGTCGCGGCTTGTGTCACGCGGGCAGTGCCTGGAAGGGGGGTGCGTTTTCGGCTTGAGGAATACCTTGTTTCTGCTACCATCCGGGTTGTGATGTTGCGCTGCAGCATATTGCTGTCGTTTGCCGATGGCGCGACCTGATCCCGTTTTTTCAAGGAATACCCCCATGCATGTCCGTCGTTTTCCGGGCGTCGCCTCGCTGGCTGCGCTCGTCATTGCCGTTTCTGCGCCCGCTGCGCTGGCTGGTGAGTCGGCAGCGGCCGTCCGTGTCAAGCTCGACCGGGCGGCCACTGCACCGCTGGCCGTGATGCTCGACCAGCAGACCGGCGGACGCTACGAGTACCTGGCCGACGAAGGCTGGCGTTTTGCCGGTCAACGCGCCGAGGCCGCCCTCGCACCGGCGCAGGCCGGTGAAAGCGTCAGCCTGTTCGTCGACGTACCGACCGGTTTCGTCTTCAACTATGTGGTGGAGCAGGGCTGGGTATTCGCCGGTACCATCGGCGAGCCACAGTGATGGGCTGAGGCCTTGCGCCGCGGGCGCACGCGACTGCCTTCAGTCCGGCGTCGCCTTGTCATCCGCGTTGCGTTCTGCACTTGGGGTGACATGGGTGTCGTGTTCGAGCGACAGGGTCTGGGCGCGCTTGAGCTCGTCCGGGCTGAGCTTTATGGCGATGCTGTCGCGCTCCTGAACGCCATTCATGTTGAGTGCGGCGGCGGCGCGGTTGAACCACACATACGCTTGTACCGCGTCCTGCGGCACCCCGATCCCGGCGCGGTGCAGGCGCCCCAGTTCGACCATGCCCTCGGGGTCGCCCGCCTCGGCAGCGGCCGCGATCCAGCGTGCTGCGAGGTCGTAGTTCTGGGTAATGCCCACACCGTTGCGGTAGAGCTTGCCAAGCAGGATCATTGCGCCCGTGTGCCCGCCCTCAGAGGCGCGCTTGAGCCAGCCCAGGGCTTCCAGCGTTGCCTCCTTGCCACGCGCAGTGTCGAGCAGCGCCGCGCGTCCGGCGCGGAACTGAGCCTCTGTATCGCCGCGTGCAGCGGCCTCGATGTGTGTGCTTGCCGCAGCGCCGACGGGCATTCCGGCGGACGGCGCCTCCGGCACGGATTTGCGCCCCTCGAGCAGGACCACGACCACGCCCGCGACCAGCGCAACGACAGCAAGTCCAGCCAGGCCCGCGAGCAGCAGGAAGCTGCGCCGTCCGGCAATACTGCCGGTGTGCCTGCCGACGAAGCGGTTGGCGCAATTCAGGCAGCGGTATGGATGCTGGCCCGGGTTGTCCACCTTTTCCTGGTGCGAGCGCCAGCGCGACTCGCGACAGTCGGTCGAGCCGCACTTCGGGCAGGTGATCGTGAGGGGTGTGCTGCTCATTGCGCGACTCCGCTCAGGATTTCCAGGCCCACATGATCAGCACCACCGCAATGACCACCAGCAGCGTGCTGCCACCGATGGCGGCGATCAGGGGGTTGTGTTGCAGAAGGTTCCTGCGGCCTGGCCCGAAGAAGCGATGCACGCAGGACATGCAGCGGTAGGGCGTTTCACCCTTGTGTTCCCGGCGCTCGTCTTCGGAGCGCCAGGGAGATTCGCGACAGTCCGTGCCGTCGCAGCGGGGACAGGTTGGCATGGTGCAGGAGCGCATGCGCCCCGGCCAGCAACTGGCCTGGGGCGCTTCGTGTAGTTATGGGCAGAACGCATTATATGAGATGCGACCTGACCTCAGCGAACTCCCGCGTTGGGCTCAGCCGCAGGTTCCAACCGCGCCGCAGGCAGTGCAGAAGTCGCAGCCGTCCTTGCGGATGACGGTATGGTTGCCGCACTCGTTGCACAGCGCGCCCTGCATCAGCTTGGGCTCGTTGTCGTCGCGCGGCGACTCGAGGATGCCCATCTCGCGCGTCGGGTAGCCCTTCTCGTCGAGCACGCCGAGCATGGCGTAGCGGTGGATGATGAGCTGGGCCAGGTAGGCGACCGTGCTGGGCCAGTTCTGCTGGCGGCGGGTGCCCGGCACGAAGGCCATGAAGTCGCCCAGCGGCTCGGGGTAGTCGAGCAGCTTGCGCAGCTTCATGCCGATCCAGGCCGGGTCCATGACGCGCATGTCGAGCGACAGGATGCGGGTCAGACCGTCCAGCGCACGCGGATAGTTGCCCGACAGCCACACCGAGTACGGACGGGTGACGCCGTCCGGCAGGGTGATCTCCTTCAGGCCGAGCACGAAGTCTTCACCGGTGGCCGGGTTGTAGATGTCCACCGTCCACGACAGCGTGCCGTCGGTGCCGGTCTTGGGCTCTTCGAGGCTGAACAGGGTGTCTAGCACCGAGTTGCTGTCGTCTTCCTTGTCAAAGACGCCGAGCTTCTCGCAGCGGTAGTTCACCGCCTGGGCAAAGGCCGAAACCACGCCGGGCACCAGCTTCTTCTCGCCGTGCGGCGGGAAGGGCATCTCGAACGAGCGCTCGCCGACGGTGCGTGCCAGGGTGTCGAGCTTGAGCTTGAGCCAGCCGCGGTCGTTGGCGCGCATGTCCATCGACAGCGTCTTGGCCACCGCACCCAGGCCGCGCGGCTGGTCGGCACCGTTTACCCACACTTCGAACGGGAAGCTGCCGCCGTTGTTGCCGACCTGGCCGACGAAGAGCGCGAAGCCGCCGCTCGGGGTGTTGAGCATGTAGGTCCACGCCAGGTTGCCGTCGGGCAGATCCGGACGGCCCGGCCAGCGCAGGCTGGACAGCACCGGTGCGGGCAGGTTCTTGATCGACAGGCGCTTGTTGGCGTCGGCAATCTCGACGTCGTGCGGCTGCTTCTGCTCGGCGGTCGGGGTCACCGACAGCACCGAACCCAGCACGTTGTTGGGACGGTAGGTGGCCAGCCCCTTGAGGCCCGCCTTCCACGCGGTGAGGTAGAGGTCTTCGAACTCGGCGTAGGGGTAGTCCTCGGGCACGTTCACCGTCTTGGAGATGGACGTGTCGACATAGGGGGCGACGGCGGCGACCATGTCCTTGTGTGCCTGCGCGGAGATCTCCAGCGCAGTGACGAAGGATTCCGGCAGCTTGTCGACGTTGCCGCCGAGGTGGCGGTACAGGCGCCACGCGTAGTCCTCGACCGCATACTCCTTGAAGGTGCCGTCGGCCATGCGCTTGCGACGGGTGTAGGTGTAGGAGAAGGGCGGCTCGATGCCGTTCGAGGCGTTGTCGGCGAAGGCCAGGCTGATGGTGCCGGTCGGCGCGATCGACAGCAGGTGCGAGTTGCGGATGCCGTTCTTGCGAATCTTGTCCTTGACCTCGGCCGGCAGGCGCGAGGCGAAGTTGCCGCCCGACAGGTACAGGTCGGCGTTGAACAGCGGGAAGGCGCCGCGTTCCTTGGCCAAGTCGGACGAGGCCAGATAGGCGCGGTTGCGCATGAACTCGGAGATCTTGCGCGCTTCCTCGCGTGCTTCGGGCGTGTCGTAGCGCTTGCCGAGCATGATCAGCGCGTCACCCAGGCCGGTGAAGCCCAGGCCCACGCGGCGCTTGGACTGCGCCTCGGCATGCTGTTGTTCGAGCGGCCAGTGGGTGGCTTCGAGCACGTTGTCGAGCATGCGGATGGAGACGTCGACCACCTTGCCGAACCCTGCATAGTCGAACTCGGCCTTGTCGCTGAACGGGTTCTTGACGAAGGGCGTCAGGTTGATCGAGCCCAGGCAGCAGCAGCCATAGGGCGGCAGCGGCTGTTCGGCGCAGGGGTTGGTGGCCTCGATGGTCTCGCAGTAGTACAGGTTGTTGTCCTGGTTCATGCGGTCGAGGAACAGGATGCCCGGCTCGGCGTGATCGTAGGTCGAGCGCATGACCTGGTCCCACAGGTCGCGTGCACGCACCTTGCGGTACACCCACAGGCCGTCGTCGCGCTGGTAGGCGCCGGCTTCCTTCAACTCATCGGTGGGCTCGGCCTTGTGCACCAGCTCGACATCGCCGTTGGCCTCGACGGCCTGCATGAAGGGGTCGGTGACGCCGACCGAGATGTTGAAGTTGGTGAGGTCGCCGTGGTCCTTGGCGTGGATGAACTCCTCGATGTCCGGATGATCGCAGCGCAGCACGCCCATTTGCGCGCCGCGGCGTGCACCGGCGGATTCGACGGTTTCGCAAGAGCGGTCGAACACGCGCATGTAGGACACCGGGCCGGAGGCGTTCGATGCCGTGCCCTTCACCAGCGCGCCCTTGGGGCGAATCGACGAGAAGTCGTAGCCGACACCGCCACCGCGACGCATGGTCTCGGCAGCCTGGGCCAGCGCGGTGTAGATGCCGGGGCGGCCATCGACGGCCTCAGTGACCGAGTCGCCGACCGGCTGCACGAAGCAGTTGATCAGCGTGGCGGCCAGCGTGGTGCCTGCGGCGCTGTTGATGCGGCCAGCGGGAACGAAACCTTTCTCCTGCGCTTCGAGGAACTTCGCTTCCCAGTGGGCGCGCTTGTCTTCGGACTCGATCGCGGCAAGCGCACGGGCAACCCGGCGGCGCACCTCGGCAACGGTCTGCTCGTCACCCTTGGCGTACTTTTCGACCAGAACCTCGCCGGAGATCTCCTGCATCGGCAGGTTGGCGGCAGAGGGTTTGATGGTGCCTTGGTTGTGTGCACTCGTGGACGCGCTGGTGGTCTCGCTCATGGCTTTTTTCTTCATCCGTGGTGGGTCTTGGAACGGACTGAAGAATAGCGCGGAAAGCGGGATTTCGCAAAAAAATAAAATCCTTTTAAAACATGTAGTTATATTTTTAGTTTGTGTTTCAAATTTTACGAATGCACTACATGTAGTAGCTCTATATTCTCTTTTTTAGGCACGAAAGCCAGTGTTTACGCGGGTTTTCGGCTGCCGTGCGCCAGCTAGTGTGCAGAGGAGAAGAACAGGTTCACATAGGCCGCCAGGTGCAGTTCGGCTTCCTCGCGAATGTCGGCGAGTTGCTCTGGCTCGAGCTCGAGCAGTGGCCAGATGTCCGCCTCGAGGCTCGCCGCCGCATCCGCGCTCGACTGATTGCGGCGTTCGGCCTCGACCACGCAGCGGGCCAGGCTGAGGAGGGCCGCTTCATTGCCGTACTCGCCACCCAAGCGGGGGCAGAGCTGGGTACCGATGGCCCCAGCAAAGCTTGGCGGCAGCTGCCACAGGTCGGCCAGCGCAGCCCCGATCTCGCTGAAGTCGCAGCCGACGACTTCGCGCTCGCTCACGTCCAGGGCCTTTCCGTCGCGCTCGGCGGATTCGCGTGCGGTTGCGGCGAGTTCGGGAACCGTCTGGTACATCACCAGGTGGCCGATGTCGGCCAGGAGTCCGATCACGAACAGACGTTCGCTGCCGGGCAGGCCGCGGCGGCGGGCGGCCGCCCGTGCCGCCAGCCCGTTGAGCATGCTGTCGCGCCAGAAACGGCGCATGTCGAGGCGGGCAGGGCGCACGCCTGCAAAGATTGCATGCAGCGACATCGCCAGCACGAGGTCATGTACCTGCTGCAGGCCAAGCAGCTGGACGGCGCGATCGACGTCGGCAATACGTCCGCGGTAGCCGTACATGGCACTGTTGACCAGCCGTAGCAGGCGTGCCGTGAGCGCGGGATCGGCCGCCACCAGTCGTGCCACCTCGCCGATCGAGCCGGCGGGCGAGTCGAGTTGCTGGCGAACGCGTTCGTAGACGTCGGGCAGGGCGGTCAGCGCCTCGACCTGGCTGACGAGTTCCTGTGCGGAGTGCATGGCTCAGTCCTTTACGGCAGTGGCAGCATCGGCGGCGCCGGGCGCTTGCGCTGCACATGGTCGCGTGGTGTCCGTGCCTGTCGGTGCGCGTCGGCGTACGTCTCGGCAATCGGAGCTTTCCTCCCTGGAGGCGGGTCCGATTATGCCCGAGGACGCCAGCCAGGGCAGTCGTACGAGGCGATGGAGGTCATTCCCGCGCTGGCAACCCTCGGCCGTCTGCCGCAACTGGTGCATGAGCCCATGAGGAGACCCATACGAACAAAGGAGTATCGACGGGGTCATGGTTGCCTTGAGGATTTTTTCGAGGCCGCTCACATGAGCAGGGCAGGCGGCTGATGAATTGACGCATGTAGCGTGCAGCGCCTGTCCCTGATCGCCGTGGGGGCAGCGGAACGCAATAGGTAGAACCATCTAGCGTTCTGCCTTATTTCCCCAATTTTTGTATGGGTATCGGAAGCCTAAAGTGTCATCCACGTCAACGGCCCGTGGAGTACTGAAATGAAAGAGGCTTTGGAAACCCCGCCATGCGCAGCGCCAGCCTCGGCTTCACGCCGCAACTTCCTGCGCGGCGTGCCGGTAGTGACTGCGGCGGCGGTAGCGGTGCCCACCCCAGCGATCGCCAGCACAGCCAAGCACCAGTGGGCGATGCTGATCGACGTCCGCAAGTGCATCGGCTGCCAGGCCTGCACGGTGTCCTGCATCCAGGAGAACGCGGTGCCCGAGGGCAGCTTCCGCACCGTGGTGTCGACCTACAGCGTCAAGCTCACCGACAGCGCCCAGCCCGCCGGCACCTACGTGCTGCCGCGACTGTGCAACCACTGCGACAACCCGCCCTGCATCCCGGTATGCCCGGTGAGCGCCACCTACAAGCGCGAGGACGGCATCGTCGCCGTCGACGGCGACCGCTGCGTGGGCTGCGCCTACTGCGTGCAGGCCTGCCCCTACGACGCGCGCTTCATCAACCACGACACCGGCAAGGCCGACAAATGCACCTTCTGCGCCCACCGCGTGGATGCCGGCCTGTTGCCCGCTTGTGTCGAGACCTGCGTCGGCGGCGCGCGCATCTTCGGTGACATCAACGACCCTGAGGGCGAACTCGCCCGCCGCCTGAAGGAGGCGCAGCCGCAGCTGAAGGTGCTCAAGCCCGAGCTCGATACGGCGCCGCGGGTGTTCTACATCGGCCTCGACGAGCGCTTCACAGGCAAGGTCGAGGGCCAGGGCTCGCTGTGGAAGCCCCGCAGTCTGCCGCACGCCTGAACCGCACGCGAGGAGATCCAACATGAACCCGAACATCGTCGAAACCATCAACGTTGCGCGCGAAGTTGCGTGGCTGCCGTGGGCGGTGCAGTACTTTTTCCTCATCGGCCTGTCCTACGGCGCGTATCTGCTGTCGCTGCCGGGCGTCGTCTTCCGCCGCCCGGGCTGGGCTGGTATCTCGCGTCTGGCCCTGCTCGGCGCACTGGTGTGCGGCCTGGCCGCACCGGTGGCGCTGCTGGCGGACCTGCACCAGCCCGGCCGCTTCTGGCATTTCTATGCTTATTTCACGCCGACGTCGTGGATGTCGTGGGGCGCCTTCTTCATCCCGGTGTATCTGGGCGGGCTGCTCACCTACGCTTGGCTGGCCTTCCGCCCCGATCTGGCGCGCCATGCGCAAAGCGGTGGCAAGCTCTCCGGCTTGGCCAACGTACTCGCCTACGGCGGCCACGACAGCCGTGGCGCGCTCAAGGCGGCGGCGCTGCTCGCCTTCGTCGGCGCAGCGCTGGTGGCGCTTTACACCGGCGCCGAGGTTGCGGTCGTACAGGCTCGTCCGCTGTGGAACACGCCGCTGCTGCCACTGCAGTTCTTCGTCACCGCCTTCGCCGGCGCGGTCGGCCTGGCACTGCTGTTCAACCGCTTCAGCGTGCGTGACCAGGCTGCCAATCGCCGCATGGCCGGGGTGCTGGCCGCGACCCAGGTGGTGGCCCTGGCGGTGGGAGCATTGTGGCTGGCGCTCGGGCTCTCCGGCGTGTCGCCGGTCCATGCCCAGGCCCTGGCCGAAGTCGGTCCCTCGGCCAACTGGCAGCTCTCGGCGGCCTGGGCGGTGACGGCCACCGTGCTCACCCTGTTGCTGGCGTGGAAGTGGCCCGGGTCCGGCCTGCTGATCGGCCTGCTGGCTCTGCACTCGGCGTGGATGATGCGCTGGTCCATCTTCATCGGTGGCCAGGAGGTGCCCAAGACCGGCGCCGGCTACTACACCTATTCGCTACCGCTCGGCCCCGAGGGCCTGATGGGCATCGTCGGCACCGCCGGGCTGTGGGTCTTCCTCTTCGTCCTCATCACCACCTTGCTGCCGCTCGACCGCCTCGCGGCCGGCAACACCGACAAGGCTGCCGCCTGAGCGCGGGCGACCAAGGAGATACATCATGAAAATCGAACGTCGTGAAATCATCGCCGCCGGTGGCCTCGCCGCCTTTGCCGCAGGCTTCTCGCAGACCCTGGGCCGCATGGTGGCCAACTTCACCGGCCCCGAAGAGAAGAAGATCGCCGAAGGCCGGCACATCCACGGCCGCTCGGCCGAACCGGAATTCACCGTCGATCCGGTGAGCGGCGAGTTCACCCCCAACCCCAACCAGCAGGTCAGCTACACCGCCTGCCTGGGCTGCACCACCCAGTGCGGCGTGCGCGTGCGCATCGACAAGGCCAGCGGCCAGGTCATCCGCGTCGTCGGCAACCCCTACAGCCCGCTGTCGACCGAGCCCCACCTGCCGATGAAGGCGTCGGTCAAGGAGAGTCTGGTGGCGATGTCGCGCTTCCAGGACAAGGGCCTGGCCGGGCGCTCGACCGCCTGTGGTCGCGGTAACGCGGCGATGGACCAGATGAACTCGCCCTTCCGCGTGCTCACCCCGCTGAAGCGCGTCGGTGCGCGCAACTCCGGTCAATGGCAGCCGATCTCCTTCGAGCAGCTGGTGAAGGAAGTGGTGGAAGGCGGCGACCTGTTCGGCGAGGGCCATGTCGATGGCCTGGCCGCACTGCGCGACCTGGAAAAGCCGATCGATGCCGAGGCCCCCGAGCTAGGCAAGCGGGTGAATCAGGTCGCGGTGCTGACCAGCGTCAATGACGGCCGCGAGAACTTCAGCCGCCGCTTCTGGAACCAGGCCTACGGCACGCTCAACCACGTCGGCCACGGCTCCTACTGCGGCGGCGCCTACCGCTCCGGCTCGGGTGCGTTGTTCGGCGACGTCAAGCGCATGCCGCACGCCAAGCCCGACCTGGCCAACGCCGAATTCGTGCTCTTCATCGGCACCGCGCCGGGCAACGCCGGCAACCCCTTCAAGCGCACCGGCGGCATGCTCGCCAAGGGACGTGCCGAAGGCCGGCTGGATTACGTGGTGGTCGACCCTGTGCTGAACAACTCGCACAACCTTGCCGCCGCCGAGCACGGGCGCTGGGTGCCGATCCGTCCGGGCACCGACGGTGCGCTGGTGATGGGCATGATGCGCTGGATGTTCGACAACGAGCGCGTGAACACCGCCTACCTTGGCTGGCCCAACCTCAAGGCCGCTCAGGCCGCGGGCGAGCCGTCCTTTACCAACGCCGGCTGGCTGGTGATCGCCGAGGACGGCCACCCGCGCCAGGGCCGCTTCCTGCGCGGCTCCGACATCGGCATGGAAGTCGCGGCGGAGGAGAAATACAAGGACGCCGACCCCTACGTCATCGCCACCGCCGGCGGTGAGCTGGTTGCGGCCGAAACCGCGACCGTGGCGGCGGTGCTGGAGGCCACGCGGGTGATCGAGCTCGGCGGCAAGCCGGTGACGGTGAAGACGCCCTTCGAGCTGCTGCGAGAATCGGCGCGTGCGCTGTCGATCGCCGAATACTCGGCCGTCTGCGGCATCCCGGAGGACGTGATCGTCGGCCTGGCTGACGAGTTCACCCGTCACGGCCGCAAGGCGAGCGCGATTGCCCACGGCGGCATGATGGCCGGCAACGGCTTCTACAACGCCTACGCCGTGGTCACGTTGAACGCGCTGATCGGCAACCTGAACTGCAAGGGCGGCTTCGTGATGAACGGCGGCGGCTTCAAGGACAATGGTGCCGGCCCACGCTACGATCTCGAGACCTTCCCGGGCGAGCTGAAGCCGTCCGGCACCCCGCTTGGGCGCAACGTGGCCTATGAGCGCTCGGCCGAGTTCAAGCGCCGCCAGGCCGAGGGCAAGCCCTATCCGGCCAGCGACGCCTGGTTCCCCAACGCGCCGGGCTTGGGCACCGAATGGTTCACCGGTGCACTGCGCGGCTATCCCTACAGCCTCAAGGCTTTGGTGCTGTGGAGCTGCAACCCGCTGTACGGCATCACCGGTGTGCGCCCGCTGATCGAGCGCGACCTCGCCGACCCGAAGAAGCTGCCGCTGATCATCTCGGTCGACCCGTTGATCAACGAGAGCAACGCCTTTGCCGACTACATCGTGCCCGACTCCATCATGTACGAGAGTTGGGGCTGGGCCGCGCCCTGGAATGGCGTGCCCACCAAGGCCACGACCGCGCGCTGGCCGGTGGTCGAACCCAAGGCGGACAAGACCCCCGACGGTACGCCGATCGGCATGGAGACCTTCTACATCGCGCTCGCAAAGGCGATGAAGCTGCCCGGCTTTGGCGGCGAGGCGATCGCCGACATGGACGGCAAGCGCCATCCGCTTGAGACGCCCGAGGACTGGTACCTGCGCGGCGGCGCCAACATCGCTTTCGCTGGCAAGGCGCCGGTGGCCGACGCCTCCGACGAGGATCTGCAGCTCTCCGGTGTCGATCGCCTGCGCCCGCAGCTGGAGGGCGTGCTCAAGCCCGAGGAGTGGCGCAAGGTGGCCTTCCTGTTCACCCGTGGCGGGCGCTACCAGCCGGCCACCGAGGCGCAGGACGCGGAGCAGCCCGAGTGGCAGGCCAACCGCTTCACGAAGCCGCTGTGGCTGTGGAACGAGATGATCGGCAGCGCGCGCAACACGCTCTCCGGCGCGCGCTTCCTCGGCTGCGCGCAATGGACGCCACCGGCCTTCTATGACGGCACGCCGATGCGCGAGGTGCATACGGAGGCGGACTGGCCGCTGCAGATCATCAGCTACAAGTCGGCGCTACAGAACTCGTACAGCATCGCTACCCGCATCACCGGCCTGCACCCGGACAATCCGGTGGTCGTGCATCCGGTCGATGCCGAAAAGCTGGGCCTGAAGACCGGCGACGCCGCGCGCATCCGCACCCCGGGCGGCGCGGCGGCATGCACGGTGATCGTGCATGAGGGTGTGGTGCCCGGGGTGATGGCGATCGAGCACGGTTACGGCCACCTCGAACTGGGCGCACGGGCGCATCGGATCGGCGACCGGGTGCAGCCGGACCGCCCCGACCTGCGGGCGGGCATCAACCTCAATGACCTCGGCCTGTCCGACCCGACGCGTGGTGGCAAGGGCATCTGGGTGGATGCGGTGTCGGGCACCTCGGTGCGCCAGGGTATTCCGGCCCGGCTTGAGCGGGTGTGAGGCCAGAAGTCCGCGACTCGACCGGTTCGATTCGCGGCTGCCGCCGTGCCATGGGATCGATGCAAACGCAGGCGCGCCGGCAGAGGTGTGATTGGGCGGTAGCGTCTCAGTCCAGGCCGGTGGGGTCCGCGCGCAGCATCAGGCGCGCGAGCTCGGCGGCGCTGCCGACTCCGGTCTTTTCCATGACATGGTGGCGGTGTACATGCACCGTCTTCTCGCTGATGTCGAGCTCTCGCCCGACCAGCTTGTTGGGTAGCCCCAGGGCCACCAGGCGGGCGACCTCGCGCTCGCGTGGCGACAGGCGCTCGAGAACCAGCCTGGCCTCCTCGCAGCGCGCGCTGCGGGCGCGGGCCTCACAGCCGAGCTTCACCGCACGGCCGACAGCATCGATCAGGGCCTGGTCCTTGAACGGCTTTTCGAGAAAGTCGCAGGCGCCGTGCTTCATCGCTTGGACCGCCAACTCCACGTCACCATGTCCGGTGATGAACACGATCGGCGCCTCGAAGCCGCGCTGGTGCAGCACCTGCTGCAGCTCCAGTCCGCTCATCATGGGCATGCGGATGTCGAGCACCAGGCAGGCCGCCTGGGTGGGGGCGGCTACGGCGGAGAGGAAATCCTCGGCAGAAGCGTGGGCAGCGACCTGCCAGCCCATAGATTCGAGCAGGAAGACGGTCGAGCGGCGAAAGGCGGCGTCGTCGTCGATGACGTGGATCAGAGGTTCTTCGTTCGGGCTCATGCGTCGGTGGGTTTCGCTGTGGATTGAATGTACCGCTTGGCTTGCGGCAGGGTGAGCACGAAGATGGCGCCCGGTCCGTCGTCCGGAATATCCGCGCTCAGCCGACCGCCGTGGGCTTCGGCGATGCCGCGGCAGATCGACAGGCCGAGTCCCATGCCGTCGGCCTTGGTGGTAAAGAAGGCCTCGAAGAGTCGGTTACGCGTGGCTGCGTCGATTCCGACGCCGTAGTCGCGTACGCGGATGTGCAGGCTGTCGGCGTCGGTGTCGAGCGTCAGCAGGATGCGCTGGCGTGCGACGGGCAGCCCGTGGCTGGCGTCCCAGGCATTCTTGAGCAGGTTGAGTATCACTTGCTGGATCTGCAGGCGGTCGAACTCGGTGCATGCATCGGCCGGTAGCTCGTCCGCGATCCGAACCTCGGGTGCGTGCGCCAGCATGCCGCGAAAGAGGGCGACAGTCTCATCGACGACGTCGCGTACGGGCTGGCGTTCGCGGCTCGCGGCACGCTTGCGTGCGAAGACGCGGATTTGGCCCAGGATGCCCGCGGCGCGTTCGGCCTGGCCGGCAATCTCGCCACCTGCCTCGCGCACTGCAGCTTCCGTCAGGCGCTGGTTGTCGGCTCGGCGCACCAGGCTGTTGGCGTAGTTTGCGATGGCGGCCAGCGGCTGGTTGAGTTCGTGGGCGAGGGTGCCCGACAACTCGCCCAGTACCGACAGGCGCGAAAGGTGCTCCGCCTGCTCCTGTGCGGCATGCATGTGTTGCGTCAAAGCCTCCCGCTCGGCGAGAGCATGGCGTAGTTCGGCGGTGCGGCGCTGCACCAAGTGTTCGACACGGACGGTATAGATGATCCAGCCCAGGAGCAGCAACGCAAAGCCTGCTACCCATGGCCAGTAGCGTTCGGCCAGCGCCATCAGCGTGGGGGCACGCAGGTAAGCGTAGGGACCGATCTCGAGGCGCCGGAACAACTCGTGGACCGCCTGGTAGTCCGCCGGTACCGCCCATGCCAGGCCGTCACGCTCGGTACGCATGCCGAGCAGCGCGATCGCGACCATACGTGAAAGCTCGGGTGACGTGTGGCGCAGGGCGGCGAGTGGCCAGTCGGGGTAGAGCGGGGTGGAGCTGGCGCAGGCGAAGCCAGGCTCGTTGCGCGGCGACAGTACGCGAAAACGCTCCTGCCAGTCCGCCCGGTTCTCGAGCAGGCAGCTGCGCAGCACGCCCGCATCGGCCAAGCCGGCGTCAAGCGCTGCGACTACGCCGCTCATCGGGAAGCCGACTTCGTGCAGGGCGGCGAGATGCCGCTCGGGCGACAGGCCGAGTGCGTCGAGCTCTCCCCACAACATCTGGAAGCCGCCGAAGCCTTCACGGCCGACGATGGCCAGGCGCTTGCCCCGCAACTCGGCGAGGCTATGAAGCGGGCTGTCTGCCGGTACGATCACCGCAGAGCCCAATGCACGCTCGGGTGATCGTCCCCCGCCGGCGTCGAGCGTGAGGATTCGACTAGCGCCGAGTTCAGCTTCGAGCTCGACGTAGTGTCCCGGGTTGGTGATGATGAAGTCGAGTTCGCCTTGGCTCGCAGCAAGGCGCAAGCCATCATGGTCGAGATGGACGAGTGCGGGGGTGTGTCCAGGCAGGCTGGCCTGCAGCCGGCGTAGGACGGGTGACCATTCTTCGACTGCGGCTTCCGAGCCTAGGAAGGCGAGCACGCCAATGCGCAGGGGCTGGGCTGCACAGGCGGGTGCTAGGGGCAGGAGGGCAAGCAGCATGTACCCCAGGGCGGCGCAGAGGCGAGAAACGTAAAGAGGCCTGGACATGGGTGCAAAATCGCTGTTTGCGGCAGAGGCGTCAAGCCCGCTGGCGCATGGATCTCGGAGCAGGGGAGGAGCAGGGCATGAAGCTGCTGAGTTGGAACATCCAGTGGGGGCGTGGGGCTGATGGGCGGGTGGACCTCGCCCGCAGCGCGGCGGCGATCCGGGCGGCGGGAGACTTCGACGTCATTTGCCTGCAGGAGGTTGCGTGCAATTTCCCCGGGCTGGCAGGCGGGGCGCGGGAGGATGAAGCCGCTGCGCTGGGCGCGGCCTTTCCGGGGTATGAGGCTGTCTATGCGGCGGCCGTCGATCTGCCGGACGGCGAGGGCGGGCGTGCCCGCTTCGGCAACCTGCTGCTGTCGCGCCTGCCTGTCGGACAGGTGTTCAGGCACCTGCTGCCTTCGCCCGCGGACCCGGCGTACCCGGCGATGCAGCGTGTGTGCGTGGAGGCCGTGGTGCAGGCGCCGTGGGGCGCGCTGCGGGTGATGACCACGCACCTGGAGTACTACTCGGCGGTCCAGCGTCGCGCCCAGGTCGAGGCGCTGCGCGGTCTGCAGGCCGAGGCAGCCGATCTGGCCGCGCGCCCGCCCGCACTCAAGGAGGCGAATCCGTCGTTTGCCGCGCCGCAGCGCCCGGCAGCGGCCGTGTTGTGCGGGGATTTCAACTGCGAGCCCGGTTCGGCCGAGCATCTTGCCATGCTGCAGCCGCTACCGGCGGCACCCTGGGGCGATGCGCGTGCGCACTGGGTAGACGCGTGGCAGCTCGTTCATGGCGCACAGCCTCATGCGCCCACAGTCGGCCTGCATGGCGCCGAGTGGCCCGATCGCGCCTATTGCTGCGACTACTTCTTCGTCACCACCGACCTTGCAGCCCGCGTGCGCGAGCTGGAGGTCGTGGCGGACACGGCGGCGTCGGACCACCAGCCGGTGGTTCTCACCTTCGAGGCTCAGTCTTCGAGCAGGGCCTGAACCACGGCAGCGGGGTTCTCGTCGAGCATGCCGTGGCCGCAGGCTGCAAGCACGACCAGGCGCGCATTGCCCTCTGCCTGGAGGGCGTCGGCGAGCGGGGTCACGGCCTTGAGCGGGGTCATGCGGTCGACCTCGCCGCACAGCAACAGGCTTGGGCCGCGGCGTCTGGCGGCGGCGGCCAGGCCGTTCTGCCAGGCGTCGCAGGCCGCCAGATCGGAGGCCAGTACTGCTGCGCCATTGCGTTGCATGCGCGCGGTATTGGCTTCCTCCAGCGCCTGTCGCCGGGCTTCGCCGATCAACTCCGCCGGAGCGAAGGAGAATTTGTTGATCAGGGCGTGCGCCTGTTGAGGGTCGTTACGCGCAGCATCGAGCACGAAGGGGGCGACCGGCATGGGCGCCAGGCTGCCGATCAACACCAGGCGGCCCACCCGTGTAGGGGCCGAGTCCGCTGCGGCGAGTGCGACCAGCGAGCCCATGCTGTGACCGCCGAGGTCGAAGCGACCCAGGCCAGCGGCGTCCGCGAATGCGAGCACCCAGTCCGCCATGGCATCGATGTCGAGACACGCGTCGCCGCTTGAACTGCCATGTCCGGGAAGGTCGACGGCGATCGTGCGCCTGCCGGCTTGAGCCAGGCCTTCGGCAACAGCTTGCCAGATGCCGCGGTCGTGTCCGGCACCGTGGACAAGGAGCAGGGGGTGGGCCGTCGTCGGGCCAAAATCGTCATAGGCGGCCAGATGGCCGCGGAGAGGAATCGTAGGCATGGATGTCTCTGGTGACTTGCAGCTTGCATCAATGCGCCCGGCAGCTTGTGCGGCAGGGCTTGATGCACGGTGAGTGGGGTGCGGAAGGTAGCCGGGCTGCGGCTCGAAGTGCAAGGCCCGATGCGTCAGGCGTATTCGTCAGGGTCCAGCATGTGCTCGATGGCGGTGATGCGATCCTTGAGCGCGAGTTTGCGTTTCTTGAGCCGGCGCAGCATCAGCTCGTCTTCCGATGGCTGCTGCGCAAGGCGCGTGATCGCATCGTCCAGGTCCCGATGCTCGCTGCGCAGCTCCTCGAGGCGCCCGCGCAGGCTGGTGACCTCGTCGAATTGCTCGTCCGTCATGAATACGCTCCCCCGATCTGGATCTGCATGCGCTCAAGCGCACGTCTGCCCCGCCATTGTTTGCCAATGGTATGCGGGGCAGGCGGGCCTGACAATGCGCAATGAAGCGCAGGAGGGTGGGCGCCGATGACGGCGCCTCAACCGTCCGCTCAGTGACGGAAGCGTGACACCAGCTCTCCGAGCTCTCTGGCGATGGTGTCCAGGGACGTTGCCGACGAGGCGGTCTGTTCGGTGGATGCGCTGGTTTCCTCCACCATCTGGGCAATGCTCTCGACCTGCTGCGCGATGGCCGTGCTGGCGGCGCTTTGTTCCCGGGTGGCAAGCGCCACCTCGCGGATGCGGTCGAGCGTCGTGTGCGCGCCTTCGCGGATCTTGCGCAGCGACTGTTCGGCCTCGCGGGCAAGCTCCACGCCGCGCTCGACCTGGGGCAGCGCCTTGTCCATGGATTCGACGGCGCTGCCCGTGTCGCTCTGGATGGCGCCCGTCATCGCACTGATCTCTTCGGTCGCGGACGAGGTCCGTTCGGCAAGCTTGCGGACTTCGTCCGCGACCACCGCGAAGCCGCGGCCTTGCTCGCCTGCGCGAGCGGCCTCGATGGCAGCGTTGAGCGCAAGCAGGTTGGTCTGTGCTGCGATTTCCTTGATTACCTCGGTGATCTTGGAGATCTCGTTGGCACGCGTCTCGAGCGAGCGGATCATTCCCGCAGCGGCGGAGGTCTGTTCGGAGATCACGGTCATCTCGCGCGCCGCCTCGGCAACCTGGGCCTCGCCGCCCTGGGCCAGCTGCGCTGCCGAAGAGGAGTACTGCTCAGTGTCGCGGGCAAGGTCGGAGATGTGGTTGATGGAGACGGTCAGTTCCTCGATCGCGGCAGCCATGGCTGCCGTGGAGTCGGACTGGCGGAGCGAGGCTTGGGCGACCTGGCCCGACGAGGTCGAGATGTTCTCGGCGGTGTGCCGCACGACGCCGGACTTTGCCGAGATCTCGCCCACCATCTGGCGAATCGCGCTCAGCATGCGCGACAGCTCGGAGAGCAGGCTTCCGCGTTGCGCGTTGGGAATGGCAACGGTGAGGTCTCCCGAGGCGGCGAGGTCCATCAGGCGCATTGCTTCGGTTGGCTCGCCGCCGATCTGGCGCAGCACCGAGCGGCCGATCTGAACACCGAGCGCCACCACGACCAGCATGATCACCAGGCTGACAAGCATATCGACCAGCACGCTGTTCCAGAACTGGGTCTCGACGTCATCCATGTACACCCCGGTACCGATGACCCAGCCCCAGGGCGCGAAGGTGGCGACGTACTGCAGCTTGTCGACCGGGTCGGTGCTGCCCGGACGGGGGAAGGCGGTATCGACGTAGCCGGAGCCGTTGCGGCTGGCTGTGCCGACCACGTCCTTGATCGTGTAACGCCCCTTGCCGTCGCGGACCTCGTTGCTCACATCGCGCCCCTTCCACTCCGGGCGGAAGGGGTGCATCACCGTCGTCGCCGACAGGTCGTAGATGTAGAGGTATTCGGTCTTGCCGTCGTCGCCGCCGTAGCGCATTGCCTGAATGGCCTGGATGGCCCTCGACTGGGCTTCCGGAGCGCCCAGCTCGCCACTGCGGGCGTGAAAGGCAGCCGAGACCTGCACGGCGCTCTCGACGATGGAGCGGACCTGGAGCTTGCGCGTTTCGGTGAGCTCGGCCTTGAGCTGGATCGCATCCAGGACCATGACGGTAGCCAGGCCCAGGAAGGTGGCGGCGATCAGCAGGATGATCTTGGTTCTGAACTTCAGGTTGTCGAGCATGGCTGTCCCCAGGCACCGTTGATGTACTCAACGCCGGTATCGGCGATAAGCCTGGAGACTTTAGCAGTTTATTGCGAAATGCTACGGCTCGCTCCGCCACGACCGAGGCGGCGGGGGGGCGAGCTTTTGCGAGCCTTTGGTCACATGCGATCGATCACGAGGTAGACCAAGGTCTGGTTGAGCAGCAGATAGGCGATCTCGCCGAAGGTCATCGGTCCGGTGAAGGCGCCTGTTCGGCGCCCCTCCAGGCCGTCATGCACGTAGTTGAGAATGCAGTTGCACGAGAACGCGGCGTGTCCGCCCTCTGCGCTCGAGTGCGTCGGCGGCAGCCGGCGGGCCAGGCGATAGGTGGTGTCCTTGAATACGGGGGCGTAGAAGTCGACGCGCCCGGTGCTGGCATCGATGCTCTTGAAGGACACGTTGACCATCGCCCCGCAATAGTCGGCGACCAAGGGCAGGCGCAGATCGCCGCCATGTGCTTCGAGGTAGTCCGCAAGGAGCGCCGGAGCGCCATTGACGAGGCATTCGTGCGCCGAGAAGCCCGTTTCCGGAAAGCGGATGTTGTCGCCCCGGCCTTGCTCCAACAGATTGATGATCTCCACCCGTGCGTAGCAGTCGTCCGGGAGAGTGACATGCATCACCACCGCGCGCTCGGAGTCGAACTCTCCCGTTTGCCCGTTGATCACCATGGGGGTGGCGCGTTCGATATCGTCGAGGTGGCAGCCCGATACCCAGCCGACGAGGGGTTTCACGAACATGTCGTCGAACCCCGGCGCGTTGCGCGCGTAATGCGAGTGCACCGCAGAGAACGCCGGAATGATCAGTATGGAGTAGCCGTTGTCCGGGGCTTCCACACATATCCGGTCGAGCGAGGTCACGTCATGGAAGCGGATCCGCGGTGCTGGCGAGACGTGTGCGATCTCGCTCACGAATACGCGATTGCGGCTCATCTCGCCGCCGTCCTGCGCCATGAAGTACGGAATCGTGCCGCCGATCCAGTTGCCGCGCGGCAGCTGGCGCAGCAAGTCCTCGTCGCCGGCAATGGTCAGGAAGGCGCCACGTTCGATGCGCCGTGCTGCCTCGACAAGGCCGAGTAACGAACCGTTTGCGGAGGCGCTTTGCTCAAGAGGAGTCCCGGCCACGTCATTCGCTCCTGATCTGGCTGAGTTCATGCGCGAGCAGGCGCTTGTTCTTGAGGAAGTACCGGTGCAGTTCCTGCAACTTGAGCGTGCGCACCTCGACGTCGGAGATCATCTCGAACTGCGCGCGCAGCCGTGACAGCAGCAGCTTCAGGCCGAGGACGCGGATGTCGAGTTGTCGTCCGCCTTCCAGCAGCGCGACCCACACCGGGTCCGCCACGTCGGGCACGTCCGGGTCCGCCGCCGCGCCTGCGTCAGTTTCGCTGCCATGCGCTGCGATACGCTTGGCCGGGGTGCGATCGAAGCCCCAGCGGCCGCTGTCCATCGCATAGCGCAATCGCCAGAGTTCGGTGATCGGCAGGTCGAGCAGGGTGCAGATGCTCTGCAGGGTGCAGCCCTCGCGCAGAAAAGTGAAGATCCGCTCGTTGAGCGCGCGCGTGAATGGCAGGTCTGGTTCGCCGGCCCACGGTTGGCGCGACAGGTCGGCCGTGCCTGGCGCCTGGACGTGGATATGGATCTGCCAGGCGCCGAAGTTGGCGTGCCGCCAGGACAGTGTCCGCGTACCCGGCACAGGCCGCGCGCGTACGATGCCCAACCAGGGGCGAGGGGTTTCCAGTCCGATCCAGATGTCGTGGCGACGGCCACCATTCTCCTTGCAGTCGGTAACCGTCCACGGCGCCTCGACATCCAGCAGTGTTTGCCACAGGTGTCGCTCGTTATTCATTGTCGGCGGGTCTCCAGCCATCGGATCGAGTGATCAAGTGCGCCGCCGTGACGGCTGCGCCACGTGCGCTGGAGAGCGCTCAGGCAACAATCATGCCATTGTTGTGCAGATATATGCGTTATGAAAAGTGCCGGGCGCGCTGAAACCCCTGCAGCTGAGGGCCGGCGAGCGCTTCGGGCGCCCGCCGGCCCTGTACGATGCCGCGGTGCAACTGTTTCACGCAGTGGCCTGTGCCAGGTGCGCCTGCTCCACGCGTGTTCCGAAACGATGCGCGCTGCTCATGAATGCTGCTCCCCAATTTGCGGGGGCTGTCTTAGGCGCTGCCCTTGGTGAGTGCCCTCAGGCTATCGGCCACCGCCTTGGTGTGCACCGCCGTGTCCGCGGTGCGGCGGCTCGACTGCTCGATGCTCTCGAGCAGCTTGGTGAGGTCGGCCACGCCGGACGATTGGCCTTCGATCTCGCGCGCCACATTGCTGATTGCATCCGCCAGCCGGGAAATGTCGCCACCGATCTCGGTCGCACTGGTACGCGATTTCTCCGCGAGCTTGCGCACCTCGTCTGCGACCACGGCGAACCCGCGCCCCTGTTCTCCGGCCCGTGCCGCCTCGATCGCGGCGTTGAGCGCGAGCAGGTTGGTCTGGTCGGAGATCTGCTGGATCACGCCTGCGACGCTCTTGATGCGGGCACTGGCTTCGGCCAGGCCGCGCGCGCTGGCGGCGACCTCGCCCGCACGCGCGGCAAGTTCGACGACCGTACTGCCGGCGCGATGGACGACCTCGTCCTGCTCGACGATGTGTGCGGACAGCGCATCCATCGACCCGTAAAGGTCGCCGGCACAACCATCCAGTTCCCGCGCCGTGTGCTCGCGCAGCGTGTTCGCCTCCCGGAGCACCCGCCCAAGATCGTTGAGTCCGGTGAAGACCCTCGCCATCGATTCATCCAGCCCGCTGGCGTCGAGCGAGCTGTCGAAGTGCTGGGCCTCGAAACTCTCGATCTGCTGCACCACGACACGCGACAGGCCCGCGAGCTTGGCGACCTGGCGGCGCAGGAAGAAGGCCTTGAACTCGCCGTAGTGGGCCACGAACTGGTCCACGAAGCCGTCGCGGAAGCCTTCTCCGGTGCGCACACGGAAGAAGAAGATGGCAGTCAGGGTCTGGTTCAGATTCAAGCCGAGAATCTCGCCAAAGGTGGAGAAGCCGGCGAGCGGCACGCCCTCCATGACCTTGCCCATGTCGCCGAGCTCGCGCTCGTTGTAGAGCCTGCGCAGGATGCAGTCGTTGAGGATGCCGGCCACCGGCAGTCCCGGCTTGCCTTCCAGGAAGCGCTGGAAGTCCTGCCGTGTGCGTTCGGCCAGCCCGGTGCGGCGGACCATGACCAGTTCCTCGCCCGGGGCGACGTCGCAGTAGAAGTGCACGCGCCCGCTATCCAGGTCCATGCGTGCGATCGAGCGCACGTAGATTTCCTTGCCGACGCGAATGGCGAAGGAGTACTCGGCCAGCTTGGCCTCTAGCGAGCTGCGATCGCATTTGAGTCGGTCGCACAAGGCGTCGACCAGGGTGCCGATGCGGCCCTGCTGGTCGAACACCTGGCTGACGTAGCGTTGCTCCAGCGAGGCGGACAAGACGTTGAACACGACATCCGTGGGCTCGAAGTTCTGGCTCTTGAACACGCCGAAACGCACGCCCGGCGCCGTTCTGACGAAAGTGACGAGGGCGTGGTTGTCCAGGCGCCGCTTGCCGTCGTGCAGCCAGGACACCTTGAAGTCGAGCGTGCCGCCGGCGGAGCCGCCCACGAACAGACAGGGGAAGCGGCCGCTCTCGTACAGGGCCTCCATGAAGAACGACTCGGATGCCGACAGGCCGTCGAACAGCACGTAGGCGAAGGTGTCGCGGTGATCGATGTCGAGGGCGATGCCGGCGTTCTCGATGTTCCTTGCCAGTCGCGCCACGCGCTCTTTCATCGGCACGGCAACCGAGCCGCGGCGCAAGTCCTCGCTGCCGAGGGGGATCGCCACCACTTCGGCGCGGGCCACCAGTGAGGCGTCGAAGCACTGGAGGACGATGCGATCCCAGCTTCCGCCGGTCGTGCAGTAGAGCTGGCCCTGTTCGGAGCAGAGCTCGCCTGCGGTCGTGCACATGGCCAGCGCCGCATCGGGAAAGCGCCTGCGCACTTCGGCCGCGCTGCGGTCGATGTCGACGTGTGGCGACACGAAAGCGACCACGAATGTGGGCTTGATGCGCAAGGCGTCAAGCTCCGCCCCCAGCGTCGCCGAGGATGCCTGCAAGGTCACCACCCCTGCCGCATCGGCGGCTTGTTTGCGCAAGAACAGTCCCATGATCTCCTCGACCTCCGTTCATTCGGGTTCGTTGTTGTCCGAGCATCCGCGCCGCGCTCGTTTGTAAGCACTCGGGCCAGGCAAAGCACGAAATGGGCCTGCCGTCCGGCTTGGCGCAAATCTGGACCAGTCCGTAACATCGGCACTTTTTGCGGACCGCTTGAGGATGAACAAAGCCTTTGTGAAGGAAAGTGACGGCGACGGCGATGGCGACGAGGATCTGGCGCCGGGCCTGCGTCTGCCGGCCGGCAGCAAGAACTACATGACCCGGCGTGGTTACGACGCCTTGCGTGCGGAGCTCGACCAGCTCGTGCGCTTCGAGCGTCCGAAGCTCGTCGAGACGGTGGCGTGGGCGGCAGGCAATGGCGACCGTTCGGAGAACGGAGACTACATCTACGGCAAGAAGCGGCTGCGCGAGATCGATCGGCGCATCCGTTTCCTGATCAAGCGCATCGAGAACGCCGAGGTGGTGGACCCCGAGCGCCAGCGCGAGCTGGAGCAGGTGTTCTTCGGCGCTACGGTGAGTTTCTGCGACCTGGACACCGGCGAGGAGCAGACCCTGCAGATCGTGGGAGTGGATGAGGCTGATGCGACCCAGGGCCGGATCAGCTGGATATCGCCGCTTGCACGTGCCGTGCTGAAGGCGCGGGTCGGCGACGTGGTGCGCTTCCAGAGCCCGGCCGGGCTGCGTGAGCTGGAGATCGTCGGCGTGGTCTACGTTTGAGGCAAGTCAACGTTATCTCTTTGTATTTCATTGGAGTATCTGCGGTGGTGTGGGCGCGATGCAGCTAAAGTCGGAGGTGTATTTGGCCGATAGCAAACGCACAGGTTGCAGCCGCTGGCCGTGCAGGGGGGCTGACAGACCGAAGAAATCATAGAGAGGGAGGGAAGGGATATGCGCCTTGGATCATTGACCGTCGTGCAGCGTGTCTCGCTGCTGGTCGTGGTGGCGATGGCTGGCCTGGCATTGCTTACTGCAGTGGCATTGCGTGATGCGCACCGCCACATGACCGAAGGCTATGAGCGCAACGTCAAGAGTCAGGTCGAGGTCGCCCACGGTCTGATCGCGCATTTCCACGCCCTGGAGCGCAGCGGCGCAATGAGCCGGGCCAATGCGCAGGAGGCCGCCAAGGCGGCGTTGCGCGGCCTGCGCTATCAAGGCAACGAGTACTTCTGGGTCAATGACAGCGGTCCGGTGATGCTGATGCACCCGATCCGTCCCGATCTCGAAGGCACGGATCTTTCCCAGAACCGCGATCCGCAGGGCAAGTACCTGTTCCGCGAGTTCGTGCGCGTGGCGCGTGCCGATGGCGCCGGTTTCGTGGATTACCTGTGGCCGCGCCCGGGGTCGGAGACGCCCCAGCCCAAGCTGTCCTACGTCAAGATGTTCGCGGAGTGGGACTGGATCGTCGGTACGGGCGTGTATGTCGATGATATCGATACCGCCATGCGTGGCGCGGCGACCGGCTTCGGTATCTTCGTGCTGGCGGTGCTCGTCGTCCTCGGCCTGATCTCGTGGTGGGTGGTGAGGGGCGTGGTCCGTGCGCTCGGCGGCGAGCCGGCCTATGCCAACGAGGTCATGCGCCAGGCCGCTGCGGGTCAGCTCGATGTCAGGGTCGCCAATCGCGCGGGCGCAGACAGCCTGCTTGGTACGCTGTCGACCATGCTTGGCCAGTTGCGCGCCATGGTGGGCGAGATCGGCCAGGGTTCGGGGCGGCTGACCGATACCGTGCGGGACATCTCTGAGGTCGCGCGGGTGGTGTCCAAGGCGTCGGCCGTGCAGACCGACTCGACCGCCGCCATCGCAGCCGCGGTCGAGGAGATGACGGTGAGCGTGGAGCACATCTCGGATGGCGCCCGCCATGCCGAGGAGAACTCGGCGGCGACGTCCGAGCTGGCCCATGAGGGCGCGGCGCGGGCCGAGCGTGTGGTCACGGAGATGAACTCGATCGCCGCCAAGGTCGGAGCCGCCGCCGACAAGCTGCAGAACCTGGTCCTGCGTGCGGACGAAGTGGGGTCGATCGCCAACGTGATCAAGGAGATCGCCGGGCAAACCAACCTCCTGGCCCTCAACGCGGCGATCGAGGCCGCCAGGGCCGGCGAGCAGGGGCGCGGCTTTGCGGTCGTTGCCGACGAGGTGCGCGGCCTGGCCGAGCGCACGGCCGCGGCGACGGTCCAGATCGAGCAGGTCATCGAGGGCATCCAGACCGAGACCAAGGGCACGGTCGATGCCATGGCCGAGGTGACGGCGCAGGTCGAGGGCGGCGTGGTGCTCGTCGATGAGACGTCCGAGTCCCTGCATCAGATCAGGTCCGGCGCCGGCGAGGCGCTGGAGAAGATCCGCGGTGTGGCCTTCGCCACCCGCGAGCAGCGCGCCGCAGCAACCGAGATCGCCCAGCAGGTCGAGCGGATCACCTCGATGGCGCAGGACACCACGGCCGAGATGGCCTCGATGGCTCAGCTGGCGGAGCGCATGGAGCAACTGGCAGGCGACCTCAACCAGCTCGTCGGCCGCTTCCGCTGCTGAGCGCCCGCCCCGCATGCGCGGGCAGGCCCTTGAAAGTGGGAGCACCGCCCCCATCTGCGGCTCCGTCCTGATCAAACAGACGGAGCCGCAGTCACATGTCCGAAGTACAGAACCCGAACAACGCGTCGTCCCAGACCCTGAACTTCCAGGCCGAGGTGAAGCAGCTGCTTCACCTGATGATCCACTCGCTGTATTCCAATCGCGAGATCTTCCTGCGTGAGCTGGTCTCGAACGCATCCGATGCCTGCGACAAGCTGCGTTTCGAAGCCCTCGACAACGGTAGCCTGTACGAAAACGACGCCGAGCTGAAGATCCGCATCGGCTTCGATGCCGAGGCCAGGACCATCACCATCGCCGACAACGGCATCGGCATGAGCCGCGACGAAGCCATTGCCCACCTGGGCACCATCGCCAAGTCCGGTACGCGCGAGTTCTTCGGCCAGCTCACCGGCGACCAGAAGAAGGACGCCAACCTCATTGGCCAGTTCGGCGTCGGCTTCTACTCCGCCTTCCTCGTCGCCGATCGCGTCACCGTGCTCACCCGTCGCGCCGGCCTGGCTGCCGGCGAGGGTGTGAGGTGGGAATGCTCGATGGCCGGCGATGAAGCTGGCGCCTACACCGTGGCGCAGGTCGACAAGGCCGGCCGCGGCACCGAGATCACCCTGCATCTGCGCGAAGGCCAGGAAGACCTGCTGTCGTCGTGGAAGCTCAAGAGCCTGGTCCGCAAGTACTCCGATCACATCGTGCAGCCGATCGTGATGAAGAAGGAGGAGTGGAACGACGAGCAGAAGAAACAGGTGCTCACGGACGAGGACGAGACCGTCAACCAGGCCAACGCCCTGTGGGCCCGGGCCAAGAACGACATCACGGACGACGAGTACAAGGCCTTCTACAAGCACGTTGCGCACGACTTCGACGAGCCGCTGGCGTGGACCCACTCGCGCGTCGAGGGCCGCCATGAATACACCAACCTGCTCTACATCCCGAAGAACGCGCCCTTCGACCTGTGGGACCGCAACGCCAAGCACGGCATCAAGCTGTACGTGAAGCGCGTCTTCATCATGGACGACGCCGAGAAGCTGATGCCGACCTACCTGCGCTTCGTGCGCGGCGTGGTCGATTCGGCCGACCTGCCGCTCAACGTGTCGCGCGAGATCCTGCAGGAGTCGAAGGACATCGACACCATCCGCTCGGGCTGCACGAAGAAGGTGCTGTCGATGCTGGAAGGTCTGGCCAACAGCGAGGAGGCTGCCGACAAGGAGAAGTACGCCGACTTCTGGAAGGCCTTCGGCAAGGTGCTGAAGGAAGGGGTGGGCGAGGACTTCGCCAACAAGGAGAAGATCGCCGGGCTGCTGCGCTTCGCCTCGACCCAGCTCGACACGGCGGACGAGGTCGTCTCGCTGGCCGACTACATCGGCCGCATGAAGGAAGGCCAGGACAAGATCTACTTCGTCACTGCCGAGACCTTCAACGCCGCGAAGAACAGCCCGCATCTCGAGGTCTTCCGCAAGAAGGGCATCGAGGTGCTGCTGCTGTCGGACCGCGTCGATGAGTGGGTGACCGGCAACCTCACCGAGTTCGACGGCAAGCCGCTGGTCTCTGTCGCCAAGGGCGGCCTGGACCTGGGTGCGCTGGAGGACGAGGCCGAGAAGAAGGAAGCCGAGAAGGCCGCCGACGAGTACAAGGAACTGCTCGACAAGATGAAGGCGAGCCTGGGCGAACGCGTGAAGGACGTGAAGGTGACCCTGCGCCTGACCGATTCGCCCGCCTGCCTGGTGGCCGACGAGCACGATCTGGGCATGAACCTCGCCCGCATCCTCAAGGCCGCGGGCCAGAATGCGCCGGTCTCCAAGCCCATCCTCGAGATCAACCCGAGCCATCCGGCGGTGCTGCGCCTGAAGTACGAGGACAAGCACTTCGACGACTGGGCAGCGGTGCTGTTCGACCAGGCTCTGCTGGCCGAGGGCGGCACGCTCGACGACCCGGCGACCTTCGTCAAGCGCATCAACCAGCTGATGATGGCGATGAGCGGCAGCTAAAGCGGGCCCATACCGGCGCTGCGGGTCAGGCCGCCGGCTTTACGGGAGGGGGTGTCCGTCAGGGCGCCCCCTCCTTGTTCCTGGCGGTCGAGGGCATGTCCTGCATGTTGCCCGCAGTCTCGGCATTGGCTGCGCCCAAGGGAGAGGTGGGCGCCTCCTGCGTAGCCGGGGCCGCTGGGGACTCGGCTGTCGAGGGCGCAGCGGTGTCTGGTACGGGGGGCTGGACCCGTCCTTCCGCCCGCCGCAGCCAGGGGTAGGCGAGTGCATGGTAGAGCGGGACCGGGGCGACCGAGCGCGATACGCCATGCGCCACCACCGCCGTCGCCATCAGCGGCAGCAGCATCTGGTGGTTGGCCGTCATCTCCATGACGATCACGAAGGAGGTGATCGGCGTCTGTGTCATGGCAGCAAGAAAGGCCACCATGCCCAGGACCAGGATGGCCGGGTCGGGTTCGCCGGGCAGCAGCATGGCGATGTCCGATCCCAGTCCGGCGCCCACGGCGAGCGCGGGTGCGAATACGCCGCCCGGGATGCGCGACACGAAAGCCAGCCAGATCACCGCCATCTTCATCAGCATGAAGGCCATCGGCAGCGCGGCGCTGCCTTCGAGCGCAGCCTTGGATTCGGCATAGCCCGTGCCGTAGGTCAGGCCGCCGCTGGCGACGCCGATCAGGCCGGTGAGCAGGCCGCAGAACGCGGCAAAGCGCACCGGCTGCGTCTGCGCGATGACGCCCACTCGCCCGGGCAGGCCGCGCGCCGAGGCGATCAGCACGCGTGAGAAGCCGCCGCCGAGCAGGCCGCCGACCACGCCGCACAGCAGCACCGGCCAGATGCCGTCGGGCCAGCCGATCGTGGCCAGGGTGCGGCCGAAGTAGGTGTAGTTGCCAAGCACGGCCAGTGACATCAGACCGGCGAAGATGACCGCGGTGAGCGTGGTGCTGTTGGCGCGGAAGGCACGGTAGCGGCACATCTCCTCGATTGCGAACATGATGCCGCCGAGCGGGGTGTTGAAGGCCGCGGCCACGCCTGCGCCGCTGCCGGCGACGATGAGGTCGCGGCTCGACGCGATGCGCCGGTGCCGCTTTCGGCTCGCCAGCATGTGCATGATCGAGGCACCGATCTGGATCGAGGGGCCTTCGCGCCCGATCGAAGCGCCCGAAAGCAGGCCGCCCAGCGTCAGGAACACCTTTGCGATCGCGATGCGCAGCGACAGCAGCTGCTTGCGTACCCGCCCGTCGTCGGAGAGGGAGGCGGCGATGGCCTGTGGGATGCCGCTGCCTTCCGTCCCGGGAAAGAAACGCCGTGATACCCAGGCGAGCGCAGCAAAGCCTGCTGGCGCGACGATCAGGCTCAGCCAGGGGCGCTCGCGCATCACGCCGGCGTGGGCCTCGATGGCAAGCTCGGCACCGATCGCGAAGGCGATTGCGAGCAGCCCCGCGAACAAGGCGGCGCCAACCAGCAGCAGGCGGACACGCCAGCGGCGCAGCGAGAGCCAGGGCAGGGCGTAGCGGCGACCGCCGCGTAACAGCCGGCTCAGGCTCCAGCGAGTTCGGGTCGGCGTATCGAGTTTCGGGTCGGGGCTCATGAGGGCTCTGTTGCGGTACAGCATGGCGCCGTTCCGGAGGGGCGCTGACGACTGAACCGGGCTCGTTGCGTGCATGCTGCACATGCGAAAGGTGAACGATACCGTTACCATAGACGCCGTGGCAGGCAATGATGTTTTTTTGACAATGAAGCTTTGAGCAAATATAGTCCGAGCGAGATTCAGACAGTGGAAAACCAAGCAAGAGCAAGCAAGCCGGCCGCGCCGGTGACCCCGCTTTCGGTGCTGCAGCGTTTCAGGATCCTGATCCGCACGGCGCAGCGCCACTCCCAGTGGATCGAGCGCCAGAGCGGAGTGACAGGGGCGCAGCTATGGGCTCTGCAGGAACTCAAGGAGTCAGCTGGCCTGCGGGTGGGCGAACTCGCCAACCGCATGGCGCTGCATCAATCGACCACGTCCAACATGGTCGATCGGCTCGAGACTGCGGGCTTGCTTCGCAAGGAGCGCACCACTGTCGACCAGCGCGTCGTCCGTCTCTACCTTACCGACGAGGGCCAGGCACTGCTGGCGCGGGCGCCATCTCCGGCGCGCGGGGTTTTGCCCGAGGCCTTGCGGCTGATGGATGAGGCGGGCCTGGAGAGCCTTCAAAGCGAGCTCGACAAGCTGCTGCGCCAGATCAAGAATCTTGACGAAGGCTTTGGCATGCAGCCCTTGCCCTTCACCGAATGAGCGATGTTCCGCCTGGCACGGTCGGAACGTCCCGACCGTGTCTTACACACAGTGTTTCTTGCACTTGTGCGGACAGCAGCTTGAGCGGCCGACAGGCCGCTCTTTTTTTTCGGCCGCCCGGCATTGTGGCGTGCCAGGGCACCGCATCCGGATGCCCCTAGTGCTTTCTTGACAGCCCCTGCATGGCGCGCGCCAGGCCATCGAGCGTCATCGGGTGCATGCGTCCGCCAACGATCTGGTGGATCAGCTCGATCGACTTGCGGTAGGGCCACAGGCGTTCCGGTTCCGGGTTGAGCCAGGCCGCTGCCGGGTAGGCGTCGAGCAGCCGCCGCAGCCAGGTGGCGCCCGGCTCGGCGTTCATGTGCTCGACCGAGCCATGCGGATGCAGGATCTCGTAGGGGCTCATGGTGGCATCACCGACGAAGATGAGCTTGTAGTCCGGCCCGTACTTGTGGATGACGTCGAGTAGCGGTGTGCGCTCGGCGTGCCGGCGGCGGTTGTCGCGCCAGACACCCTCGTAGACGCAGTTGTGGAAGTAGAAGTACTCGAGGTGCTTGAACTCGAGCCGGCAGGCCGAGAACAGCTCCTCGCAGATCTTGACGTGGTCGTCCATCGAGCCGCCAACGTCGAGGAAGAGCAGCACCTTGACCGCGTTGTGGCGCTCTGGCCGCATCATCAGGTCCAGCCAGCCGGCGTTGCGTGCGGTGGCGGCGATCGTGCCGTCGAGGTCGAGCTCCTCGGACGCGCCCTGGCGGGCGAAGCGGCGCAGCCGGCGCAGGGCAACCTTGATGTTGCGGGTGCCCAGTTCCACCGAGTCGTCCAGGTTGCGGAACTCGCGCTTGTCCCACACCTTGACCGCCGTGCGGTTACCCGCCGATTCGCCTCCGACGCGAATGCCTTCCGGGTGGGTGCCGTTGTTGCCGAAGGGCGAACTGCCGCCGGTGCCGATCCATTTGTTGCCGCCCTGGTGGCGTCCCTTTTGCTCCTGCAGACGCTTGCGGAACTCGTCCATCAGCTTGTCCCAGCCGAGCTTTTCCAGCTGTGCGCGCTCCTCGGGGCTGAGGTGCTTGCGTGCCATTGCCCGCAGCCACTCCTCAGGCAGGTCCGCATCGAGGCCGGGGAGCTCGGTGACCCCCTTGAAGTACTCGCCAAAGGCTTGGTCGAAGCGGTCGTAGAGCGCTTCGTCCTTCACCAGGCAGGTGCGTGCAAAGTGGTAGAAGTCGTCGATGGAGGGGCCGCACACGTGCGCCTTCATCCCCTCGAGCACGGTCAGGAACTCGCGCGTCGACACCGGCAGCTTGCGTGCCTTCAGGTGCAGGAAAAAATCGATCAGCATCGGCAGCTCCGCTGGCGTGGGCCTCAGTCCTGTATCTGCATCGCCCAGGACAGGGCCTGCATGTGGCACTCCGTGGCCTGCTCGGGCGAGATGCCGCAGCGCTCGGCGGCTTCGGCCAGGCCGTCGCCCTGGGTTCGCTCGCAGGCGATGGCGAGCTGGAGCAGGTCGTGAAGAGGGCCCCCCTTGCCGCGGACGGCAGCATCGATGTCGGCGCTGAGGGCCAGCGGCGCCAGCGCCTTGTCGAGCGGAACCTGCAGGATCACGTCGATGAGCGACAGCAGGCCGACGAGGAACAGGGTGTCACGCTCGGCGCTCGGGTGCGTGGCGGCGAGCAGTTCCATCATGCGGCCGCGGACGAGCGCCGTCTCCAGCGCCGCGCCGCCGCGCTCGCTTTCGGTTGCCGTGCTGCAGACGAGCAGGATCAGCCAGCGGTAGAGCTTTTCGCGGCCGAGCAGCGCGAGCGCGTTCTCGATCGAGGACACGCTTTGCGGCAGCGCATTGGCAGCCGAGTTGATGTAGCGCAGCAGGCGCAGCGACAGGGCAGCGTCCTGCTTGAGCAGCTCGGCCAGCTCGTGGGTATCGGCGTCGGCGCGCAGGCGGGCGATCAGGGTGCCGATGCGCAGTGTGCTGGGGCCGAGTTCGCGCTCGGTCCAGTCCTCGCGGCGGGTGATGAAGGGGCCCTGGAACAGGCTCGCGCCGAGCTTGAAGCTGAACCGGAACTCCTCGATCGAGGGCAGTTCGCGCACCAGCAGGCGTGCGTTGGGCGCAACCTCGAGGGCGATGTTGCTCAGCTGCAGGCCACGGCGGGCATCCAGGCCCTGCGCATGGGCGATGATGAAGTCGGCCCAGGGCAGCAGGCCGTTGAATTCGGTGACGACGTTGGGGTCGTGCAAGCCAAGCCTGAAGCCGCGTTTGCGCAGGTCCTCGACCGTGCGCCGCAGGCTGTCGAAATCCGGGGCGCCTGCGTCGGGCAGTGCGGTGGGAATGAGGACCACGTTCGCCGCCGGCAGGTGCGCGAGGCAGGGGGCGGTGAGGAAGGAGTCCGGTACGTCGATGAAGGCGATGCGGTGCCCGAGGAGTTCGCCGATATCGGCGTTGATCAGGTTGCGCACCAGCACTTCGGCATAGACGTGGTGCACCCGCCGGTTGCTGTGGCGGATGCGCGCCCGCGTGCCCTCCTGCAGCATGAACTGGTAGCCGGCGATGCGCTGGTTGCGCCCGAGGACGGCTTCGCGGCACAGGAAGGTGACGATGCCGTCGGCGCTCAGGTCGGGGGTTGTCGCGCGCAGCGGGGCGTCGCGGTTGAGCTTGTCGAACCCGTCCGTCGCCGTGCGTAGCGGGGCCGCCGACGGTTTGCCGCGGCCGAACAGCCAGGCGAGCAGTGCCTTGAACATGGTGGGTTCGCTCAGCGGTTGTGGCGTGCCATGAATACCAGGCGCTCGAACAGGTGCATGTCCTGTTCGTTCTTGAGCAGGGCGCCGTGCAGGGGCGGGATGACCGCCTTGTTGTCCGTGCTGCGCAGGGCCTCGGGCGGGATGTCCTCGGCGACCAGCAGCTTGAGCCAGTCGATCAGTTCGGACGTGGAGGGCTTCTTCTTCAGCCCGGGGACGTCGCGCAGGCCGAAGAAGACTTCGAGCGCCTCGGTGAGCAGCTCCTTGCGGATTGCCGGGAAATGCACATCGACGATGCGCTGCATGGTGTCGCGATCGGGGAAGCGGATGTAGTGGAAGAAGCAGCGGCGCAGGAAGGCGTCGGGCAGTTCCTTCTCATTGTTCGAGGTGATGAACACGATCGGCCGGTGGCGGGCCTGGATGGTCTGGCGCGTCTCGTAGACATGGAACTCCATGCGGTCGAGTTCGCGCAGCAGGTCGTTCGGGAATTCGATGTCGGCCTTGTCGATCTCGTCGATCAGCACCACGGTCGGGCGCTCGGCCTCGAAGGCCTGCCACAGCACACCCTTGACGATGTAGTTGGAGATGTCGCGGACGCGGTCGTCACCGAGCTGCGAGTCACGCAGGCGCGACACCGCGTCATACTCATAGAGGCCTTGCTGGGCCTTGGTGGTGGACTTGATGTGCCACTGCAGCAAGGGCAGGCCAAGGGCATCGGCGACCTCTTCTGCGAGCATGGTCTTGCCAGTGCCGGGCTCGCCCTTGATCAGCAGTGGGCGTTGCAGGCGGATGGCGGCGTTGACCGCGAGCATGAGGTCGGGCGTGGCGACGTAGTCGCGGGTGCCTTCGAAGCGCAGATCGGACATGCATGATTCCTCGTGTCGAATGGCATTGATTATACGGCCGGAGTGCGGGGCACTGGCCTCGCGAATCCGCCCGCGTGCAGGCAGAGCCGCCGCTGCAGTGCTAGCATCGCGCGCCATGAACATCGACGCCATCCGCCTGCGCCTGCGTACGCTCGGTGCGCGCCCCAGTCACGAAGGCCGCCTGCTGCGCGCCTGGCTGCAGGGGCGCGCGCTCGATGCCGGCCCGCATACCGACTCGAACCGCTTTCCCAAGGCCTTGCAGGCCGCCTTGCCCGCGCTCGAAGCGGAGCTGAACGCGCTCGCCCGCGTGCGCTCCGAGCACCCCGGCGAGGACGGCACCCGCCTGCTGGTCGAACTTGCCGACGGTCAGACGGTGGAGAGCGTGCTGCTGCCGCGCGACGGCCTGTGCGTGTCCACCCAGCTCGGCTGCGCAGTAGGCTGTGTGTTCTGCATGACCGGCAAGGATGGCCTGCTGCGCCAGCTCGGCAGCGCCGAGATCGTCGCCCAGGTGGCACTGGCGCGCCGCCAGCGCCGGGTGCACAAGGTGGTGTTCATGGGCATGGGCGAGCCGGCGCACAACCTGGACGCGGTGGCTGAGGCGATCGAACTGCTCGGCACCGAGGGTGCCATCCCGCACAAGAACCTGGTGCTGTCGACCGTCGGCGACATGCGTGTGTTCGAGCGCTTGCCGCAGATGCAGGTCAAGCCTGCACTCGCGCTGTCGCTGCACACCACCAAGGCGGCGTTGCGCGCGCAGCTGCTGCCGCGCGCACCGCGCATCGACCCTGGCGAACTGGTCGAGCTCGGCGAAGCCTGGGCGCGCGCCACCGGCTACCCCATCCAGTACCAATGGACGCTGATCGAAGGTGTCAATGACGGCGAGGACGAGATCGAAGGCATCGCACGCCTGCTTGCCGGCAAGTACGCGGTGATGAACATGATCCCCTTCAACACCGTCGACGGCCTCGCCTATCGTCGCCCGGATGCCGAGCGTGCCGCTGCCATCGCACGCAGCCTGCACCGCCGCGGCATCCTCACCAAGCTGCGCCAGTCCGCCGGGCAGGACGTCGATGCCGGTTGCGGTCAGCTGCGCGCGCGCGAAAGCAAGCTGGCATTCGTGCGCAGGGAAGAGAAGCGCGCCGTTCGAGGGCAGCTGCCCGGTTGACGCGCGCTCGCGCCGCCCCCCGTGGGAGCGGCGCCAGCCGCGAGGGGTTGAAGGCGGCGAGGTGTGTCGCAAGCTCCGAAAAGCTCGCGGCTGGCGCCGCTCCTACAGTGGGCGACGTGCGTGACGGTTTCCCGTAGGAGCGGCGCCAGCCGCGAGGGGTTGAAGGCGATCGGGGTGGGTGCGGGGTGACAAGCTCGCGGTTGGCCCCGCTCCTACCCTGAAGCGCGGCGTGTGGGCGCCACCGGTGGTTGGGCTCAGTGGCTGGCGAACACCGCTGTCCTGCCTTCGGCGTCGAAACTGACCACGTCGTAGCGCTCGGCCGGGTAGGGGCCTTCCATGCCGGGCGAGCCGAGCGGCATGCCGGGTGCCGAGAGGCCGGCGATGGCAGGCTTGTCGGTGAGCATGCGGCGCACGTCGGCTGCAGGCACGTGGCCCTCGACCACATAGCCGCCCACCGTGGCCGTGTGGCAGGAACCCAGCGCCTGCGGCACGCCGGCCTCGTGCTTGATCTGGCCCATCTGGCTGGTGGCCACTTCCTTGACCCTGAAGCCGTGCTCGCGCATGTGCTCGGCCCACTTGCCGCAGCAGCCGCAGTTGGGGTCCTTGAACATGACGACTTCGTCCCCGGCTGCGAAGGCCGGGACGACAGTGGCGAGGCTGAGCAGGCCGGCGGCGATGAGGCTGCGCAGGCCCGGTACGTGCGATGGGGTCGATGGGGTGGATGGTTTCATGGTGCAGACTCCAGTGTGGATCCATGGGGCGCGGCGGTATGCCGCGCTGTGCTGAGGTCGGCCGGCAGGCGCAGGGTGAAGGTGGTGGTGCCGCGCGCCGTGCCTGCTGCCATTGCGCTGCCCGCCCAGATGCGGCCGCCGTGCGCGTGCACGATCGAACGCGTGATCGCGAGGCCGAGACCGGCGCCTTCGCCATGGCTGCGGCGGTCGGCGCTGCCGCGGTGGAAGCGGTCGAAGATGCGCTCGATCTGTTCGGGGGGGATCGGTTCGCCGTCGTTGTCGATGCGGACCTCCGCCTCGCCGCCGTCGTGCCGCAGTCCGATGCGGATGGTGCCGCCCGCCGGCGTATGGCGCAGCGCGTTCGACAGCAGGTTGGAGAGCGCCCGGCGCAGCATCAGGCGGTCGCCGCGCACGCTCGCCGTACCCTCGACTACGATGCGCACCCCCTGTGCCTCGGCGAGTGCGTCGTAGAACTCGATCAGCGCCGTGGCCTCGTCGGCGAGTGCGACGGCTTCGCTTGCACCTGGCAGGCGGCCATCCTCGGCCTGAGCGAGGAAGAGCATGTCGGCGACCATGCGTGCGATGCGCTCGAACTCTTCCATGTTGGAGGCCAGCACCTCGCGGTATTCGTCTGTGCTGCGGCTGCGTGTCAGCGCGACCTGGGTCTGCGTCATCAGGTTCGACACCGGCGTGCGCAGCTCGTGGGCGATGTCGGCGGAGAAGTCCGACAGGCGGCGGAAGGACGCTTCCAGGCGCGCCAGCATGCCGTTGAAGGCTTCGACCAGCTCGCGCACTTCGGCGGGGGCGTCCTCCTCGATCAGGCGCTCGTCTAGACGCTGGGCCGACAGCTGGCGGGCGGTGGCGCTGACTCGGCGCAGCGGCGCCAGGCCGCGGTGAGCTGCAAGCCAGCCGAGCAGGGCGGCGGTGATGGCGGCGAGCGAGATGCCCAGCCACAGGCCGCGGCGCAATTCGTCGAGGAAGTGGATGTGGTGCGAGACGTCGAGTGCCACCAGCGCCGTCATGTCCGCAGCACCGTCGCTGCTGCCGGCGTGTCCTTCCAGGCCCGCCTGCAGCGTGATGCGTTCGGCGCGGCCGATGACCTGGTGGGCCCCTTGTGTCCACGGGACACTGCCGGCAGGCAAGTCCTTGCCGGCAAGCTGGGCGGGCGTGAAGAAGTCTGGCTGGATTGCATGCAATACGCGACCCTCCGCGTCGAGCAACAGCACCGCCACCATGTCGTGTCCGGCGAAGGCGTCGTCAAGGCGCGACAGGCGTTCGGCCAGCGGTAGCAGGGCATCTGCGCCCTGCAGCAGGTTGGCGACCAGGGTGAGCTTTCCCACCAGCTCATGGTCGTCCAGTTCCTGAAAGTGGTGCTCTACCGCACGGCCGATGACGACACCGACCGTGATCAGCAGGCACGCCGTCAGCGCCGCGAACAGCAGCGCGAGGCGGGCGGTCAGCGACAGGCCGGGTGGCAGCCTCATGCTTCCTCCGCCGCCTCCAGCACGTAACCCATACCGCGCACGGTGCGGATGAGCTTGGGCTCGAAGGGCTCGTCCACCTTGGCACGCAGCCGGCGTACCGCGACCTCGATGACGTTGGTGTCGCTGTCGAAGTTCATGTCCCACACCTGGGAGGCGATCAGCGAGCGCGGCAGCACCTCGCCCTGGCGGCGCAGCAGCAGCTCGAGCAGGGCGAACTCCTTGGCGGTGAGCTCGATGCGCTGGCCGGCCCGGCTGACGCGGCGACGCAGCAGGTCGAGCTCGAGGTCGGCGGCGCGCAGCAACTCGGGCTCCTTGTTGCGGCTGCGGCGCAGCAGGGTGCGCACACGCGCGAGCAGCTCGGAGAACGCGAAAGGCTTCACCAGGTAGTCGTCGGCGCCGAGTTCGAGCCCGCGCACGCGGTCTTCCACCTGGTCGCGTGCGGTCAGGAACAGCACCGGCATCTCGCGCCCGCTGCGGCGCAGGGTCTGCAGCACGCCCCAGCCGTCCAGCGTGGGCAGCATGACGTCGAGCACGACCAGGTCGTAGTCGCCATTCAGCCCCAGGTGCAGGCCGTCCAGCCCGTCGCGGGCGAGATCGACGACGAAGCCGGCCTCGGCCAGGCCCTGGCGCAGGTAGTCGCCGGTCTTCGGTTCGTCTTCGACGATGAGGATCTTCATGGCGGGCATTGTGCCTCGCGCGATCGCGACAGGGGAAAGCTGACAGGAATGTAATGCTCCCGTCAGCCTGGTGTCGGCTGGCGCTACCCATACTGCACCGAAGCCCCGCAGTGGCGGGCGCGCCGGCGTGTGCCGGTACGACACGACAAGGAGAGCGACGATGCAGACCAAGCCGGCAACGATTCACACCACAACACTCACCCGAACCTCCATCGCGACCCTGGCTGCGGGCGCCATCATTGCGCTGTGGCTCGCGTCAGCACCGGTACAGGCCCAGCAAGGGCATGACGCCCACCATGGCCACGGCGCCCCGGCAGCGGCGAAAGATGCGGATGCAGCCCAGTTCGCGCCCTCCGAAGGCGAGGTCAAGCGCCTCGACAAGGCCGGCAAAAGAGTGACGATCGCCCATGGCCCGCTCGAGAACCTCGGCATGCCGCCGATGACCATGGCCTTCGAGGTCGAGGACGCTGCGGTGGTCGATGCGCTCAAGGTCGGCGATCGCATCCGCTTCATCGCTGGCAAGGAAGGGCGCCGCTACACCGCGCGCGACGTCGAGGTCGTGCAGTAAGCACACGGCACAGGAAGATCCAATGAGCGTCTTCATGCGCCTGGCGAGCGTATTTGCCTGCCTCGCCACCAGCGGCGTCGCGCTTGCCCAGTCGATTGCGCCGGGTGCGGACGTCGACAGCCTGCTCGCGCTCGCCCGCCAGGACAACCCGGCCTTTGCCGCCGAGGGTTTCGAGACCGATGCGGCGCGCGAGCGGGTGGGCGCGGCGGGGGCGCTGCCCGACCCGCGCTTCACGCTCGAGCTGATGGACGTCACCAACACCATGAGCGGGGGCTCGACTTCGGTGCTGCCGGGCCAGGTCGGCGAGACCCGCTACCGCATCGTCCAGCCCCTGCCGGGGTGGGGCAAGCGCGCGCTCGAGACCGAGGCCGCCGTGGCCAGCGCCGCGCAGGCCGAAGCTGCACGCGATGGCGCCTGGCGCACGCTGGAAGCCGCCGTGCGCTCGGCCTGGCTGCGCTACTACCAGGCCGAGCGCGAACTGCAGTTCAGCCGTGAGCAGCAGGGCTTGCTGAGCGGCATCGAGGCGGCGGCGCTCGCGCGCTACCGCAGCGGCGAGGGCAGCCAGCAGGATGTGCTGCAGGCCCAGCGCGAGGCGAGCGCCCAGCGCCTGGGCGTGCTCGCCATCGAGCAGCGCCGCCAGGCCGCGGTCGCCGCGCTCAATGCCCTGCTCGGGCGTGCGCCCGATGCGCCGCTCGCCGCGCCACAGCCGCCCGCGCCGCTACCCGCCGGGCTCGCGTTCGCCACCCTGGTCGAGCGCGCACGCACGGCCCACCCCGAAGTGCGCGCCGAGGCCATCGGCGTAGACGCTGCGCGCATCGAGCGCGAACGCGCGCGCCGCGAGCGCCAGCCCGACTACGCGGTCGGTGTCACCTACAACCGCCCGCGCGAGGGCCGCGAGTCCTGGGACCTGATGTTCGAGATGATGATCCCGCTGCAGCAGGGGGTGCGCGACGCGCGTCAGCGCGAGACCGCGGCGCTCGGCCTGGCCGCGGAGGCCCGCCGGCGCGCGGCCGAGACGCGCATCGCCGGTGAGTTGGGTGCGGCGTGGGCGTCGTGGCGGGCAGCCAGTGACAGCCTGCAGCTGCTGCGCTCCACCTTGCTGCCCCAGGCAGAGGCCGGGCGCGACGCAGCGCGCGCGGGCCTGGCCGGCAGCCAGGTCGGTATTGGCGAGGTATTGATGGCCGAAGCCCAGGTGCTCGACACCCGGCTGGCCCTGCTGCAGACGGAGGTCGAGGCGCGCATGGCGCTGATCGAGCTGCAGCGACTGTCCGGAGAGCTTGAGTGACTGATCACATGAAACCCGCTGCAGGGCAATCTGCGGCGGAGGCAGGCGAGGCCAAGGCAGGGCGTGGCGCGCTGCGCGTACTCGCCCTGTTGGCGCTGGTGGCGGCAGTGGGGGCCGCCGGCTACTGGGCGGGCAGCCGCGCTGCGGGTCCGGTCCATGGCAGCGCTGCGCAGGTCGGGACGGAAGCGGGCCGCGGCGCAGTCGCTGCGGCGACGAATACCGGCGCCCCTGCCAGCGGCGAGCGCCAGATCCTCTACTACCGCAACCCGATGGGCCTGCCCGACACCTCGCCGGTACCCAAGAAGGACTCCATGGGCATGGACTACATCCCGGTTTATGCCGACGAGGCCAGCGACGACGCCGGCACCGTGCGGGTGAGCCCGGCGCGCATGCAGACCCTGGGCGTGCGCACGGCAACGGTGGCGCGCGGCACGCTCGATGCGGTGCTGCGTGCCAGCGGCCGGGTGGAGATCGACGAGCGCGCGCAGGTGGTGGTGGCGCCGCGCTTCGAGGGCTGGATCGAGCGCCTGCATGTGAGCGCGGTGGGTGACGTCGTGCGCCGCGGCCAGCCGCTGCTCACGGCCTGGAGCCCCGCGCTGCAGTCGGCGGGCGAGGAGGTCCGCATCGCCGAGCGCCTGGTGACCGCCAGCGCTGCCGACCCCGAGGCCCGCGCCGCCGCCGCGCGCCTGGCCGAGGCCGCCCGTGCGCGCCTGGCCAGCCTGCAGGTTGCCGGCCAGGCGGCACCGCGCCAGACCCTGCATGCGCCGGCCGACGGCATCGTGCTCGAGCGCATGGCGACCCAGGGCGCGCGCTTCATGGCGGGCGAGGCGCTGTTCCGCATCGCCGACCTGTCGCGGGTGTGGGTGATCGCGGATGTGTTCGAGCGTGACCTCGGCCGCGTGCAGGTGGGTGACCGGGTGGCAGTGAGCGTGGATGCGCTGCCCGGCCAGCGCCTGGAGGGCCGGATCGGCTACGTTTATCCGACCCTGGATGCCGGCACCCGCAGCACGCCGGTGCGCATCGAACTCGACAACCGCGCGGGCCAGCTGCGCCCGGGCATGTTTGCCACCGTGGACTTCGCGCCCGGCGCCGCGCGCGAGCGCCTGCTGCTGCCGGCTTCGGCGCTGATCGAGGATGGCGAGCGCCAGGTGGTTTTGCGCGCGCTCGGCGAAGGCCGCTTCCAGCCGCAGCCGGTGCGCATCGGCGAGCGCGGCCGCGAGCAGGTCGAGGTGCTCGACGGCATCGCCGAGGGCGATCGCGTCGTCGTCTCGGCCAACTTCCTGATCGACTCGGAGAGCCAGCTGCGCGCCGCGCTCGCCGGCATGGGCGATGCGCCACCACAGGACTACCCGAGCCACGACACCCGCGGCGTGTTCGAGGAGGCTTTCGACGGCGGCGTCAGCCTCAGCCACGACGCCATCCCGGCGCTGGGCTGGCCGGAGATGACGATGGACTTCAGTCTGGCCGAGCCGGCGCTGGTCGAGGGTCTGGCGCCAGGGACGCCGATCCGCTTCAGCTTCGAGGATCGTGGCCCGGGCGAGTACGTGGTGACTCGCATCGAGCGGGTGGAAGGCGAGCATGCCGGACATTGACATGACGGATGCGCAGCGCGCGCCAGCGCAGGGGGAGCGGGATATTGACGTGGCGCCTGCGGGTGGCTGGCTCAGTCGCCTGATCGAGTGGTCGGCACGCAACGTCTTCCTGGTGCTGCTCGGCACCGTACTCCTCATCGGCGCCGGCCTTTACGCCGTCAAGCACACGCCGCTCGATGCGCTGCCCGACCTGTCGGACGTGCAGGTCATCATCTACACCGACTACCCCGGCCAGGCGCCGCAGGTGGTGGAGGACCAGGTCACCTATCCGCTCACCACGGCGATGCTGGCCGTGCCGCAGGCGCGGGTGGTGCGCGGCTTCTCGATGTTCGGTGCGTCCTATGTGTATGTGATCTTCGAGGACGGCACCGACATCTACTGGGCGCGCTCGCGGGTGCTCGAGTACCTGAGCACCGCCGCCGCCCGCCTGCCCGCCGGCGTGGCACCGCAGATCGGGCCGGACGCCACAGGCGTGGGCTGGGTGTACCAGTACGCGATCACCGGCAAGGACCTGTCGCTGGCCGAGACGCGCAGCCTGCAGGACTGGTACGTGCGCTATCCGCTTACCCAGGCCCGCGGCGTGGCCGAGGTGGCCAGCGTGGGCGGCTTCGTACGCGAGTACCAGGTCACCGTCGACCCCTATCGCCTGGCCGGCTTCGGCATCGGCCTGGACGAGGTGGGGCGCGCGATCCGCGAATCCAATCGCGACGTCGGCGGCCGCGTCATCGAGCTGGCCGAGCGCGAGTTCATGGTGCGCGGCCGCGGCTACCTGCGCAGCGTGGCCGACATCGAGGACATCGTGCTCAAGGTCGATGGTGCGGGCCGCGGCACGCCGGTGCGGGTGGCCGACATCGGCCGCGTCGAACTGGTGCCGGCCGAACGCCGCGGCATTGCCGAACTCAACGGCGAGGGCGAGGTGGCCTCGGGCATCGTCATGGCGCGCTTCGGCGAGAACGCGCTCGAGGTGATCAGGAACGTGCGCGAGAAGCTGGCCGAGATCGCGCCCGGCCTGCCCGCAGGCGCCGAGATCGTGCCGGTGTATGACCGCTCGACGCTGATCGAGCGCGCGATCGACAACCTCAAGTCGACCCTGCTGGCGGAGAGCCTGATCGTCGCCGCGGTGTGCATCGTCTTCCTGCTCCATGTGCGCAGCGCGCTGGTGGCGATCGTGACCTTGCCGCTGGGTATCCTGGTCGCCTTCATCGGCATGCAGGCGCTGGGCATCGGCTCCAACATCATGAGCCTGGGCGGCATCGCCATCGCCATCGGCGCCATGGTCGATGCCTCGATCGTGATGATCGAGAACGCGCACAAGCGGCTCGAGACCCTGCGCGCCGAGGCCACCGCCGCCGAGCGCGCCGAGGTGCTGATCGGCGCCTGCCGCGAGGTGGGGCCTGCGCTGTTCTTCTCGCTACTGATCATCACCGTGTCCTTCCTGCCGGTGTTTGCGCTCGAAGGCCAGGAGGGGCGGCTGTTCTCGCCGCTGGCATGGACCAAGACGCTGGCCATGGCGGGCGCTGCCTTCCTGTCGGTGACCCTGGTGCCGGTGCTGATGCTGTTCTTCGTGCGCGGCAAGATCGTCCCCGAGCAGCGCAACCCGATCAACCGCCTGCTGGTGTGGCTGTACCGCCCGGTGATCGCGCTGGCGATGCGCTTCAAGCTCACCACCCTGCTGCTCGCCCTGGTGGCGATGGCGGTGACGCTGATCCCGGCGCGCCAGATCGGCAGCGAGTTCATGCCCACGCTCGACGAAGGCGCGATCTTCTACATGCCGGCGGGCCTGCCCGGCATGTCGGTGACCGAGGCCGGGCGCTTGCTCGCCACCACCAACCGCATCCTCAAGAGCTTCCCCGAGGTCGAGTCGGTGTATGGCAAGGCTGGCCGCGCCAACACCGCCACCGACCCGGCGCCGCTGGAGATGTTCGAGACCGTCATCAACCTCAAGCCGCGCTCGGCGTGGCGGCCGGGCATGACGGTGGATGCGCTGATCGCAGAGATGGATGCGGCGGTGAAATTCCCTGGCCTGGCCAACTCCTGGACCATGCCGATCAAGGCGCGCATCGACATGCTCAGCACCGGCATCCGCACGCCGGTGGGGGTCAAGGTGTTCGGTCAGGACCTGGATACCCTGGAGCGGCTGGCGAAGGAGGTCGAGGCCGTGGTGCGTGCCGTGCCCGGCACCGCCAGCGCCTATGCCGAGCGCGTCGCCGGCGGCTACTACGTCGACATCGAGCCGCGCCGCGACCAGCTCGCGCGTTACGGGCTCACCATCGACACGGTGCAGATGGCGGTGGCGACCGCGCTCGGGGGCGAGACGGTGACCACCACCGTCGAAGGCCTGGAGCGCTACAACGTCAGCGTGCGCTACCCGCGCGCGTTGCGCGAGGACCCGGCGCGCATCGCCGCCCAGGTGCTGGTGCCCACTGCCAGCGGCCCGGTCCCCCTCGGCCAACTCGCCGAGGTCAAGCTGAGCCGCGGCGCGCCCGCCATCCGCACCGAGAACGCCGCGCTGGTCGCCTATGTATATGTGGACACCCGCGAAGCCGACCTCGGCCGTTTCGTCCAGCGCGCGCAGCAGGCCGTGGCCGCCGAGGTGCGCTTCCCGCCCGGCTACTACGCCGCCTGGAGCGGCCAGTTCGAGTACATGGAACGCGCCAAGGAAAAGCTCACCGTTGTGGTTCCGCTCACGCTGGCGCTGATCTTCGTGCTGCTCTACCTCAACTTCCGCCGCCTGGCCGAGACCTTCATCGTCATGCTGTCGGTGCCCTTCGCGCTCATCGGCGGCGTGTGGCTGATGTGGTGGCTGGGCTACCAGATGAGCGTGGCGGTGGCGGTGGGCTTCATCGCGCTTGCCGGCGTCGCCGCCGAGACCGGCGTGATCATGCTCATCTACCTCGACCACGCCTGGCAGCGCATCCGCGCCGAGCGTGCCGCGCGCGGTGAAATACCCAGCATCGCCGACCTCTACGCCGCAGTCATGGAAGGCGCCGTCGAGCGCGTGCGCCCCAAGATGATGACCGTGATCACCATCATCCTCGGCCTGCTGCCGGTCATGCTCGGCACCGGCACCGGCAGCGAGGTCATGAGCCGCATCGCCGCGCCGATGGTCGGCGGTATGGTGTCCTCCACGGTGCTGACGCTGGCCGTGATCCCGGTGCTGTATGCGCTGGTCAAGCAGTGGGAGCTGCGGCGGGAACAAGGTACGACGGCCTGATTCGCGGCGAGCGTATCACCCGCCGTAGCAGCGGCGCCAGCCGCGAGGGTTTGAAGGCGATGGGGCTCGTCGCATGCCCTGAAAAGCTCGCGGCTGGCGCCGCTCCTACCGAAAACCACCACGCGCGTCACCCGCCGTAGAAGCGGCGCCAGCCGCGAGCCTTTCATGCCAAAGGCCTCGGCGATTCCTGCCAAGTGCATGCTTCATCAATAGCCGATAGACTCCAACGGAATATGCCGTGTCATGCTTCGTGGAGTCGCCCATGGGTCCCGCTGATCGCCTTGTAAGGATTCGAAGCCTCTTCTCCCGTTCGAAGATCGTTTCGCGCTTCACGTTGCTCGATGAGCTGGGCGTCTCGCCCGCGACGCTCAAGAGGGATCTTGCCTTCCTGCGCGACAGCATGAATACCCCGATCGTCTGGGATCGGGATGCGGCGGGCTATCGCATCGACCCGTCGCAAACGACGGGGGCCCAGATCGAACTGCCCGGTATGTGGTTCTCCGACAAAGAGATTCACGCGCTGCTCACCATGCAGCACCTCCTCGCAAACCTCGACCCAGGCGGATTGCTCGCGCCGCATGTCGAACCTTTGATCCAGCGGCTCAACAAGCTCCTTGGCGCAGCCGACAACCCAGCAGACGAGATCCGCCGCCGCGTGCTCATCGTCGGGATCGGCAAGCGTGCGATGAAGCTCACCCACTTCGAAAACATCGGCGCTGCCTTGCTCGGCCGCAAACGCCTGCGTATCCGCTACTACGCTCGTGGCAGGGACGAGGAGAGCGAGCGCGAGATATCCCCGCAGCGGCTGGTTCACTACCGCGAGAACTGGTACCTGGACGCCTGGTGCCACCTGCGCGGTGGCCTGCGCAACTTTGCAGTGGATAGCGTACGTCGTGTCGAATTGCTGGAACGCGCCGCAAAGGATGTGCCCAACAAGACGCTCGACAGCGTCCTCGGCCCGGGCTACGGCATCTTTGCAGGCGGTGCGGTGCAAACCGCAAGGCTGCGCTTCTCCCCAGAGCGTGCGCGCTGGGTCGCCAGTGAGCATTGGCACCCGGACCAGCGCGGCGCGTTCGAGCCCGACGGCAGCTACATACTCGAGGTCCCGTTCTCGGATCACCGGGAGCTGATGATGGACGTGCTCAAGCATGGACGGCATTGCGAGGTGCTGGGGCCCGAGGGGTTGCGGCAGCGGGTGGCGGAGGAGGTTGTCTGCATGGTGAGGAGTTTTTCGGAGCTTGCAGTGCAGGCTCATCCTGTGAGCCTTGGCTCATCCAGAATGCGTGAAGCAAACAGTCAGGATGAGATTTGATGTCAGCTCGACATTTCGGCTATTGGGGCAAAGCGCAGCCGTCGGGAACGGACAGTGACGGGTATCACCTTTTGCCCTATCACTGTCTCGATGTGGCTGCCGTGGGCATCGCGTTTCTAAAACGCTCGCCTGCGTTGCGCGCCCTCTTCGCCAGGGCGGTCGGCTTGGCTGCGGATCAACCGCTTTACTCGTGGTTCGCATTCATTCTCGCCATGCACGACCTTGGCAAGTTCGCTGAATCGTTTCAGGGGCAGCGCGCTGATCTGGTCAAGTCTCTACGGTCGCGCGAGGCGGACCCCGGCAAGCCGTATGGCGTCCGCCATGACGCGCTGGGCTGGCTGATCTGGGATCAGCACCTCAAAGACCGCGCGATCGATCAATGTTGGTTTGGGCCCGATAGCGAAGATGTGCTTGACGGTATCGGTTGGTGGGTGCGGGCCAGCACAGGGCACCATGGTTTACCCCCTGACTCTCGGGGATACTGGCGACACCATTTTTGCCCGGAGGACACCTCATCAGTCGAGGACTTCCTGGAGGAGCTTCGCACTCTCTTCCCGCTGGATGGAATCAAGAGCGCGCATGCAGCACTCGGGACTGAAGGGTTTGAAGCGCGGAGTCGCGATCTTGCGTGGTGGTTCGCGGGAGTCACCGTGCTCGCGGACTGGATTGGTTCGAACACCTTGTTCTTCCCCTACCGTGCGGAGGCGATTCCACTCCGGGAATACTGGCAGGGAGCGCAAGAGCAGGCGGAAACCGCACTCGAAGCCGTCGGCGTGTTGCCGGTGCCATGTCGCGAGCGCAGCTTCGCTGAGCTGTTCGCCGAGATCGCTCGGCCTTCTCCCCTGCAGGCGTGGGCGATCGACACGCCCCTCACATCCGCACCACAGATCCATCTGCTGGAGGATGTTACCGGTGCCGGCAAAACCGAAGCGGCCGTCGTGCTTGCGCACAGGCTGATGACTAGCGGTTGCGCCGACGGCTTCTTCATCGCGCTGCCGACCATGGCTACGGCAAACGCGATGTACGGGCGTATCGCGGAGGTCTATAGCAAACTGTTCGAAGGCAATCCCAGCCTTGTGCTGGCACACGGGCAACGCGCACTGGTCGAGGCCTTCGCCGATTCCGTCCTGCCTGTCGGGCAGGACGAACGCGACGCGGCACAGCAGGACGACACGGCCACCGCACGCTGTAACGCCTGGCTTGCCGATCATGCCAAGCGTGCGCTGCTTGCACCGGCCGGCGTCGGCACCATCGATCAAGTCTTGCTCGCCACCCTTTACAGCAAGCACCAGTCCCTGCGTCTGCTGGGCCTGTTCCGCAAGGTGCTGGTCGTCGACGAGGTGCACGCCTGCGATGCCTACATGCAGCGCGTGCTCGAAGCCGTACTGACCTTCCACGCCATGGCCGGTGGCAGCGTCATTCTCCTGTCGGCAACTCTGCCTGAGCACATGAAGCAGGGCTTGTTCGATGCCTTTGCGCGCGGGCGCGCCGCCGACCCTTTGCCCCGAGCCTCTTCGCCAGACTTTCCGTTGGTGACGTCCTGGCACGAGGGGCAAGAGAATACCGTACTCAGGCCCATCGTTGCGCGCGAGGCGGTTTGCAGGGATGTCGCGGTTCGCTACGTCGCCGACGAGCACGAAGTGCTGAGCGCCATCCGCCAGGCGCTCGCCCAAGGCAAATGCGTGTGCTGGATGCGCAACACGGTCTCCGACGTCCTCGCAGCCCACGCGCACTTTGAGAACGAACTCGACGCGGATCACCTCATCGTGTTCCACGCGCGCTTCGTCCTGCAGGACCGGCTCGACACCGAGGAGCGAATTCTCACGCACTTCGGAAAATCGAGCACACCCGCCCAGCGTGCCGGCCGGCTGGTGATTGCGTCGCAAGTCGCCGAACAATCGCTGGATGCGGATTGGGACATGGTGATCTCCGATCTCGCTCCCATCGATCGCCTCATCCAACGCGCTGGCCGATTGCAACGCCACCCGCGCCGCACAGATGGCGCCCGGCTTACCGACCCACAGGCAGCCGACCAGCGCGGCCAGCCCTGCCTGTGGGTACTTGGCCCGGCCTGGAGCGAATCCCCCGCCGCAAACTGGTACAAGCAAGCCTTCCCCAAGGCCGCAGCTGTCTATCCCCATCACGGTCACCTGTGGCTGACCGCCCGAGCACTTCAGCAAGGCCGAATCGCCATGCCACAGGATGCCCGCGCGCTCATCGAAGGCGTGTTTGGCGAAGACGTCGAACTGCCGCCCGGCCTGCAGGCCAACGCGAACCAAGCAGACGGCGCCTACTTCAGCGACCTCAGCGTCGCGCAGCAGAACACCATCAAGCGCGCTGATGGATACATACGCGGCGGCATCGACTGGTGGAGTGAAGCCAAGACACCCACCCGCCTCGGCGAGGCGAGCATGACCGTCTTGCTGGCCCGCTGGGATGGCGCCCGGGTGCGGCCCTGGGCTGAACATGAGAACCCGCGCCACGCCTGGGCCTACAGCAGTGTGAAAGTGGCCGAACGGCTGATTGCGCAGCGCGTGCCGGAAGCAGATGGCGCCAAAGAGCAGTTGGTAAAGGACGCAGAAGCGCTGCTGCCGGACAAGGGGAAATGGTCGGTCGTGCTGGCGCTGCACAACGTTGACGGGGAGTGGATGGGTGAAGCCGAGGCGCCACCTGCCGACGGAAGACCCGGCGAGAGGCGGCGCTGGCTTTACGACAAGCGACGTGGTTTGTCTATGGCCGAAAGTGGTACTCAGCCTTGAGCCCCGCGTGGGCGAGGAACATACGCATTCCAATGCTTCTCGGGAAGCCGAATACGGTTGATCTCCGTTGCTACGGAGAACGGTCAAGATTCTCGCACGAACAGAAACCAGGCGCAGTGTCATATGTGAAGCAGAATACTTCAATTTATTGACAAGCCCCAGAGGCCGCCCTACGATCCGCTCTGTGACGAAGGCTTCGGAGCCGAATCTCGTTCGTCCAACAAGCGGGATTGACGCCACTTGAAAGCATGGGCGACCTCCAAAATCGCCCCGTCACCTACTCACTGGGAGACAGCATGCATCTGCTTGAAGACTCTTGGATTCCCGCTCGCCGCAGGAATGGCCGCCGCGACTGGATTGCACCAACGCAGCTTTCGGACCCCGGCATCGTCGCATTCGACGCCGACCGCGCGGATTTCAACGGTGCGCTGATGCAGTTCGCCATCGGCCTGCTGCAGACGACGGCGCCGATCGAGAGCCGAACTGATTGGAAGCGGTTTCTCACCGCACCACCCGATACACAGACTTTGCGCGACTGGTTTGCCCCCGTTGCCGAAGCGTTCGAACTGGACGGTGACGGTCCGCGCTTCATGCAGGACGCGACTTTGGCCTCGGAAGCGTCGGCGATCAACCCGGTTTCTGCGCTATTGATCGAATCGCCGGGCGAGAACGCGCTACGCAACAACAGCGACCACTTCGTGAAGCGGGGAAGGCTCGATGGCATATGCCCGGGCTGCGCCGCCACCGCGCTCTTTACCCTGCAGACCAATGCGCCCGCTGGCGGCGTTGGCTACCGCACCGGGCTGCGTGGCGGCGGGCCGCTGACGACCCTGCTGCTGCACCAGTCCCCCGCCAGCCTGTGGCAAGACGTGTGGCTCAACGTGACCGAACGCCCCCAGCATCTCGAACGTTGCGGCGACGCGAATCGAAATGGCGTGCAGTTCCGTTTTCCTTGGCTGACCGATGTCGCGAGCCTGCAACCGGGCGGCGAACTCGCCCCGGCGCAGGTGCACCCGGACCACATCTTTTGGGCGACACCGCGCCGGATTCGCCTCGACTTCGACAACGTTGCGCACGGCGCCTGCGATCTGTGCGGAAGTGAGTCCGACAGGTTGATTCGTCAGTTCACCGCCAAGAACTACGGCCTCAATTACAAGGGCGCCTGGGATCACCCGCTTTCTCCCTACTACGAGGTCAAGGGCGAGTGGCTGCCGCTGCACCCGCAACCAGGTGGGATGGGATACCGACACTGGCTTGCGTGGGTGCTGGGCCAGGCGGACGCCAAGAGCAAGCAACGGCCGGCCCGCATTGTCACCCACGCGCTGGAGTGGCGCCGCCGCCAACTCGGCGGCGCATTGCGTCTGTGGGCCTTTGGCTACGACATGGACAACATGAAGGCGCGTTGCTGGTATGAATCTAGTCTGCCCCTGTACGGATTGGGCGAATGCGCCGGCAAGGAAGCGTTGAAGTCCGTGTCAGCCACCGTGGAAACGTGGCTCGCGGGTGCGCAGCAGGCAGTGTTCTATCTGCGCAGTGCGGTCAAGGCCGCGTGGTTCGGCGGCGATGCGCGCGGTGACTTCAGCGCCATCGACGCCGAATTCTGGCAGCGAACGGAAACGGCGTTCTACACACAACTCCGGCAGTGCATCGAGACAGTCCGGCAGAACGAAAGTGCCGACCCCGATATGCTGGAAAGCCGGCAAGCCTGGCACCACGCCCTGCGCAGCGCCGCCCTGGACTTGTTCGACACCACCTTCGTCGGCGCTGGCCCCATCGAGCGACAGAAGCCACGGCGCGTGGCCGAAGCCCACCGGCAACTGGTGAACAGCCTGAACGGCAAGAAGATGCGCGAAGTGCTGCGCCTGCCTGCCGCCGACAAACCCGCAGCCAGCCGCGGCAAACCCGCGACGGCAGACGTCTGAGGAGATCCCATGTCCGACCGATTCTCACGCGACAACGCCTACGGCACGATTCTGCTCAACTGGTGGCAGAAGCTCGAAGACGACCGCGCTAGCCGCGCAATCCTGCGCCGCGCATCCACCGTTACCGCCGTCGCCCTGAGTGCGCCTTATCAGCGCCTGTACCGTCGCTTTCAGGCAGCCGGATGGAACGCGAACAGCGTCTCCGCGCACGACGACCGCCTCGCCGCCATTGTCGGCCTGCTCGCGCATGTCACCCAGGATCAACCGGGGTCACCCGCCAAGGCAATGAGCCACAAGGCGCCCGGCGAGGACAGGCCGCTGGTCAGCGAGTTGCGCTTTACGCGTCTGCTGGAGTCACCCGATGTCGACAGCCTGTTCGCGGGTTTGCGGCGCGTGCTGCCGATCATGGAGCACCGCGTGGACGTGATTGCACTGGCCGACGACATCCTGTTCTGGGGCGACGACCGCAAGAAGCGGTGGGCCTACGCCTATGACTGGCCCGCTCGCAGCGCCGACTGACTCCCCCGATTCCGTCACGACTCCCTCACCCTTTCCGCCCAAGGAGAACACCCCATGTCCCGCTTCGTTCAACTGCACGTGCTGACCAGCTACCCGCCCTCCAACCTCAACCGCGATGACACTGGCCGCCCCAAGACGGCCTTGATGGGTGACGCGCTGCGGCTGCGGATCTCCTCGCAAAGCCAGAAGCGCGCATGGCGGACGTCGGACATCTTCGAAACCGCCTTGGCCGGCCATATCGGTACGCGCACCAAGGATATGGGCAAGCGCGTGCACGATGTGCTGATCGCGGCGGGCGTGTCCGATAAGAACGCCCGTGAGTGGGCGCGCCAGATCGTCGGCAAGTTCGGCAAGCTGAAGTCCGACAAGAAGACGGAAAAGGACGAAGACCTGCAAATCGAACAACTCGCTCACTTCAGCCCCGAAGAAGTCGAGGCCGTCGAGCAGCTGGCGCAGACTTGCGCGACCCGTAACGCCGGGCCGACCGAGGAAGAACTCAAGCTGCTGCGTACCCCCCGCAAAGCGGCAGACATTGCCATGTTCGGTCGCATGCTCGCTGACAGCCCGGCCTTCAACATGGAAGCGGCCATTCAGGTCGCACACGCCATCACCGTGCACAAGAGTGCGGTCGAAGACGATTACTTCAGCGCGGTCGACGATCTCAACAATGGTCTCACCGACAAGGGTGCCGCACACATTGGCGAGCGCAGCTACGGTGCCGGTCTGTTCTATCTCTACATCTGCATCGACCGCGCCTTGCTCGTGGACAACCTCGGCGGCGACAAGACGCTGGCGGACAAAGCGCTCCAGGCCTTCGTCCATGCCGTCACCAAGGTCAGCCCCACCGGCATGCAGAACAGCCACGCGTCGCGCGCCTACGCCAGCTACGTGCTCGCCGAGAAGGGCGACCAGCAACCGCGCTCGCTCGCCCAGGCCTTTCTCAAGCCGGTCAAACCCTTCGAGGGCGAGGAGATGCTGGAGAAGGCGGTGAAAGCCATCGAGACGCGTCGCGCCAACTTCGACAAGGTGTACGGTGCCTGCGCGGATGTACGCTACGCGATCAACGCGGAAACCGGCGAGGGTAGTCTAGATGAGCTGATCCGCTTCACCCAGGAGTGAAGCCATGCCACTACTCGTCTTTCAACTCCAGGCGCCGCTATCGGCGTGGGGTGACACCGCGGTTGGAGAGTACCGGCCGAGCCACGATTACCCCGGCATCTCCGCCCTGGTCGGCTTGCTGGGCGCTGCGCTCGGCCTGCGGCGCGAGGATGAGGCCGCCCACGTCACGCTGCGGGATGCCTACGGCTACGCGGTAGGGGTGCAATCTTCGGGCAAGCTGCTGCGCGACTATCACACCGCCCAGGTGCCCAGTCAGGCCAGCCTTAAGAAGCGGCCGCATGCATCGCGGCGGGATGAACTGGCCATTCCCCGGCACGACCTCAACACAATTCTGTCGACCCGCGACTATCGGCAGGATGCTGGCTTTCTGGTCGCCATTCAGGCAACCGAGGCTAGCCCCTATCCGCTGGAAACGCTCGCCGACGCACTGCGCACGCCACGCTTTGTCCTTTACCTCGGGCGCAAGGCATGCCCACCCGGCGCCCCGCTGCATCCGCAGATCATCGAGGCGGACAGCGCTGACCAGGCTTTCGACATCTACCGGGGGCGCCTGACCGATGCAATCACCAAGCTAAATGGCAACGCTCGCAGCGGAACACTCGAACTGCCGCCCCCGGTCGAGCGCATCGCCTGGGGAGAAGGCATTACCGTCGACCTTTCGCCCGACCTTACTGTGACCCGCAAGGATCGCCCGCTTCGTCGCAAGGGGTGGCAGTTCGGCGACCGCAGCGAGCATGTCGCACTGATCCGCAAGGAGGCCTGAACGTGTACTTCAGCTTGATCACCCCTCGCCCCGGATTCGAGCGCCGCGCCGCGCACGAATGGTTGGGTGGCGCCTATGGCGAACACCAATGGCTGTGGCGCTTCTTCCCCGCGCCGGCGGGGGCGGAACGGGACTTCCTGTTTCGTCGGCGGGATGCCGACGGCTTGCCCCGTTTCTACGTCGTATCGCGACGCAAGCCCGAGCCCGATTCAGACGCCTGGCAGATTCAGTGCCGCGAGTACCGGCCGCAAGTACCAAGCGGCACACGGCTGAGGTTCGAGTTACGTGCCAACCCGGTTGTTTCGCGTACAGGCGAGAAAGGCCTGAAGCGTCACGATGTAGTCATGGATGCGAAGAAGCGCCTGCTCGCGGCTCGTGACCTGCCCAACTGGAAGGCGTGGAGCTCGGACCGGACAACAGCCGATGGACAGCCAGACCCGCCTCCGTCGCTCTGCGAACTGACTCACGCCGCATGCACCGAATGGCTCACTAGCCGCGCCGAACAATACGGGTTCGCACTCGACGAATCGAGCGTCTCGGTCGCAGCCTATGAGCAACATGGCGGCAAGCGTGGCCAGCTGCGTTTCAGCACGGTCGACCTGTCGGGCGAGCTGGCCGTGACCGACGCGGAGCGGTTCGCAAGCGCGCTTGCAAACGGCATCGGGCGCGCCAAGGCGTTTGGTTGTGGCTTGTTGCTCGTTCGTCCTGTGATGTGATTTGTTCTATCATTTGATAGCACAAATCAACCCGAGCACCGCCATGGAAACCTTTACCGTACGAGACCTTCGCGAGCGCACCGGTGAGCTGATCCGGGGCGCGGAGGCCGGCAAGCTGTCGGTCGTCACCAAGCACGGCACGCCGGTCTTCGTTGCCGTGCCCTTCGACGACGCCTTGCTGAAGGAAGGCGTGGGCGTCGCGCTGGCCATCCACTTGTTTGACGAAGAGCGTATCTCGCTGAGCCGAGCGGCTCGCATGGCAGGCCGCTCGGTGAGCGAGATGGTGGACCTGCTCGGCCGGTACGGCATCCCGGTCATCCGGACGACAGCGGACGAACTGGAGAAGGAGCTTGCAGATTTCGGCTGAACGTTTGTCGGTGGTCGTTGCCGATGCCGGGCCGCTGATTGCGCTGGGGCGTTTGCATCGTCTGGATCTACTGCCGTTTCTGTTTGCCAACGTTCAGGTTACTGCGACGGTGCTGGATGAATGCCTTGCCCACCCGGACCTCCCGGACGCCCAGAGGATAGCGGATGCACTTTCGTCCGGCTTCATCCGGCGCTGCCCGGACGCCGCGGCTGCGGATGACGGCCCGCTGGATCCGGGTGAGTCGAGTGCGATTGCCCGGGCGCGGGAGATCGGCGCCGGCTTACTGATGGACGATCGGGCAGCGGTGACGCACGCGCGTGCGCTTGGACTCAAGGTCATTGGCACGCTCGGCGTGCTCGTCCTTGCCAAGCGCAGAGGGCAGTTGCGGGAGATCCGTCCTTTGATAGCGCAGATGCGCAGCACCGGACATTACCTGAGCGATGCGGCTGTGCATGCGGCGTTGAGTGCTGCCGACGAGGTCTGACGTACTCACATGCTTCCACCCCTGAAACCCATCCCGATCAAGGAGCGCATGTCCATCGTCTTCGTCGAGAAAGGCGAGATCGATGTCGTCGACGGGGCCTTTGTAGTGGTCGATCAGCAGGGTTTCCGGGTGCGGCCGGTGCTCACCCACATCCCCGTCGGCGGTGTCGCGTGCATCATGCTGGAGCCCGGGACGCGGGTATCCCACATGGCGGCGGCGCTCGCAGCGCGCGTGGGTACCTTGCTGGTGTGGGTGGGCGAGGCGGGTGTTCGCCTGTACTCGGCCGGTCAACCGGGCGGGGCTCGCGCCGACCGATTGCTTTATCAGGCTCGGCTGGCACTCGATGAAGGCCTGCGGCTCAAGGTGGTGCGGAAGATGTACGCGATGCGCTTCGGCGAGGAGCCTCCTGCGCCCCGAAGTGTCGAGCAGTTGCGTGGCATCGAGGGCGTACGGGTTCGGAAGACCTATCAACTGCTTGCACAGAAGTTCGGTGTGACATGGTCGGGGCGCAATTACAACCCCGAAGCCTGGGATGTATCCGACTTGCCCAATCGCTGTCTGTCCGCCGCAACGGCCGCGCTCTACGGCGTTACCGAGGCCGCTGTCCTCGCTGCGGGCTATGCGCCGGCGGTCGGATTCATCCACACCGGCAAGCCGCTTTCGTTTGTCTACGATGTCGCAGACATCTACAAGTTTGAGACCGTGGTCCCGGCTGCTTTCAAGATCGCGGCGAGCAGCCCGCCGAATCCCGAACGTGCTGTTCGACTTGCTTGTCGAGACATGTTCCGGCAAACACGCCTTCTGGAGCGCATCATCCCCGATATAGAGGACGTCCTCGCCGCAGGGGAGATCGCTCGACCTGAGGCTCCTGCCGATTCGGTGGGACCCGCCTTTTCCGATGGGGAACATCTTGGCGATGCTGGTCATCGTTCTTGAGAATGCGCCGCCGAGGCTGCGGGGACGACTCGCGGTGTGGCTGCTGGAGGTTCGTGCTGGCGTGTATGTTGGCCAGTATTCCCGCCGCGTTCGCGAGCATATATGGGCACAGGTGCAGGAGGGGATCGAGGATGGGAATGCGGTTATCGCGTGGCAGATGAACAACGAGGCTGGCTTCGAGTTCGAGACGCTCGGAGCAAACAGGCGTCTTCCTGCGGATTGGGACGGCGTGCGTCTGGTGAGCTTCCACCCTGAGGCGCGCTCGGAAGATCTTTAATAATCTGAAATTCTCTTGGCATTGGTTTTGGTCGGTAGAATTTGGTGGGCTTGAATTTCCATGATTTTTCATGGGGATAGAGGAAGTGCGTTCCCCACGGGCGTGGGGATGAACCGCCGCCGCCTTGGTGCACGCAACTGCGCGAAACGCGTTCCCCACGGGCGTGGGGATGAACCGCGTTCTAACTCTCGCATAAACCCGGGCCCGTCGCGTTCCCCACGGGCCTGGGGATGAACCGGGTCTGGCTGGCGCCGACAATCCTTATATGGAGCGTTCCCCACGGGCGTGGGGATGAACCGAAATGTGGTGGGCACGGGGCTTTGAATACCACGCGTTCCCCACGGGCGTGGGGATGAACCGCATCGCCTCGACGTGGATGGTATCGGCCTTGTGCGTTCCCCACGGGCGTGGGGATGAACCGGTTGGAACGGCTATAAGCATCGCCTCGACGTGGCGTTCCCCACGGGCGTGGGGATGAACCGTCGACATCAGCGCGATGGGCCAAACCTTCCGCGCGTTCCCCACGGGCGTGGGGATGAACCATCGCCGAGGCCGCGCGTCACGTCCTTGATGTTGCGTTCCCCACGGGCGTGGGGATGAACCGACCCACCGCGGCCTGATGGGCCAGGCGCTCGAGCGTTCCCCACGGGCGTGGGGATGAACCGACTACGCGCTGCGCGCAATGACCGACGAGAACGCGTTCCCCACGGGCGTGGGGATGAACCGTCTATTACCACAGCCATTTCAGTCCCCGTCGTGCGTTCCCCACGGGCGTGGGGATGAACCGACGGAGTGACGCCGCACGCAGCGGTTTGCTGGGCGTTCCCCACGGGCGTGGGGATGAACCGGGTTGCGCGCCGGGTTGCCGGCGCGGCGGTTGGCGTTCCCCACGGGCGTGGGGATGAACCGCATCTGCCATGCGTGCAGCCCGAAGGCGCGCGCGCGTTCCCCACGGGCGTGGGGATGAACCGGGCCTTGCGGCCCTGTCCGCGTCCTGCGCCGCGCGTTCCCCACGGGCGTGGGGATGAACCGGTCGACATGAGCTCGTTGAGGTAGAAGCCGGCGCGTTCCCCACGGGCGTGGGGATGAACCGTGCGTGCCGGCGTTATACGTTGCAGCCGGCGAGCGTTCCCCACGGGCGTGGGGATGAACCGGGCGAGCACCGGGCGGCCGGGGCGGTTGTGCTGCGTTCCCCACGGGCGTGGGGATGAACCGATAGATCCCGTTCACGCTGCCACCAGGCGGTAGCGTTCCCCACGGGTGTGGGGATGAACCGAATCAGGAGCCGGTTGGCAGAGTGGTGACCTTGCGTTCCCCACGGGCGTGGGGATGAACCGGGGTAGTGGGTCATCACGCCCCCTCGCGCACGGCGTTCCCCACGGGCGTGGGGATGAACCGCCCAACGCGGGCGCCCAAACGACATCGCGCCACGCGTTCCCCACGGGCGTGGGGATGAACCGGCCCAGGCGGCAGTGGCCCGAAGTACCTGTTCGCGTTCCCCACGGGCGTGGGGATGAACCGTACGCCCCGCCGCACTCGCTGCACTTGAGCAAGCGTTCCCCACGGGCGTGGGGATGAACCGGCGCCAGGGATGGCGGTCTCTTCTTCGGAGAGGCGTTCCCCACGGGCGTGGGGATGAACCGATTGCGCATGGGGCGGGCGATGACGTTTGCCTGCGTTCCCCACGGGCGTGGGGATGAACCGTCGATCTGGCCAACAACACCGCCGGTTCCGCCGCGTTCCCCACGGGCGTGGGGATGAACCGCCCAAGGCCGACCAAGCCGCAGCAGCCCCCGCGCGTTCCCCACGGGCGTGGGGATGAACCGAGGCGCCTATGATCACCGCGCTCATCAACCGGGCGTTCCCCACGGGCGTGGGGATGAACCGCTGCAGCGCGTCGAGATGACCGCCGAGCAGAAGCGTTCCCCACGGGCGTGGGGATGAACCGCACCGGGTCTCCGTCTCCGGCGAGATCAAAAAGCGTTCCCCACGGGCGTGGGGATGAACCGGCGGTCCGCAGCCAGCAGACGCTCGACGAGACGCGTTCCCCACGGGCGTGGGGATGAACCGGCCACGAAGGCATCCCAGAGGGGTGGGTTGCTGCGTTCCCCACGGGCGTGGGGATGAACCGCGTTTTGTGTGTATTTATTTAGATGCGCGCTCGCGTTCCCCACGGGCGTGGGGATGAACCGGCCATGGCGGCGCTCGACCGCATCAACGCCAGGCGTTCCCCACGGGCGTGGGGATGAACCGACCGTGCGCAACGTGGCTGGCGACTACATCGAGCGTTCCCCACGGGCGTGGGGATGAACCGATATAGACCTCGGCGGACTTGGGCGCGTCGTCGCGTTCCCCACGGGCGTGGGGATGAACCGCGCGCCTTGAACCCCTGTTAGCAGTTCAATTCGCGTTCCCCACGGGCGTGGGGATGAACCGCGACTTGCGCACGTAGTCCTTGACCGCCTGCGGCGTTCCCCACGGGCGTGGGGATGAACCGGTCAGTGAGGTCGCCGTTCAGCCCGACGGTGGGCGTTCCCCACGGGCGTGGGGATGAACCGCGCGCGTACATCATCGCCGACAACCAGATCGGGCGTTCCCCACGGGCGTGGGGATGAACCGAGGCGGCTGGCCGGGCTGCAGCCGACGGCTCGGCGTTCCCCACGGGCGTGGGGATGAACCGGCCACGCCCGATGCATTCAAGGCAGCCTTCGAGCGTTCCCCACGGGCGTGGGGATGAACCGTCATCATCCATGCGCTTCAGTAGCTCGGCGCGGCGTTCCCCACGGGCGTGGGGATGAACCGCATCTGGCGACCGAGCATCGCAAGGTCGGAGCGCGTTCCCCACGGGCGTGGGGATGAACCGGTATCGATAGCGCGGTCATAGGCACTGTTGCGGCGTTCCCCACGGGCGTGGGGATGAACCGAGTTCAAGGACTTCGCCGGCGGCCAGCTCTACGCGTTCCCCACGGGCGTGGGGATGAACCGACACTCCGTATATGCCCACGCGCCATCACTGTGCGTTCCCCACGGGCGTGGGGATGAACCGCCCGCGCGATCGCCTCGAGGTTTTCCACCGTCGCGTTCCCCACGGGCGTGGGGATGAACCGGACCCACGAACGGGGCGCGGCTCTCATCGCGCGCGTTCCCCACGGGCGTGGGGATGAACCGGCCCGGTTCACGGCCCTCGGGCTGGCCCGGTTGCGTTCCCCACGGGCGTGGGGATGAACCGCCGGGTGACGGCCATCTCGACCGGGCGCAGGGGCGTTCCCCACGGGCGTGGGGATGAACCGCACTGGCGCGGGGTTTGAGGCCAGTTCCGGCCGCGTTCCCCACGGGCGTGGGGATGAACCGGTTCGTCTCATCGATGCCGAACAGCATCCCGAGCGTTCCCCACGGGCGTGGGGATGAACCGTCAGAGCGCTACGCGCTGAGTGCCTCCCGGCAGCGTTCCCCACGGGCGTGGGGATGAACCGATGATCGCCGGGCCGATCCTCGCCTTGTTCTGGCGTTCCCCACGGGCGTGGGGATGAACCGGAGATTCGACATGATGTTTCTCAAGATGGGTTGCGTTCCCCACGGGCGTGGGGATGAACCGTCGGCGCTCCGAGAGCGTGAGTATTATTTGATGCGTTCCCCACGGGCGTGGGGATGAACCGACCGGCGAAACCACGGACGTTAAAAAAGAGGAGCGTTCCCCACGGGCGTGGGGATGAACCGAACTTGATATCGATGCGACGTGGGCGCCGACCGCGTTCCCCACGGGCGTGGGGATGAACCGGGCTTATGGGCCCGCGGCTTTTCACAACGCAGGCGTTCCCCACGGGCGTGGGGATGAACCGCCCGCCCCCGGCGTTACCGTCGAACCGCAATTGCGTTCCCCACGGGCGTGGGGATGAACCGTCCGCGTGAGCCTTCCCGCCATCGCACCGAATGCGTTCCCCACGGGCGTGGGGATGAACCGGGGCGACTGGTGGGCGCCGAGGCCAGCGGTAAGCGTTCCCCACGGGCGTGGGGATGAACCGGCCTCTCTCGTGCTCGACGTCGCAGGCGCGCGGCGTTCCCCACGGGCGTGGGGATGAACCGTCTCGCGCCGACTGCGTGGGCACATCGCCCCGCGGCGTTCCCCACGGGCGTGGGGATGAACCGCCCGGCGGCTCGCCGACGAGCCGCCCCAGCGCGCGTTCCCCACGGGCGTGGGGATGAACCGACGGCATCCCGGAGGCGCGTCTTATGTTCCTGGCGTTCCCCACGGGCGTGGGGATGAACCGCATTCGGCGCGGGTGCGACTGCCACGGGCCGAGCGTTCCCCACGGGCGTGGGGATGAATCGGCGTAAATTTCCTTCGTCCAGGGGTTCAGTTGGCGTTCCCCACGGGCGTGGGGATGAACCGCAGCCGGGCTGATTCCTGATTCCCTTAACCTGGCGTTCCCCACGGGCGTGGGGATGAACCGACGCTGATCCCTGCAGAGCAGGTCAAGTCGAAGCGTTCCCCACGGGCGTGGGGATGAACCGCGCACGGCGGCCGGCACGATCTGCGCGAGCTGGCGTTCCCCACGGGCGTGGGGATGAACCGATGTCGATCTCGACTTGCGCCCAATCGGCTGGGCGTTCCCCACGGGCGTGGGGATGAACCGAGTCGCCGCAAAACCCGTGAGTTTGCGTCGCTGCGTTCCCCACGGGCGTGGGGATGAACCGGCATCCGTGATGACCAGCTGCGCGCGGCGGTCGCGTTCCCCACGGGCGTGGGGATGAACCGCAGACGGTCTGCATCCGCGATGGCGTCGTCTTGCGTTCCCCACGGGCGTGGGGATGAACCGAGATAGAAAGCACTCGTACCAGGGAAGAGGCTGCGTTCCCCACGGGCGTGGGGATGAACCGCACATTGCATTGTTTCTCACCAATGTTCGGAAGCGTTCCCCACGGGCGTGGGGATGACCCGTTCGTTCCTGTGGTCGTCGGCATCGTGGCGGAGCGTTCCCCACGGGCGTGGGGATGAACCGCCGGTGTCGAGGTCGCCCGGGTCGAGCACGGCGCGTTCCCCACGGGCGTGGGGATGAACCGACGGAGTGCGCGCTTGCGCAGGTCAGGGCCGAGCGTTCCCCACGGGCGTGGGGATGAACCGCGCCGCGAAGCGGCGCGGGGCTTGTCCCTTATGCGTTCCCCACGGGCGTGGGGATGAACCGCCCGGGGAAAGAAAGCGAAGCGCACATTCCCCGCGTTCCCCACGGGCGTGGGGATGAACCGCCGCTGAACAGGTACTTCGGGCCACTGCCGCCGCGTTCCCCACGGGCGTGGGGATGAACCGCGAGGGTGGTTATCTGCTGGGCGGGCGCGGTCGCGTTCCCCACGGGCGTGGGGATGAACCGTCGGCCACGTCGTCGGATCAGTAGCCAGCGGCGCGTTCCCCACGGGCGTGGGGATGAACCGAACGACAACATGGCAGACGCAGACTTCCGCGCGCGTTCCCCACGGGCGTGGGGATGAACCGACATCATGCGTTTCCCTTTCGAACTCACGGCAGCGTTCCCCACGGGCGTGGGGATGAACCGAGCTACGCACAGCGGGCTATGGCGTCGAGCCAGCGTTCCCCACGGGCGTGGGGATGAACCGCGTGCTGGCTGGCGCGTCGTAGAAACATGGCTGCGTTCCCCACGGGCGTGGGGATGAACCGCTCAACAACGGCTTAGCGAAGCCGAAATCGCCGCGTTCCCCACGGGCGTGGGGATGAACCGGGGGGGCTATCGCCTCATTTTGGCTCTCTTTCGCGTTCCCCACGGGCGTGGGGATGAACCGAACTGCGCATCATTCGGGAAATGCTCGACGACGCGTTCCCCACGGGCGTGGGGATGAACCGAGCGGCGTTCTCAGCCTTGCGGCCGGCCTCGAGCGTTCCCCACGGGCGTGGGGATGAACCGTGGGCGCGTGTCCTCGGCGACCTGGGGTTCGAGCGTTCCCCACGGGCGTGGGGATGAACCGTGGGCGTCGCGCCAGGGTGTCCGGGTTGGCTAGCGTTCCCCACGGGCGTGGGGATGAACCGTGGTGCCGCGTGACAGTTCGCCGGCTGCTGCCCGCGTTCCCCACGGGCGTGGGGATGAACCGTAACCGACAAACCCGCCATGCGTTGGACTTCTGCGTTCCCCACGGGCGTGGGGATGAACCGTTCGAGGCCTTCGGCGCCGAGCAGGCCATCCGGCGTTCCCCACGGGCGTGGGGATGAACCGCAATTTCGAGTTGGGAAAACATCTCCGCCACTGCGTTCCCCACGGGCGTGGGGATGAACCGATAGCGAGCAGGGCGTCATGCACGCCCCCATCGCGTTCCCCACGGGCGTGGGGATGAACCGATCGAGGGGGGGATGGAGAAGGCGTCCGCCTCGCGTTCCCCACGGGCGTGGGGATGAACCGTGTGTAGCCGAGCGCATCGTCCTGCGGCAGGGGCGTTCCCCACGGGCGTGGGGATGAACCAGAGGGCAAGCATGCGTGACGTACTCGCACAACGGCGTTCCCCACGGGCGTGGGGATGAACCGCGAACTCGGACACCCCGCGCACCTGCCCGATGGCGTTCCCCACGGGCGTGGGGATGAACCGGTCGGCAGGCATGCGCACGACGCCCGACACATGCGTTCCCCACGGGCGTGGGGATGAACCGACCGAGCTCGAGCCCGCGCTGCGCGACATCGAGCGTTCCCCATGTCACTGACCGCCACAATAGAGCCACCGATGATCGGCATATAGAAGCCACTCGAACCGGGCTCTGACGGACGTCGTTGGGGGGTCAAGAATCGATGTTTTTCGGGGTGCTGGCAAGGGCGTTTTTC
>NZ_JARQZE010000014.1:0-88113 GCF_029588855.1 Thauera mechernichensis | reverse complement strand
AGAAGTAGCTGAAGGCGCGCACGACCTGGATCGTCTGGTCGCGCGACAGCGCATCGAGGATGTCCTCGAGCTCGCGCCGGGCCGCAATGTCGTCGTCGCGGCGGAAGCGCACCGAGTTCTGGCGGATCTGTTCGATGCAGTCGAAGGTCGCATCGCCCTCCTGCTCGCGCACGGTATCGCCCAGGACACGCCCGAGCAGGCGGATGTCCTCGCGCAATGGGTGGTCCTTGGTCAGCAGGGGGTCAGCGTGCATCGTGTTCTCCAGTGAATCAGGCAGGTTCATGTTCAGGACTGGGCAAGGGCGCCCAGGCGCAGCACTGCCGCCACGTTACGCGCTGTCAGCTCGACGTTGGCGGCGGCTTCACCGAGCGCCTCATCCAGCGTGCATGGCCTGCTGAGCACGCTGAACACGGCATCGATGCCGTGTGCGTGGACCACACCGACATTGGCACCGAGCGAACCGGCGATGCCGATCACCGGCTTGCCGTGGCGCTTGGCGACGCGAGCGACCCCGATGGGGGTCTTGCCATGGACCGTCTGGAAGTCGATGCGGCCTTCGCCTGTGATCACCAGATCGGCATCGCGCACATGGGCATCGAGATCCACTGCGGCAGTGACGATCTCGATGCCGGGCTTCAGGCTGGCGCCGAAAAAGGCCAGCATCGCCGCCCCAGTGCCACCGGCTGCGCCCGCGCCAGGCACGCTATCGACCGCCACGCCGAGGTCGCGCTCGACGATGCGGGCCAGGTGGGCGAGGTTGGCGTCCAGGGTCTGCACCATCGCTGGCGTGGCGCCCTTCTGCGGGCCGAACACCGCCGAGGCACCGCGCGCACCGGTGAGCGGGTTATCCACGTCGCACGCAACCTCGATGCGGCACTCGGCCAGGCGGGGGTCGAGCGCGGAGACGTCGATGCGCGCGAGCGCGGCGAGCGCACCGCCGCCAGCGCCGATGTCCCGCCCCTGCGCATCGAGCAAGCGGGCGCCAAGCGCCTGCACCATGCCCGCACCACCGTCGTTGGTGGCACTGCCGCCGATGCCGAGGATGAAGCGGCGCGCGCCGGCGTCGAGCGCTGCGCGGATCAGTTCCCCGGTGCCGCGCGAGGTGGTGAGGCGCGGATCACGACGTGCCGGCGGCACCAGGGCGAGGCCGCTGGCCGCGGCCATCTCGATCACAGCGGTGTCGCCATCGCCGGTGAGGCCGTAAAAGGCTTCGACGCGATCACCAAGCGGACCCGTGACGGTGACCTTCTCGCGGCGCCCATCGGTCGCGGCGACCATGGCATCGACCGTACCCTCACCGCCGTCGGCCACCGGCACCAGAACGTACTCGGCATCGGGAAAGACCTGGCGGAAGCCTGCCTCGACGGCGTGCGCCACTTCCAGCGCCGAAAGGCTCTCCTTGTATGAATCGGGGGCAATGACGATCTTGTTCATGGGCTGTCTCCGGTCACTGCGGCCTGGATGTCCGCTGACAGAGAGCTTAGTGGCTTTCACACACCCTCACCTCCATTTAAATCACAATAAAAACGGTCTAAAAAGAGTGTAAATTGTGATTTATTACAAACTCAGGCTTCGATCGAGTTCGAGGCCGATGAACAGCAGCAGGCAATCGCCAAGGCGCGAGAGGTCTAGCCCAGTGAGCTCGCCAACCTTGCGCAGGCGGTAATCGAGCGTGTTTCGATGCACATGCAGCGCTGCCGCACTCGGTACTGCCTTCATGTCGTGGGCGAACCAGGTCGCGAGCGTGCGCCGCAGCTGGCCTTCGCGGTCATGTTCGGCCAGCCTGCGCAGGGGTCGCTGCAGCTCCTCCGCGCGCCAGCCCTCGCCCAGGCCGGAAAGCAGGACAGGCAGTGTGAGCTCGTCGTAGCACAGTACGACGTCCTGCGGACGGTGGCGTCGACCTGCCTGAAGCGTGGCGCGCGCAGATTGCCAGGCGCGCGCCAAGCCCTCGCTACCGCCAAAATGGCCACCCAGGGCGAGGCGCACGGGGCCGCCAGCCACATCCACCAGGCGCAGCTGTAGCTTATCGAGCAGCGCGCGTAACCCGTCCGGCTGCCTGTCGACGTCCGCCTGCGGCCACAGCACGGCCAGTTCGCGCAACGAGACGGCCGCACACAACAGCCCGGGCACGGCCGATGCCAGCACACGGCGAAGCCGCTGCTGACAGGCGAGCAAGCCATCCGCATCGAGCACTTCGTCGGCCAGCTCGACAAGTATTGCCGCCCGCGGCTGCGCAAGGTCGATGCGGAGCTGATGCGCCCACGCCTCCAGGCCTGCCGCAGCGGGTGCGACACCGATCAGTTGCAGCACGAGTTCGTCGCGCAAGCGCTCGTCACGCGCGAGCGTCTGCAGCCACTGCGCCTGTTCGAGCATGGTCTCGGCCGCCATGCGCACCAGCTCGGCATGCTCGCGCATTGCCGCCGGGTCACCGCTCAGGCCAACCACCCCGACGACCCGGCCTTCTGCGCGCAAGGGCAGGTTGATGCCTGCCCGTGCGTCCTGCAAGCGGCTCGCCATGGCCTCGTCGATCTCGATCGTGCGCGCCTGGGCGAGCACGAGCAGGGCGCCATCGTGGCGGGTACCGATTCGCGTGCGGTCGCCGCTGGCGATGATGAGGCCGCGCTCGTCCATCACATTGACGTTGGTGCGCAGGATCTGCATCGCGCGATCGACGATGGACTGCGCAAGTGACGCATCGAGCAGGAACATGGCTACAGGCCGGCAACTGATGAGCACCACATGCTGCCGCGCAGCGCGGGGACAGACAAGTAGCGATCGATCGCCTCAAGTCGGATCAACACACTTGCCTGGGACGCAGACATGAATCGGAATGTATTCCAGGCCGATGCACCGCGAAGCCATCCGGCGATGAGCCGAGATCCCGCCAGACATGCGTATCGGAGCCCATTCCAGAACGCCTCCCGCTGCCACCACGGGAAACAAATTGAAACGCTGCTCGGGAATTTCATGCGCTGCGGCTGTTCATACTGCTCGCATGAAACAGCATTCCGCCAAACGCCGTGCTGTTCTCCAACAACGCAAAGGAGGCAATCATGAAGATGCGAACCCTCATTCCCGCTGTACTGATCACCATTGCCGCAACCGGCTGTGCAACCTGGGATGGCATGTCCTCACGCGAGAAGAGCGCCGTGATCGGTGCAGGTGTGGGCGGTGTCGCCGGTGCGGTGGTCACCGACGGTGGCATCCTCGGCACGGTCGGTGGTGCCGCGATTGGCGGCGTGATCGGCGATCAGGTCGGCAAGCAGCGCTGAAGGACGAGGGCGGGCCATCGTGGTTCGCCCACCTGTACTTGATCTCCCTCGACCCCTCGCGGCTGGCGCCGCTCCCACACGGAAAGCCGCGCGGCGCGTAACCCTGCTGTAGTCGCGAGCTTCTGGGGCGGTGCCTCAGCCTCATCACCTTCAACTCGTCGCGGCTGGCGACACCCCATCTGCGTCGGAAGCTCCTGATTGCTTGGTAGAATTGCGCTTGTCCCGCCTCGCTCATCGCGCGCAGGCGGTTTTCTTTTCGCCGACGAGCCACGATGACCACCACCCCTTACCCGCCCGAGCTGCTGCGCGATGTCGAAAAGCGCCGCACCTTCGCCATCATTTCCCACCCCGACGCGGGCAAGACCACGCTGACCGAGAAGCTGCTGCTGTTCGGCGGCGCCATCCAGCTCGCCGGCACGGTGAAGGCGCGCAAGTCCGCGCGCCACGCCACATCGGACTGGATGGAGGTAGAGAAGCAGCGCGGCATCTCGGTGACCAGCTCGGTGATGCAGTTCGAGTACCAGGGCCACACCATCAACCTGCTCGACACCCCGGGCCACGAGGACTTCTCGGAAGACACCTACCGCGTGCTCACCGCGGTGGACGCCGCGGTGATGGTGATCGACGCCGCCAAGGGCGTCGAGGCGCAGACGATCAAGCTGCTCAACGTGTGCCGCCTGCGCAACACGCCGATCATCACCTTCGTGAATAAGCTCGACCGCGAAGTGCGCGAGCCCTTCGAGCTGCTCGCCGAGATCGAGGACGTGCTCAAGATCACCTGCGCGCCGGTGACCTGGCCGCTGGGCATGGGCAAGGCCTTCCGCGGTGTGTATCACCTGCTGCAGCAACAGGTGCTGACCTTCACCCCAGGCGAAGAGCGCCGCAGTGACGGCGAGATCATCAAGGGCCTGGACAATCCCGAACTCGACAAGCGCTTCCCGCTCGAGGTCGGCCAGTTGCGCGAGGACGTCGAGCTGATCGACGGCGCCTCGCCGCCCTTCGATCTCGACGACTTCCTTGCCGGCAAGCAGAGCCCGGTGTTCTTCGGCTCGGGCATCAACAACTTCGGCGTGCAGGAGATCCTGCAGTCGCTGATCGACTGGGCGCCGCCGCCGCAGGCGCGCGATGGCGGCACGCGCATGGTGCAGCCGGCCGAGCCCGCCTTCACCGGCTTCGTATTCAAGATCCAGGCCAACATGGATCCGAAACACCGCGACCGCATCGCCTTCTTCCGCATCTGCTCCGGCCGCTACAGCACCGGCATGAAGGTCAAGCACGTGCGCGCAGGGCGCGACATGAAGCTCGCCAACGTGCTCACGTTCATGGCCAACGAGCGTGTGATCATGGAGGACGGCGTGGCCGGCGACATCGTCGGCATCCACAACCACGGCCAGCTGCAGATCGGCGACACCCTGACCGAAGGCGAGAACCTCGGCTTCAAGGGTATTCCGTACTTTTCCCCGGAAATGTTCCGTGCGGCCCGCCTGCGCGATCCGCTCAAGTCCAAGCAGCTGCAGAAGGGCCTGCAGGAGCTGGGCGAGGAGGGTGCGATCCAGGTCTTCGAACTCGAAGGCGGCCAGATGCTGCTCGGCGCGGTCGGCGTGCTGCAGTTCGAGATCGTCGCCCAGCGTCTGAAGGACGAGTACAAGGTCGATGCGATCTTCGAGCCCGCCGACATCCACACCGCGCGCTGGCTGACTTTCCCCGACGACGTCACCCGTCGCAACTTCGAGCGCGAGCAGGCGCTACGCCTGGGCAAGGACATCGACGGCAACCCGGTGTACCTCGCCACCAGCCGCTACAACCTGGAAGTGACCGCTGAGAAGTGGCCCAAGGTGATGTTCCACGCCACGCGCGAGCACGGCGAAGTGCTGGGCTGAAGCAACCGCCGCATGGTGGCAGGCCAAGCCTGCCACCCCATCAGGCGATGAGCTTACGCGCGAAGCGCTCGACCTGCGCCCAGTCTGTGAAGTCGGTGACCGAGCGCGGGTCGGTCGGCCCGCCGGTCATCCACATGATCAGGCGAATCAGGCTGCGGTCGAATACCCCATAGCGCGGATACTCGATCTTGCCGCCGAACACCGCTACCCGTTGCGGCTTCCAGCCGATCTGGCGCAGGAACTTGCGCACATAGGGGTTGGTGTCTGCATCGCGCTTGTGCGGCTTGCGCGCCACCGCATTGACCGAGAAGAAGGCATTCGGCCGCCCCTCGAGCTCGGTTCGATAGCGCTCGATGAAGGTCTTCACTGCGGGACGGTGGGCGCCATAGCGGATGCTGGCACCGATCACGACGCAGTCGCAAGTCGCCACCTGCGTCGCCGACACCGACCCGATCTCGACCACCTCCGGCGTGTGGGCAGCCGCACGCGCGATGTCCGCGATGCGCTCGCAGATCTCGAGCGTATGGCCATCCACCGTCGAATAGGCTATCAGCAGCCGCATGGCCTTAGTTGCCGGCGATGATGCCCTCGACCACCTTCTTGCCCTCGGAATACAGCGCGACCTGGCCGTCCTCGAGCTCCACGTTCATGCAGCCGGTGTTGCCCTTGAGCTTGCCATCCAGCCATTCGCGGCAGTAGCGAGCCTCATCGTCGACCCACCAGCGCGCCTTGGCACCGGTGGTGTCGGTAAGCATGCCATCGGTTCCGAACTTGAGTGTGTAGGCCGATTCGGTACGCAGATAGACGCCGATGAAGGTCGCTCCACTCAACAACTGCTCGACCTCTGCCTTGCTGGTGACGAAGTTCTGCGCCATCGCGCCGGCCGACATCGTCGATAACGCGAGAGCCATCGCCAGGGAGCGCCCCATCTTCAAGTGCTTGAGCTTCATGTCTGATCCTCAGGGTTTGTTCGGTTCTGCAAGAACCGGATTCTGCACCTTGCACGGCCGCACACAATGAGCGGAATCAAACCTCGGTGAGTGAACAAACTGTGCACAGGCACTGGCACGGATTGTGGATAACGATGGCTGTCACCGTCCGGGCGTTTTTCATCAACAAACCGTCCTACCTTCACCGAGCGTCTGTGCACCTTCTTCTACATACTTCAAGCCATTGTTTAGTAAGTTGAAAAGTGGCTTATCAACAGAAAACGTCGGTACACTATGTTTACAGTCTTTATTTATATTTAAAAGCTGTGTACACCAACATCCGTATCCTCCATAAGCCCTTGAAGGCCGGCTGCAAACGAATCAGAGCTGTTGTCTGCTTCGGAAACGACCAACCAGGCTCTTGAGGTTCTCGGCCTGTTGCAGCAACTCACCAGCCGCACCACTGCAGTCGCCGGCGTTGTCGTTGGTACGCCGCGTGACACCATCGATCTGCCCCAAGCCCACGTTGACCTCGTCAATCGACGATGACTGCTGCTGCGACGCGCCGGCAATACGGGAGATGAGTCCAGAAACGCGTTCTGCACTGAGCACGATATCGTTGAGCGTTGCTGCGGTGCGGGCGGCGATCTCGATACCGCGCTCGGTCTTGGCAGCCGACTCCCCGATCAGTGTTGCAGCCTGGCCAGCGGCTTCGGAACTGCGCGACGCAAGCTTGCGGACCTCGTCGGCGACCACTGCGAAGCCACGCCCCTGTTCGCCAGCCCGCGCCGCCTCGATTGCCGCGTTGAGGGCCAGCAGATTGGTCTGCATGGTGATCTCGTTGATGGCATTGATGATGTCGTTGATGCGCTCCCCCGCTGCACGAATCTCACTCATGGCCCCGGTCATCTCGGCCATGTGCTCGCTGCCTGCGCGCGCGGCAGCCTGGGATTCCTGAGAGTAGCGCTCGGCCTGCGTCGCATTCTGCGCATTGAGCTTGATCTGCTCGCTCATCTGCCCGATCGAGCCTGCGATCTCGGTGATCGATGCGGCCGAGCGAGCCGCTCCTTCGGACAGGGTCTTGCTGAGACCAGCCACCTTTCCTGCATTGCCGTTGATCCGCTCGGATCCTCCCTGCAACTCGAACACCAGGTTATTGAGGCCATTGAGCATCTGTCGCAAGGCCAAGCCCAGCTGGTCGCGCTCGGAGGCCAGGGGGACATTGAGGTCGAGATTGCCTTCACTGATCTGTTCCGCAAGCCTGGCCTTGGCGAGCAAACTCTGCGACATCTCGTCGAGCGCTGTCGCCAGTTGTCCGACTTCGTCCTTGGATTCATGCCTGAATCGGCGCGAGAAATCACCCGCCAGCACTGCGCGGGCAAAATCGGCGGCGGCGCGGATCGGGCGCGCGATGCTGCCGGCAACGAACCAGAGCAATGTGGTCGCCACCACGGTGACGACCAGCCCGACCATGATCTGCCAGATCGTGCTCGATTCGCCACGTTGCTGGATCTCCTGATCGAGCTGCTGGGCCTTGGCGAGCACGACCTCCTGCGGCACCGTCACCAGCACCGCCCAGGGCCGCTCAGTGCGCCCGAGCACGATCGGTGCAATGGCGCTCATGGTGCCGCCGCGTTCGTCGATCCAGCCCCTTGCACGGCCTTCCTTAACGTCCTTGAGCAGCCCGGCGTCGTCTGCATCGCTGCGCGCGAAGGCCTGGCCGATGCGATCCGGGTGTTCGCTGTCGGCAACGACAAGGCCGACATTGCTGATGATCGTGACTTCGCCCTGCCCGCCGAAGAGTTCGCGATCCGCTTGCTCGGCGAGTTTCTGCACAAAGTCGAGGTTGTAGTCGGTACCCGCAACGCCCATGAAGCGCTGGTCGACCATGATCGGGACCGATAGCGTCGTCAGCCAGACCGACTTGCCCTGCACGATGTAGGGGAAAGGATCGAGTACGCTTTCACGGTGGTTCTCGCGCGGTCCGATGTACCAGCCGCCCTTGAGCACGCCGTTCGGATGGCGGTCCATGGTGTCGTATTCGACCAGGGGCTGGACGGCGATTCGACCATCCTGGCCACGGTTCCAGTACGGCGTGAAACGCCCGGTCTGGCGGTTGTTGCCGTCCTCGCCGGTACGGAACATGGTATCCAGGCCATCGAGCGCGTCAGGCTCCCAGTTGGAGTAGGTGCCGTTGAACTCAGGGTTGTTGACGAGGACGTGGTACAGGACGGCGTTGATACCGTCACGATCCAGGGTGCCGGCCTTCTTGCCCACCTCGAAGACATGCGCCATGGTCCGCGCGGCGTCCAGCGCGAGGTCGAACTTGCTTTGAATGACGCCTGCGTGTGCCCAGGCCAGATTCTTGAGGCTCTCGGCAGTGTTTTCCTGGATCAGATCGCCAACGCGCGATGAGACCAGGTCGCGCGTATTGCGCTCAGAAACGACACCGTAGATCACCAGACTGATCGCCGTGCCCAACAGGCAAGCGCTGCCGAGGGCGGCGATCCGCCCTTGTATCGATTTCATGAATTTGCTCCAAAACTGAGTTCCAGCTTGCCTGTGGCCCGAGCCCTGTTGCTCCTGCTGCTCCAGGAACGCGTCAGCGCTCGCCTTCAAGCTGCAGCAGCAGGAACCATGCCCAACTCACGCAAACCGGAGCCTCAGCCTGGAAGCGCCTTCATGAATCGTCCGGGGCAAGACTCAGAACGGAGGATCGTCTGCCGTCACGGCCGCCGGGGACGGAGCAGGCGCGAGGGAGGAATCGACCTGGGATTCGACCGCCATGTTCGCGAGTTCGCCGCCCAGGGCACGCACGACTGCAGGCAGCAGATGCACGAGCTCACCCGTCATGAGTGCGAACTCGGCGTTGAACAAGGCCTCGGCATCGTCAGCATCGCCATCGACCTGGTCGCGTACGATGTCCAGGAAATCCACGCGCTTGATCTCCAGCTTCTCGGTGAGCACGAAGCTGACGCGGTCATCGAAGGTCAGTGCAAGCCGGGTCGGCAGCTTGCCGGCTTCGAGGTGGCCCTTGACCTCGTCTCCCTCAAGGGGGTGGCGCACATAGCGCACTGCGGCCTTGTCCTCGCTCACCGAGCGCAGTTCGCAATCCTGGTCGATCGTGAACCCCTCGGGGGCTTCGCCGCCCGCCAGCCAGTCCGCCATCGCCGACATCGGCGAGAGCTCGGTGCGCAGGAGCGTGAGCGGGAAGCTGTCGAGGGTGTGGCGCAGTTGCTCGAGCATGTCTTCGGCCTTGCTCTGGCTGGCCGCATCGATGACCAGCCAGCCATTGACCGGGTCGATCCAGGCATACATGCGGCGGCGGCGGGTGAATGCGCGCGGCAACAGTTCCTGGGTGATCTGCTCGCGCAGTTCCTTCAGTTGCTTGCGGCCGAGCTTGTAGCCCTGCTGCTCGGCCAGTTCCTCTGCGCGCTCATCGGCCTCCTGCTTGACCACGGCCGAAGGCAGCAGGCGATGCTCGAAGCCCAGGCAGACCAGCCATTGCCCGCCCACGGCATGCACGAGGACTTCGTTGCCGAGCGGCGACAGCCAGCCGCGGCTTTCCATGTCCTGGCTGCCGCAGGGGTGGAAGGGCTTCTTGGCAAGCTGCGCTTCGAGGCGCTCGAGGCCAATGTCCCAGCCGGCAGGCAGGCGATAGATCTGCAGGTTCTTGAACCACATGAGGATGTTTCCTGTTGATGAGATGCAATGGAGTACCCGCTCCGGCCACGGCGCATGGCCATGGCGGAAGCGGATGGAAGTGAGGTCTGCGTGCAGCCGTGGTTCGGCTACTGCTCCAGGCCGCCCGACTCGGCGATCATGCGGATGACGCGCACGGTATCGACGTCGGAGCGATGGTAGGCCGCACGTACGAATTCGGCGTAGCGTGCGTCCTCGCCGCCTTCGGGCAGGGTGGTCTGGTAGCGGAAACGCAGGAAGAGCGCGCCGGGCTGGGGCTCCTCGACGCTGATGGTGAGGCTACCGCCGGCATGGTCCGCAGTGGCCTCGGACTCGAAGCAGATCCACTGCAGGGTCTCGAAGGTAACGCGGTCGCGGATGACGACCGCGCCGAAGTCGAGATCACGCACGAGCATGTCGTCGCGGCGCTCGACGATACGGCAGGCTTCCAGCCCGGGCAGGAAGGCACGCGCATCCTCGGCACGGCACAGCAGGCCGAACCACAGCGCTTCGCGCGTGAGCGGGTCCTGCAGGGGGTTGTTGAGGTCGTTGACCTCGATCAGGTGTTCGAACTTCACAGGCTTCTCCCGGGCGCCCGATTACATCGCGCGGGCAAGCCGGGAGTTTACCCGCTCGCGCCCCGAGCCGGGATACCATGCGCGCCATGCAACTCGAACGCCTACTCCATGCCCAGGGCTTCGGCAGCCGCAAGGAATGCCGCGCCCTCATCCGCGCCGGCCTAGTCAGTGTCGCCGGCACCCCGTGTGAAGACCCGCAGGCCGACTTCGACCCCGGCAGCCAGGATGGCTCGCCCGGACTCGAGTTCAGCGTCGATGAGGCGCCGTGGCGCTTTCGCGCCCAGGCCTACGTCGTGCTGCACAAGCCGGCCGGTTACGAATGCTCGCACAAGCCGACCTTCCACCCCTCGATCTTCACTCTGCTGCCACCGCAGCTGCTGACGCGCGGCGTGCAGTGCGTGGGCCGGCTGGACCAGGACACCACGGGCTTGCTGCTGCTGTCGGACGACGGCCAGTTCATCCACCAGTGGAGCTCGGGCAAGAAGCGCACGCCCAAGGTCTATGAGGTGACGCTCAAGCACGCGGTGAGCGAGGACTTTGTCGCGCAGCTGCTGGCTGGCGTCGAACTCCACGATGAACCCGCTCCCATTGCTGCCGCCGCCTGCGAACTCACCAGCCCGACCACGCTGCGGCTGACGATCTGCGAAGGCAAGTACCATCAGGTCAAGCGCATGATCGGCGCTGCCGGCAACAGGGTCGAAGCCTTGCATCGCAGCCGGGTCGGCGGCCTGGAGCTGGACGCGGCGCTGGCGCCCGGGCAGTGGCGCTGGCTGGAAGCGGCCGACCTCGCGCAGCTCGCCGACTATGCCTGAAGGATCGCGGCCCGGGTCGTCGCGAGGACGATCCGGGCCGCTGCCGAATCCATGTGATCCGCGTGCAATGCCGGATCAGAAACGCATCTCGAGGTTGACGCCCGCCGCCCACGAGCGCTCGCGTTCGCGCTCCTCGCGCTGCGGCCAGAAATGGCCGACCAGAAACTCGCCGATCAGCCAGTCGCGATAGACCGGCTGTACCCACTTCATGCGTGCGCCGTATTCGCCGATGTTCTCCCGCTTGCCGGTCTCGCCGGTCACGAGCAGTTCGCCGGAAAGCATCCTGTCGTCACCGAAGCTACGGAACAGGCCGAGTGCGCTACCCCAGGCAAAGTCGTCGGTGATCTGAGAGATCGTCGCCGAGTTGTTCCAGTGCAGCGACAACCTGGGGTTGAAGGCGTGTTCGTAATCAAGCGAAGTGGTGGAGCCAAACTTGTCGCGTGTGGTCCAGAACACGGTCTCGCGGAATTCGATCCTGTCGGCATCGCTCAGCGCCCACTGCTTGCGGTAACGCGCCTGCGCGTAGGCTTTCAGGCTGCCACGCACACCGACCCGAAAATCCAGGTTCTTGCGCAGTGCCACGCCCAATCCGGCAAAGCCCGTCTGGTCGTCTCGCCGACGCTCCAGCAGCAGCTGTTGCTCGCGCGTGAAGGTCTCGGACTGGTCGGTGACCAGCTCGCGCTCGTTCTGGCGACCGATGAACAGATAGGCGCGGTCCTTGAGGTTGGGCAATTCGAAGCGCGCACGGAAGCGTACCCCCGTATCCCAGCCATTGTCCTGGCGCCATAGCGTGCGCAGGCCCAGGCGGCCGTGTGTGACTTTGCCACCGTCCTCGAATGGCCGGTCACCAAACCAGTCGTTGACGGTTTCGCCCAGCCACAGTGAGAAGCCCCTGACGTGGTGACGGCTGGTATCGAGCAGCCCGTCCTCTGCATGCAGCGCGTCCGCGCCTGGCTTTATGCCGCTACCGGCAGCCTGGGCACCCGAGGAGAGCAGGCCGATCAGGAGCGGAATGGCGATTCGTTTGGTCAATGTCGGATCCTCTTGTATTGCCTCCAGAACGGCGAAACCGTGCTGGGTACCTGCCTTGGCTGAATCGTTCCCGATTCTAACCGCAGGATGGTGCGAGGTCTGCATGCATTCCAACTGGATGGATTTCCGGGGGCCGGGACTTGCACGGTTGCTGGCGGCAGGGTGTAGGTTTGTTCTTTTGTTTTTATATTGATTTAAATAATAAAGAAGTTAACAGTAGAGCGAAATCTGTGGATAAATCGGCGGGTGCCAAGCACAGCAAGGGTGTTGCCGGTCTAACAAGGCGTTGAGAAATGCCTGTATGGGCTGTGGCTTCATTGTTCATCGATTCTGCTTGTTTTCCTTTTGCCCCGGTTGTTCACAAGCACGCCTCTTCTTACCCTCAGGATTGTTCAGCGCATGGATGTGAGATTGCAGCACGAGCGGCCGAAGTGGGAGATCTTCTGTCAGGTTGTGGATAACTTTGGGGATATCGGCGTTTGCCTGCGTCTTGCGCGCGATCTTGCCGATCGCGACGGCAAGCGGGTTCGTTTATGGGTGGATGATTGGGCCGTGCTCGGCCGGCTCTGCCCGGCTGCGGCCGCAGCCGATCCCGCGCGCGGAGTCGAAGTGGATGGGGTGGTGTTGCGCCACTGGGTGCAGCCTTTCCCGGACGTCGTGCCTGGCGAGATCGTCATCGAGGCGTTTGCCTGTGAGCTGCCCGAAGTACATCTGCAGGCGATGGCGAAACTCGCCGAGCGGCCGGCATGGATCAACCTCGAGTATCTGTCGGCCGAAGACTGGGTTGCGGGATGTCACGGCCTTGCCTCGCCGCATCCCCGCCTGCCTCTGGTCAAGCACTTCTTCTTCCCTGGTTTCGACGAGGCAAGCGGCGGCCTGCCGAGAGAGACCGGCCTGATCGGCCGCCGTGAGCGCTTCAGGTCCGATCCTGCGGGTATGGCGGCATGGCGCGCCGAGCGTGGATTGGGCAGCCTTGCGGATGACACGCTATGGATCTCGCTGTTCGCCTACGAGCAAGCTGCCCTGGCTGGCCTGCTCGAGGCCTGGCAACAGGGCACGCGCCCGGTCGCCCTGCTGGTGCCGGAGTCGCGCATCCTTGGCGATGTGGCCGCCGGCCTTGGGCTCGATGCGCTGCACGCCGGGCAGCGTATCGAGCGCGGCCGGCTCACGACATGTGTGCTGCCATTCACTGACCAGGCGGGTTACGACGCCTTGCTATGGAGCTGTGCGCTGAACTTCGTTCGCGGCGAGGACTCATTCGTACGCGCCCAATGGGCTGCAGTGCCGCTGGTGTGGCAGATCTATGCACAGCAGGATGACGCCCACCTCGTGAAGCTCGAGGCCTTCCTGGCGCGCTACTGTCATGGCCTGGAAGAAGGTGCAGCCGCTGCCCTCGGAGACTTCTGGCGGGCCTGGAACGGGGCTGACGACATCGCGCCTGGCCAAGCCTGGCACGCACTGGAGCAGGCCCTGCCCGTGATCGCAGGACATGCGCGGTGCTGGAGCGATCGGCTGGCATCGACAGCCGATCTCGCCAGCCGCTTGACAAAATTCTGTTTCCACATCCGCAGCGCCGCGAGGTAAAATCGCGGGCTAATTTTTTCAAGGACATGCGGCCGCGCGCCGCGTCGAACAATTCAGGAAACAGCATGAAAACCGCTCAGGAACTCCGCTCGGGCAACGTCATCATGGTCGGCAGCGACCCGCTGGTGGTGCAGAAGGCCGAATACAACAAGTCCGGCCGCAACGCCGCAGTCGTCAAGATGAAGCTCAAGAACCTGCTCACCGGCGCGCCGTCGGAGTCGGTTTACAAGGCTGACGACAAGTTCGAGGTGGTCGTGCTCGACCGCAAGGAAGTCACCTACTCCTACTTTGCCGACCCGATGTACGTGTTCATGGACGCCGAATACGAGCAGTACGAAGTCGAGGCCGAGAACATGACCGACGCCCTCAAGTACCTCGAGGACGGCCTGCAGTGCGAGGTGGTGTTCTACAACGGCAAGGCGATTTCGGTCGAGCTCCCCAACAGCGTGGTGCGCGAGGTCGTCTATACCGAACCCGCCGTCAAGGGCGATACCTCGGGCAAGGTCATGAAGCCGGCCAAGATCGGTACCGGTTTCGAGCTGCCCGTGCCTGCCTTCGTCGAGATCGGCGACAAGATCGAGATCGACACCCGTACCGACGAGTACAAGAACCGCGTCAAGTAAGCGCGTTTCATCGCTTCATCAAAATGGGCCCGCAAGGGCCCATTTTGCTTTCCGGATGTTGCAGTGTGCAATTTGCGCGTTGTCTTCCGTGTCGGAATGCGTAACCTCATCGATGCACCCTTCACTGTCCATCCTTGTCCTGCGAACACCATGAGCGTAATGCGTCCCCTCCTGTCCGTCCTTGGCATGAGCCTGCTGCTGGGCTGTGCCCCGGAACCTGTCGCACCTGAGGCTTCCAAGGCCCCTGAGGCGGTCGAGCCAGCTGCGGTTGCGGATCAGTCCAGGCCAGACGCCCGGGAGGCTGGGCGTGAAGCCGTCGAAGCTGCACGTGAGGCGGCTGCCAAGGCGGGAGAGGCGGCGAAGAAGCTCGGCGAAGCCGGTGCCGCGGCGGCCCAGGCCGTGGTCGAGTCCACCGAGGACAAGCTGCGCAAGGGGGCCGAGGCCGCGGCCGGCACTGAGCCGATGGTGCGCGATGCCAAGGAGGCTGCCGAGCAGGCGGCGCAGCGCATTGCCGACGCCACGCGAGATGCTGCGCAGCGCCTCAAGGAGGCTGGCAAGGGTGCGATCGACAGCGTGCGGCAGCGCTCCGGGACTGCTGCCGATGGCGAGGATAGCAACGCAGATGCCGTTACCGAACAGCAGCCGGCGCCCGTCGAGGAGCGCGATGTTGCGCGGCCTGTGGAGTCCGAAGCGCCGCGCTGAGCGGGGGCACGCCGGGTGGTAGGGAGCGCACCGAGTGGTCGCTTCCGTGCGATGAGTCGGCGGTCGTGTCGGGGTTCGACCTGGTATCGAGGATGACCTGTGCAGGGCTGAACCAGCGCGCCAGATGGCGGTCGTGGGTAACCAGCAGCACCGCGCTTTGTCGCGCTTCAGCGCTTCTCAGCAGCACCTCGAGCGTCTGCTGCTGGGTCAGCAGGTCGAGTCGGGAGGTCGGTTCGTCGGCGAAGATCAGTGACGGTTCGAGGAGCAGCGCGCGGGCAAGCGCCACACGCTGCAACTCGCCTCCGGAGACGCCGCCGGGCGGCCGTTCAAGCAGCCCGGCGCCCAGCCCCAGGTCGTCGAGCAGGCCGTCGAGCCGTGCCACGGGCTGGCGGTGCAGGGCGCACAGATCCCGCAGCGAGCGGCGCAGCGTCTGGCGCGGTGCAAAGGCGGCGACCGGGTCTTGATAGAGTTTCTGGAAACCGTGCGGCCGCATTTCGTGACGAATGATGCGCCCTTGGTCGGGCGGGAGCAGGCCCAGCAGCAGATTGCCCAGGGTGGTCTTGCCGCAGCCGCTGGGGCCGCTCACCGCGATGCGTTCGCCGGCTCGGATGGAAAGATCGAGGCCCTCGAAGAGGCGCTGGCCGCCGAGCGACTGCCCGAGGCCTTCGGCGGCCAGCAGCAGGCGAGCGGGCGCATTGGGCGGCAGCGGCGCCCAATGCTTGGGCTGGGCGGCGACCAGGGCTTGCGTGTAGGGGTGTCGTGGCTTGCTCAGGACCTGGGTACATGCGCCGGACTCCACCTGTTCGCCATTCTGCAGGACCTGAACCTGGCCGCCGAGGGCGGCGGCGACTTCGAGGTCGTGGGTAATGGTGAGCAGCGCGCAGCCTTCGAGCAGGGCTTCGCGCAGCAGGGTCACGACTTCATTGCGCATGGCCTCGTCGAGCCCCTTGGTGGGTTCGTCGGCGATCAGCAGGGGGGCGCCACTGGCGAGCACGGCAGCGAAGGCAACCCGTTGCGCCATGCCGCCGGAGAGCTGGTGGGGCAGGTGCCTTTCCTTGCCTTGCAGGCCGAGGCGGGCCAGCGCATCGCGGGCGAGGCGGGCCGGCGAGAGGGGGCCGGCGTCCTGGCGGACATAGCGGTAGGTCTCCTCGATCTGGCGCAGGACGGGCATGGTTGGGTCGAGGGCGAGCCAGGGTTCCTGGGGCAGCAGGCCAATGCGCCGGCCCCACAGGCCGCGCCGGGCGGCGACGTCCTCGGCGCGGCTGGACGCCGTGCCTATGGTGATCTCGCCGCCGGCACGCAAGGACGCAGGCAGGTTGCCCATGATGGCCTGGGCGATCAGCGACTTGCCGGCCCCGCTCTGGCCGATCAGGGTGAGCGCCTCACCCTCGTGCAGCGTGCAGCAGACATCGCGCAGCAGAGTCTGCCGGCCGGCATGGACGGAGAGGTCGCGAACGGTGAGCAAGGCACTCATGCAACTGCCTCCTGCGGGCGGATCAGCACCAGGCCGAGCAGAGTCAGCGTAAGGAGCAGCACCGGCGCGGCGATCAGCCAGGGCGCTTCCTGGTAGTAGGGCAGCAGTTCGATCATCATCACGCCGAGCTCGGGACGCGGTGGCTTGATGCCGACACCGACGAAGCCCAGCGCGGCCATCGCCAATACCGCCGCCGCCATGCCGAAGCTCGCCAGGGTGAGCAGCACGGGGCGCAGTTCCGGCCAGACGTGGCTGCGGACCAGGTAGAAGGTGCCGAATCCAAGCAGTCGCGAGGCCTCGACCGCAGGCGAGGCAAGGATGCTGCGCGCACTGGCACGCACGACACGGAAGTACTCGACCCAGAAAGCCAGGGCCAGACCCAGGTAGAGTGGCCAGAAGGCCCCTGGCGCGAGCGTCGCCAGGAGCAGCACCAGCAGCAGCCCTGGCAGGGCCAGCACGCTGTCGGCGAGGACCACGCAGGCCCGCTCCAGCCAGCCGCCGCGCCAGGCTGCGACGATACCGAGAAGGACGCCGGGGATGGCGGCACTGAGCACGCTGAGTGCGGCCAACCCCAAGGACAGCTGCCCGGCATGGGCGAGACGGGCGACCATGCTGCGGCCCAGGTGGTCGGTACCCAGCCAGTGCTCCAGTCCGGGGGCGGAGAGGAAGTTCATCAGGTCCAGCACGCGCGGATCGCCGACCAGCGCCGGGCCGGCGGCGCAGAACAGCGCAATCGCAACGAGCAGGGCGGCGCCGATGCGCTGGCGCCGGGTCAGAGCGAGGTCTACGTTCATGTGCCCCGCCTCCGGCGCGGGTCGAGCAGCAGGCAGGCCAGGTCGACCGCTGCGTTGAGCAGCACGAAACACAGGCCCAGCATCAGGCAGGTGCCCTGAATCATCGGCACGTCGCGCCAGAACACCGCATGCACCAGGGCGTGGCCGATGCCCGGCCAGGCGAACAGGGTCTCCAGGATGACTACGCCCTCGATGACGAAGGCGAGCTGCACGCCCAGGTAGGCGATCACCGGCAGGGCGGCGTTGCGCACGCCGTGGCGCCACAGCGCAAGCCGGGGCGACAGACCCTTGGTCAGGGCGAAGGCATAGTAGTCGGAGGCCACCACCCGGGCCACCGACTCGCGCGCCACCCGCGAGGATGCCGCGGCCAGCCCGAGTGCCAGGGTCAGCGCCGGCAGCAGGAGGTTCCCCGCCTCGCCATGACCGGCTGCGGGGATGGCGTCGGACAGGTTGGCCGCGGCGATGACCAGCAGCAAACCGAGCAGGAAGGGCGGGAAGGCGCGCAGCGCGATCGCCGCGCCTTCGCCGAGGCGGTCCGCCCAGCCGCGTGGGCGCAGGCCGGCGGCGATCCCGAGCGGCAGGGCGATGACGACGGAGAGTGCGATTGCAGCGAAGGCCAGGCTCAGCGTGTGGCCGAGCTGGTGAGCGACCTCGTCGATGATGCGGTGGCCGGTGACCAGCGACTCACCCAGATCGAAACGCAGCAACTGCAGCCACCAGTCGGCCAGCGCCGTGTACCACGGCGCGTCCAGCCCCAGTTCGCGGCGCACTGCCTCAGCGGCTTCGGCGCTGACAAGATCGTAGCCGTAGCGACCGGCTGCGATGCGGTAGGCGAAGTCGCCGGGCAACCAGCGCATCATGAGGAAGCTCAGGGTGCCGACCAGCAGCGCCACCGCGCCGGCCTGGCCACTGCGGCGCAACGCGATGCCGAGCAACGCCCGGCTGTTGAAACGGGTGTCCTGCATCAGGCCTCTCCCCACGACAGGCGTTCGAGCCGGTAGGAGCGCTCCAGCGGGTCGAGCGTGAAGCCGCGCAGCGCCGGATGCACGGCTGCAGCCAGCAGATTCCAGGCAATCGGGATAACCGGCAACTCCTCGTGCAAGGTCCGGGTGACGGTACGCCGCAGGGCGTGGCGGTCGCGCTCGCGCAGCGGCCCTTGCAGGGCGGCCAGGGCGGCCGGCACGGTCTGGTTGCCCCAGTTCATCGCACCCCAGTCACCGCCTTCGGGCCCGAAATCCTGCAGCAGCGTCACCATCGGGTCGGCATAGATGCCGTAACCGCGCGCGCCGAGTGCGAGCTCCAGCGTACCCTGCCGGTGTGCAGCCGGCACATCGCTGGCGTTGCCGAGCAGCACTTCGACCGCGATGCCCACCTGGCGCAACTGTTCCTGGACGGCAGCGGCGATGATCGGCAGTTCCGGTCGATCCGGGAAGGTGCGCAGGGTCAGGGCCAGCCGCTCGCCCCCCTTGGCGCCCTGGCGCACGCGGATGCCGTCTGCTGCGGGCTGCCAGCCGGCGGCGGCCAGCAGCTGGCGGGCAACGGCGATGTCCTGCCCCATGGCGGGCAGATCCGCATCGTGCCACTGGGCCAGTGCGGGCGGCAGCAGCTGGCTGGCCGCGGCCTGCGGGTCGCGCAGGATCGCGTGGGCGATGCCGGCGCGGTCGATCGCCAGACTGATGGCCTGACGCAGCGGCAACTCGGCGAGCCAGCGATGTCCGGCATTGAGCTTGAGATAAATGGTGCGCGGCAGCGGCACGCTGTGCACCTGCAGGCGCGCGTGGCGCTTGAGGCGTTGCCAGCTGGCGGGATCGAGGCCATAGACGATGTCGGCCTGTCCGCTCTCGGCCAGCAGCGCACGGCTCTCACCGCGCCCCACCGCGAGGTAATCGACGGCGGCGATGGCCGGACGAGGTCCATCCCAGTGGGGTGAGCGTGCCAGGCTGAAGCGTTGCGGCGGCTCGATGTCGGTCAGCTGATAGGGGCCGCTGCCGATCACCCGCCTGACACTGCCGCCCGTACTGTAGCTCGCCGGCGCCAGGATCTGCGCACTGCTGTGGGCAAGCACCGCCGGCAGCGCGGCGAAGTCGGCGGCAAGGTGCACGTCCACGACGTCCGTGCCGGCGTCGATGGCTTCCAGCGGCACCAGCCCCATACCGCCCGGCTTGCGCCGGGCGAACTGCAGCGCGGCGGCGACGGCCTGCGGTGTAACCGGGCTGCCGTCGTGAAAGCGGGCTTGCGGGCGCAGATGGAAACGCCAGTGGCGCTGATCCGCCGAAACCTCCCAGTGCGTCGCCAGTGCGGGCGTCGGATTACCGTCCTCGGCGATGTCGAGCAGGGTTTCGCTCACGCCATGGCGTGAGAACAGATAACCGGCGCGCGACGGGTCGAGACCGGTTATTTCCCACGGGCCGACAACACGCAGCGCGCGCACGGACGGGCCGGCCTGCAGCCAGCGCGGCCATGCGGCGAGGCCGGACGAGACCAGCCCGGCCGCCAGCCAGCGCCGGCGCCCGGGCATGAAAAGGCTGCGGCCCATCAGAAGCGGGTCTGCATGCCGAGCGTGATGGTGCGCGGGTTGCCCGGCGTGATCCAGTACACGTCGTAGGAGCTGGCGTAGTAGGTCTTGTCGAACAGGTTGTCGATGTCGAGTGAGAAACGCAGCGTGTCGCTCGGTTTCCAGTACGCCATTGCACGTGCCACGGCGTATGCGGGCAGCTGGAAGCTGTCGGCGGCGTTGCCGCTGCGCCTGCCTACATAGGTGGCACCAGCTCCGATACCGAAACGGCTGCCGGCGAAGCCGTCTTCGTACATCAGCAGAGCGCTGCCGCTGTTGCGCGGCACGTTGAGTAGCGGGGCGCCGCGCAGGGCCGGGTTGTTGTCCTTGGTGATCTCGGCATCGATGAAGGCGTAGTTGGCGGTGATACGGATCCTGTCGGTCAGTTGTCCGGCCAGATCGATCTCCACGCCGCGGCTGCGCGCCGCTCCCGCTGCCACGGAGAAGTCTGGATTGCCCGGATCGCGGGTCAACACATTCTTCTTGTCGATCTCGAACACTGCGAGCGTCGCACCGAAGCCTTGGTCGGGTGCCTCGAACTTCAGCCCGATCTCCTTCGCACGCCCGCGCTCGGGCGAGAACGCAGCGCCGGCTGCATCGATGCCGCTGTTGGGGCGGAAGGACTCGCTCGCCAGCACGTAGGTGGAGAGCGTTGGCGCAAGCAGCCAGGTGAGTCCGACGCGCGGTGTCGTCACGCTGTGATCCTGGGTGGAGCGGGTATCCGTGCGTCGGTTGTGAACGCGCTGATGGAAGCGATCGTGGCGTACTCCGAGCAGCAGGCGCCAGTCTTCCGCGAGGCTGATCTGGTCCTGCATGAAGACGCCTGTGGCACGCTGCCTTTCCAAGGAGTCGGTGTTGGACACAGGCGTGGGCAGCGGCTGGCCGTAAACGGGATGATCGATGTTGATCGAGTAGTTGCCCGGTCGCACGCGCATCATCACCGAGTCGAGCGAGAAGCGGTAGCTATCGAGGCCTGCCAGCAACTCGTGCCCGACACCGCCAGTGGTGAATTTGCCGTGAATTTCGCCCTGGAAGGCAAGGTCCCTGGAGTCGTAGTTTCGGTAACGCCGCTCACGATTGATGTTGCGTGAACCTACCGGCACGAATAGCAGCGGGTTGCTCGGACGCACTTCGGTCGAGTAGCCCTCCAGTGCGGTGGTCCGCCAGGAGAGACCGGCCTTGGCACGCCAGTCGAGTGAGAAGGCGTGCTCCAGCGTCAGCTGATGGGTATGGTTGTCGATGGTGATGTCGCCGTCGCCGGGCTCGCCGAGGAAGACTTCGCGCGACATCGAGCCAGTTCGGCCGCCGACTGCGACCACCCCACGGTCGAAGGGCGCCTTGTGGCGCAGGACCTCGAGGTCGTAGTTGAGAAAGGTGTCGGGTGCCAGCAGCCAGCTGAATGAAGGTGCGAGCAGGTAGCGCTTGCTGCCGACATGGTCGCGAAAGCCGCCCTTGTCCTCGTGGGCGAGATTCAGGCGGTAGGCGAAGGTGTCGGTGATGGGGCCGGTGGAGTCGAACAGGGCGCGGTAGGTGTCGTAGCTGCCGGCGTAGAGTTCGACCGAGTGCCCAGGCTTGAACTGGGGTTTCTTGGTGACGACGTTGAGGACGCCGCCCGGTTCGCTGCCTCCGTAAAGAGCCGAGGCCGGTCCCTTCAGCACCTCGATGCGCTCGACGTTGGCGGTGTCGCGCGGCGCGTTGAAGCCGCGGTTGCCGGCAAAGCCGTTGCGCAGGAAGTTTGGCCCCGTATTGATGTCGCCCGAGAAGCCGCGGATGGAGAAGTTGTCCCACATGCCGCCGAAGCTGTTCTGGCGGCTGACCCCGCTGACGAAGTCATAGGCCTCCTCCAGACGGACGGCGCCGATGTCGTCGATGACCTGGCGCGGGACGATACGGATCGATTGCGGGACCTCGCGCAGGGGAGTGTCGGTGCGCCCGACCTCGCCTTCATCGGCATAGTAGGCCTGGCCTTCGCCACGGCCCACCACCTGGACGGCGTCGAGCACCTGCTCTTCGGCATGCACCGCCGGAACGGAAAGAACTGCGCAAAGCGCCAGCACGCCTTGCTGAATGGGTCTTGGGCGAAGGAAGTTCGGAACTGATTTCATGGGCGCGAAATGACGTTGATATTTTGTTAATGATAATCGATATTGATTGTAGTCATTGAGCCCGGCTCACCATGCCGCATCGAATGCAGCCAGCACGCGAGGCGGGCTGGACACGGCGGGCGAGCGGTGGACGATTCCGCGCCCGGTGTTGTCCTGCCAGAGGCTGCCCTTGAGCAGGGCAACGGCATAAAGCGGAATGGACTCGATGCAGTGGTCCGGACGCAGCACTCCAGAGTGCGTGTCTGCAAGTCCGGCAGATGCAGCGCCAAGGCGGCTGCGGTCGATCGACTGCTCCTCGACCCACTCGGTGCCGGGGCCGCGGTAGGTGCATAGCATGCGCACGCCGACCCGATCGACGTGCAGGCGCGGACACATCGCCTTGTGGATGACCTCCAGGCGCACGCCGATGGCCGGAGCATCGAGCAGTTCGGCAAGCATCTCGGCGAGTTGGGCGAGATCGTCCGCCAGCGCATCACGCCCGCTGCCCGTTGGCAGTGTGTCGAGAACAGGGGTTTGGCCAGGGGTGATCAGCTGCCGGAAGCCGCATCCGAGTGCACCCGCATTGCGCTCGAGCCAGTTGCCGATCGTCGGATCGGGTGTCCTGCGCCAAACGGCGAGTTGAATCGCTGGATCGAAGATGCGAGTCAGGCCGAAGGCGTCGTCGCCGATTGCAGCACAGCTGGTCACCAGGTTCGGGAGCGCGGCGGTCATGCGGATTCTCTGGGCAGGTTAGGGCGATCAAACTGCAGCAAATGCAATAATATAACATTGCATTTGCTGACCCAAAGTACCCCCGGCGTCCTGGGCATGAGTGCCGAGGAGGTCTCGTAAAGGTCTCGGGCTATCGCGTCGCTGTCGTCCCGCGGGAACCTTTCTCCCTGCTCCATGAGTCCGAGACGAACCTCCGCCGACTAAAATGGCGGCTCACGCCTTCGCCCCGCACTCATGTCCGCCTCCGCACCCCGCTACACCCCTGTCGACGCTCCCGCTTCGATCGCAGCCGCCATCCGCATCCGTGGCGCGCGTCAGAACAACCTGCGCAACCTCTCGCTGGACCTGCCGCTCAATCGCCTGACGGTGGTCACCGGCGTGTCTGGCTCGGGCAAGTCCTCGCTGGTGTTCGACACGCTGTACGCCGAGGGCCAGCGGCGCTATGTCGAGACCTTCTCGCCCTATGCGCGCCAGTTTCTCGACCGCATGGACAAGCCACAGGTGGATCGCATCGAGGGTGTACCGCCGGCGATCGCGATCGACCAGACCAACCCGGTGCGCACCTCGCGTTCGACCGTGGGCACGATGACCGAGCTCGCCGACCACTTCAAACTGCTGTATGCGCGCGCCGCGCACCTGCACTGTCGTTGCTGCGGCAAGCCGGTGCGGCGCGATTCGGCCGACAGCATTGCTGCGGAGCTGCGCGCGCGCGCGGCGGCGGAAGGTGACCCCCGGCTGGTGGTGTGTTTTCCGGTGACGGTGCCGTCCAACTTCAGCGAGACGGAGGTGACCGGCCTGCTCAATGCGCAGGGCTACACCCGCATCCAGGAACGCATCGCCGCGGGCGGCGCCGAGAGCAACGACGTCCTGCAGGTGGTGCAGGACCGCTTCCGCGCGTCGAATGCCGAGGATGCTCGCCTGGCCGAGGCGCTGGAGACGGCGCTGGCGCGCGGCCATGGCCGGTTGTCGGTGTATGCGTCGGGTGAGGGCGTGAAATCCGGGACACGGAATGGGACGGGGACACCCGGCGAGGCGGTGTGGCGCTATTCCTCCGGCCTGCATTGCGCGGACTGCGACATCCACTATTCCGAGGCCACGCCCGGCCTGTTCTCGTTCAACTCGCCGATCGGCGCCTGCGAGACCTGCCGCGGCTTCGGGCGGGTGATCGGGGTGGATTTCGGTCTGGTGGTGCCCGACGAGTCGAAGACCCTGGCCGAAGGCGCGGTGAAGCCGTGGCAGACCGAGAGCTACCGCGAGTGCCAGGCCGACCTCGAGAAGATGGCGAAGAAGTATGGTGTGGCGATGGACATCCCGGTGCGCGACCTGCCACCGGAGCATCGCCAGTGGTTGTTCGAAGGCGACCCGAAGTGGAAGAACTGGGACAGCTCGTGGCCGCGCTACTGGTATGGCGTGCGCCACTTCTTCGACTGGCTGGAGACCAAGGCCTACAAGATGCACATCCGTGTGCTGCTGTCGCGTTACCGCAGCTATACGGAGTGCCCGGCCTGCCACGGCGCGCGCTTGAAACCCGACGCCCTGCTCTGGCGCCTGCCGACCAGCGCCCCTACAGGGGGCGCGGCGACCGGGCTGGCGATCCACGAACTGATGGCGATGCCGGTCGATCGCATCCGCGAGGCGGTGGCGGCGCTGCGCATCCCGGGCGTCCCTGACGAGGCCACCGAACTGGTGCTCGGCGAGATCCGCAGCCGGCTGAACTACCTCACCGACGTCGGCCTCGGCTACCTGACCCTGGACCGCCAGTCGCGCACCTTATCGGGCGGCGAGGTGCAGCGCATCAACCTCACCACTGCGCTCGGCACCTCGCTGGTGAACACCCTGTTCGTGCTCGACGAACCTTCGATCGGGCTGCACCCGCGCGACATCGGCCGCATCCTCGGCGTGATGACGCGGCTGCGCGACGCCGGCAATACACTGGTGGTGGTCGAGCACGACCCTCAGGTGATGGTCGCCGCCGACGAGTTGCTGGAGATCGGCCCAGGCCCGGGCGAGCGCGGCGGCAACATTGTCGCGCGCGGCACGCCGGCCGAGATTGCTGCAAATCCGGACTCGGTGACCGGCCCCTGGCTGGCGGGGAAGAAGCGCATCGACGTCGATCGCCCGCCGCGTCGGGTCGATGACGCCACCCCGCGGCTGACGCTGGTCGGAGCGCGTCAGCACAACCTGCGTGATCTTCGTGTCGGCTTCCCCTTGCAGCGTCTCACTTGCCTGACCGGCGTCTCCGGCTCGGGCAAGTCGACGTTGATCCAGGACGTGCTGTTTCCAGCGCTGGCGAAACACTTCGGCGAGGCGGTCGAATCACCCGGGATCTTCGACCGTCTCGACAATGTGGATAACTTGCGCGGCGTGGTCATGGTGGACCAATCGCCGATCGGCAAGAGTTCGCGCTCCAATCCGGTGAGCTATGTCGGCGCGTGGGACCCGATCCGCGCCCTGTTCGCCGCCCTGCCGGAGGCGAAACAGCGTGGCTACACGCCTGGCACCTTCAGCTTCAATGCCGGCCATGGCCGCTGTCCGACCTGTACTGGTTCGGGTTTCGAGCACGTCGAGATGCAGTTCCTGTCCGACGTCTGGCTGCGCTGCCCCGACTGCGACGGCAAGCGTTACAGGCCGGAAGTGCTTGAATTGAAATGGAAAGAAATGTCCGTTGCTGATGTGCTCGAACTTACGGTACATGAGGCGCTGGACGTGTTCCGCGAGCACCCCAAGGTGCTCGCCGCGCTCGCGCCGCTGGCCGACGTCGGCCTCGACTACCTGCGCCTCGGCCAGCCAGTGCCGACGCTTTCCGGCGGCGAGGCGCAGCGCCTCAAGCTCGCAGGCCACCTCGCCGAGGCGGCGCAGAAGAAAGCTGTACGCAAATCCAGGCCTGTGGATAACTTTGGGGAAAAGCGCGGGAAAGATCGCGACCCCGGGTTGCTCTTCCTGTTCGATGAACCCACCACAGGGCTTCACTTCGAGGATGTCGCCAAGCTGCTCGGCGCCTTCGACAAGCTGCTGCAGGCGGGGCATTCGCTCATCGTCATCGAACACAACCTGGACGTGATCGCTGCCGCGGACTGGATCATCGACCTCGGCCCGGAAGGTGGCGAAGGCGGCGGCGCGGTCGTGGTGGAAGGGTCGCCGGACGTGGTGCGCGCCCATGAAAGCTCGCACACCGCCGCCGCCTTGCGCGAATACGCCGAAGCCCTGGCCCGCACCCGCAGCGGTGAGACATCCGACGGTAGGAGCGGCGCCAGCCGCGAGGGTTTGGCGCATCTCCAGACGGAAGAACCGCTCGCGGCTGGCGCCGCTCCTACAGGGGGGAAGCGATCACTCGTCGCTGCCGAACCGCGGGTGGATTACCGCCCGATTGCCGCGCCGGCGATAGAGATCCGCCACGCCCGCGAGCACAACCTCAAGAACGTCAGCCTGCAGATCCCGCGTGACCAGTTCACCGTGATCACCGGCCTGTCCGGCTCGGGCAAATCCACCCTGGCCTTCGACATCGTCTTCGGCGAGGGCCAGCGGCGCTACCTGGAATCGCTCAACGCCTACGCGCGCCAGTTCGTGCAGCCGGCCAGCCGGCCCGACGTCGATGGCCTGTTCGGCATCCCGCCCACGGTGGCGATCGAGCAGCGCACCAGCCGCGGCGGACGCAAGAGCACGGTGGCGACGCTGACCGAGATTCACCCCTTCCTGCGCCTGATGTACGTGAAGCTGGGCACGCAGTTCTGCCCCGATTGCAACGTGCCGGTGACGCCGCAGAGCTTCGAGGCCATCGTCGCCCAGATCCAGCGCGAACTGCGCGGCGCCTCGGTCGAAGTGCTGGCGCCGCTGGTCGTCAACCGCAAGGGCCTATACACCGACCTCGCCAAGTGGGCGCGGAGCAAGGGCCACACGCAGCTGCGCGTCGATGGCGAATACCTGCCCACCGCCAAGTGGCCACGGTTGGACCGCTACAAGGAACACAACATCGAGCTGCCGACCGGCATGGTGGTGGTGCAGCCCGAGCACGAGGCCACGCTGCGCGAATTCGTCCGCCAGGCGCTGGACATCGGCAAGGGCGTGATCAAGGTGCTCGAGATCGGTAAGCTCGGTGCGGCGCCGATCACCTTCTCTACCCTTCGCGCCTGCCCGAGCTGCGGCACCGGCTTCCCCGAGCCCGATCCGCGCCTGTTCTCGTACAACGCCAAGCACGGCTGGTGCCCCAAGTGCTACGGCACCGGGCTGAAGACCGCAGCGCGCATCGAGGACCCGGACGCGCTCGACCTGGGCGATGCGGAAGAGGTCATCGTCAGCGACGAGCCCTGCCCCGCCTGCGACGGCGCGCGCCTCAATCCGGTGGCGCGTGCAGTGCGCTTCCGCGAGCTCGGCCTGCACCAGCTCGCGGCACAAGCAGTAGATGAGGCGGCCGGCTTCTTCACCGATCTGGCGCTGAACGAGCGCGAAACCGACATCGCCCGCGACCTCGTCAGCGAGATCCGTGGGCGGCTGGCCTTCCTGCAGCACGTCGGCTTGGGCTACCTGGCGCTCGACCGTGCCGCGCCCACGCTGTCCGGCGGCGAAGCGCAGCGCATCCGCCTGGCGGCGCAGCTCGGCTCCAACCTGCGCGGCGTGTGCTACATCCTCGACGAGCCGACCATCGGCCTGCACCCGCGCGACAACCGCCTGCTGCTCGATACCCTGGAGGCGCTGCGCGACCGCGGCAACACGCTGCTGGTGGTCGAGCACGACGAGGACACTATCCGCCGCGCCGACCACGTCATCGACCTCGGTCCCGGCGCCGGGGTGCGCGGCGGCCGGGTGGTGGCCGAAGGCGGCATCGACGACCTGCTGGCCGCGCCCGAATCCGCCACCGGCGCATGCTTCCGCCACCCGCTGCAGCACCCGCTGCGGCCGCGCCGCGCGGTGCCCGACGACCATGCGGCTATCCGCATCGAAGGCGCCAGCCTGCACAACCTACGCAACGTGACGGTGCGCATTCCGCTCGCGCGCCTGACGGTGGTGACGGGCGTGTCCGGCTCGGGCAAGTCCAGCCTGGCACGCGACGTCATCCACGCCAACCTGCGCGCCCGCCTTGGAGACCCCGAGGCCACCCGTGCCCGCCGCCGCGGCAAGGCCCAGCCCGAAGAGGTCGACCAAGCCCTGATCGGCTGCAAGGGCGTCCATGGCTGGCAACAGGTCGGCCGTGTGCTGGAGGTCGACCAGACCCCGATCGGCAAGACCCCGCGCTCCTGCCCGGCGACCTACGTCGGCTTCTGGGACGCGATCCGCAAGCTCTTCGCCGACACTTTCGACGCCCGCACCCGCGGCTGGAATGCTTCGCGCTTTTCCTTCAACACCGGCGCCGGGCGCTGCCCGGTCTGCGATGGCGCCGGCCAGACCACCGTCGAGATGAGCTTCCTCCCCGATGTGAAGACGCCCTGCGAGGGCTGCGGCGGCGCACGCTTCAATCCCGAGACCTTGTCGGTGCGCTGGAAGGACAGGACCGTCGCCGAGGTGCTGGCGATGCCGGTGGACGAGGCGGTGGATTTCTTCTCTGCCCATCCCGCGATCGCCCACCCCCTGCAGCTGCTGCAGGACGTCGGCCTTGGCTACCTGACCCTGGGCCAGCCCAGCCCGACGCTGTCGGGCGGCGAGGCGCAGCGCATCAAGCTGGTGACCGAACTGGCCAAGGTGCGCCGCCGCCCGGGTGACTCCGAAGACACGGGTGGTGTGCCGCTGCCGGCCGACAAGCACAGCCTGTATGTGCTGGACGAGCCGACGGTGGGCCTGCACATGGCCGACGTCGACAAGCTGATCCGGGTGCTGCACCGCCTGACCGATGCTGGCCATACGGTGCTGGTGATCGAGCATGACCTCGACGTCATGGCCGAGGCCGACTGGCTGATCGACCTCGGCCCGGAGGGCGGCGATGGCGGCGGCCGGGTGGTGGCCGAAGGCCCGCCCGAGGTGGCGATGGCGACGCCGGAGTCGCACACCGGGCGCCATCTGCGCGAGTTCCTGGCGCAGCGCAAGGCTGGATGATGTCCTGTGCGCCGGAACCCGCGCGCCGACGCCGGGTCTGTGCTCGGGCAGACGATCTTGCGGCGCGCAGCCTTCTTCGCAACACCACGCACTTTGATCACGGAACGACACACACATGACGACACGTAAAGTCCGCGTCTGGGACCTGCCCACCCGATTGTTCCACTGGCTGCTGGCCGTCCTCGTGGTTGCGGCCTACGTTACCGGCCAACTCGGCGGCAGCTTCATCCAGTGGCACGGCCGCGTCGGCATTGCCATCCTGGGGCTGCTAACGTTTCGTCTGGTGTGGGGCTTCATCGGCTCCACCTATGCCCGCTTTGCGGACTTCGTCCCGGGCCCCGCCCATCTGTGGGCGCACCTGCGCGGTCACTGGAGCGGGCTTGGTCACAACCCGCTCGGCGCCCTGTCGGTGCTCGCCCTGCTCGGCGTGATGAGTTACCAGGCGGTCACCGGGCTGTTTGCCAACGATGACATCGCTTTTTCCGGCCCCTTGCGCGCGCTGGTGAGCGGCGATACCAGCGATTGGTTGAGCGGCCTGCACCGGCAGAACTACTGGCCGATCATCGTCCTCGTCGCGCTGCACGTGGGGGCAGTGCTGTTCTATGCCGTGTTCAAGAAGGACAACCTGGTCAAGCCGATGATCACCGGCGACAAGGAGGTCGATGAGGCCGATGCCCAAGCCGCGCAGGGTGGCGGCATCGTGGCTTTGCTGCTTGCGTTGGCGATCACGGCTGCCGTGCTTTACGCAGCGACGGGCAGCTTCATTGCGCCACCGCCACCGCCTCCGGTACCCGCCTGGTAAGGTCGTCCCTTGCCAGGCGTAGAGAACGACAAAGCCACCCAAGGGTGGCTTTGTCGTTGGAGTACAAGTACCGTGCCGGGTCAGTCGGCGCGGTACTTGTCGTGACAGGCCTTGCAGGTGGCGCCCGTTTCACCGAAGGCCTTCTGCACCGCGGCCTTGTCACCGCTGGCGGCAGCCTGTGCCAAGTTCGCTGCAGCGGCGTTGAAATCCATCGCCAGCTTGCCGACATCTTCCATGTTCTGGAACAGTTCGGGCTTGGCGCGCGTCTTGCGGTCGCCGATGTCCTTGTCGGTGCCCGGGCCGTACAGTGCGCCCATGCCCGAACCCGCGATGGCTGCGATGGCGTTGGCAGCGGCCTGCACCTGCTGCGCGTTGAACTCGCCTTCCACGTTGGCCTTGATCTTGCCCATGTTCCAGCTCATGAAGCTGTAGCCGGCCTGGCGGAACTTGATCTGGTCTTCCGGCTTGACCTGGGCGGAAGCGGTGGCTGCAACGGACAGGGCGATGACGCCGAACAGGATGGATTTCTTCATTGACGACCTCTTAGCGTTGTGGGAAGGGTAATGCGTGTCGGCAGCGGCACAGCGGGCATGTGGGTTGCTGACTGACCGCCTTGCGACAGTGCGCCTTGCGGATTGGTTCAGCACATCGCATATCGACAAGCGATGATATTCCGCTCGTATGAGCGGAGGCAATCGCGCGCGTAGTGTTAAAGCCTGCCGCGACGGCGTCGTAATAAGCAGTCTATAAGCAAGAAATAGCAAGCAAGGGATATGTCCCTGCGGACAAGGAGATGAATGATGCGCCGTCTGGCTGATACACCGATCTGGCTTCGCCTCACCCTGGTGATCTGGCTCATGCTGGTCGTGGCCTGGGGTGGGATGATCGCGTGGGAGACACGGGTCAACCGCAACATGGCGATCGAGCAGGCCAAGGACTTTGCCGGCAGCATCAATGAGATGACCATGGCCGGCCTCACCGGCATGATGATCACGGGTACGGTCGGTCAACGCGACGTGTTCCTTGACCAGATCAAGGAACTCAGCGTCGTGCGCGACCTCAAGGTGATCCGTGGTGAGGCAGTGAGCAAGGTCTTCGGCGACGGCGGCTTGCCGACGGTCGGTGGCGATGCCGACGAACGCCTGGCCCTGGCCGAGGGCCGGACCACGATGCGGGTCGAGCACAATGCCGAGCATGGCGAGCACCTGCGTGTGGTGATCCCGTCTCTCGCCTTGCGCGACTGGCTGGGAAAGGATTGCATCGCATGTCACCAGGTCGCCGATCGCACACCGCTCGGTGCGGTGTCGATGCGGATTTCGCTCGACAAGGCCAATGCGGCGGTGATCGATTTTCGCAACCAGAGCATCGTGTTTGCCTTCCTCGTCTCCTTGCCGCTGATCGGTTTCGTCTATCTGTTCATCCGTCGCTTCGTCAGTCGTCCGCTGTCTCACCTCAATGAAGGCCTGGCACAGATTGCGCAAGGCGGTGGTGACCTGACCCGGCGCCTGGAAGTGGGTGGCCAAGACGAGATCGGGCGCACCGCGCTCACCTTCAATGAAATGCTGGCAACCCTGGCCGCACTGGTACGCCAGGTCGCGCAGTCGGCCTCGGCAGTCACCAATGCGGCCGGGCAGCTGGCCGGAAGCGCCACTGCAGTTGCCCAGGGCTCGCAACGCCAGCGCGCCACATCGGCAAACGCGGCGGAGACCGTCGATGCCATGATGGGCAACATCTCCAGTATTGCCGAGCGCACCGAGGCCGTGCGTGCGCGTTCGCATGACAGCTTGCAGCGCGCTCGGGAAGGGCAGGAGAGCCTGCGGCGACTTGTCGGCGAGGTGGGCCAGGTCGAAGCCACCGTCAAGCAGATGGCCGATGCGGTGAGCGACTTTGTTGGCTCGACGCAGGCGATCTCGCGCATGACGAGCGAAGTGCGGGACATTGCCGAGCAGACCAACCTGCTTGCACTCAATGCGGCGATCGAAGCGGCGCGGGCAGGCGAGCAGGGCCGTGGCTTTGCCGTGGTGGCCGACGAAGTGCGCAAGCTGGCAGAGAAATCCGCGCGCTCGGCAGGCGAGATCGATGCCTTGACGCGCGAGATCAGCAGTCGCTCGGATTCCGTTCAGGGTTCGATCGAGGATGGCCTGCATCACATCGAGTCGAGCCGCGCAGTAGCTGAAACGGTGAGCCAGGTGCTCGATTCGGCCAATGTGCTGGTCGTAGAGGTCGTGGACGGGCTGGACCACATCGCGCAGGCCACCGGTTCGCAGCGGGTATCGAGCCAGTCGGTGACTTCCAGCATCAGCGAGATCGCCGGCATGGCCCAGGACAACGGCCGCACCGTCGATCAGACCGTGGAGGCTGCACGCCACCTTGAGGCGCTGGCAGCACAGCTGCAGGATTCGGTATCCCGGTTCCGCTTCTGAGCGCTGGCGGGGGCTGCAGCACACGTGCTGCAGCCCCCGCCAGCGTGTCGAATGACTTATTCGATGCGGACGGGGACGAAGATGCGTGCGCTGCCGCGCTGGATCAGCAGTGCGAAGCGGTTGCCCGAACGCTGCAACTGAGCGCGGAACTCGGCGATGGTGGTCACCGGCTGGTTGTTGATGGCCAGGATTACATCGCCGCGCTGCAATCCGGCACGCGCGGCGGCGCCATCGACGCTCTCCACGGCAAGGCCGCCGCGCAGCCGCAGTTCGGAAGCCTCCTGGGCGGTGAGGGCGCGTGCGCTCAGCCCGAGCTTGTCGCCCAGCTTTTCCACCTGGCTGGGCAGGGGGTCGGCTGCGGCCACCGTATCGGTGGTCAGTTCGTCGAGCGTTGCGGTCACGCTGCGGCTGCGGCCATCGCGCCAGATCTCCATGCGCACCTGAGTCCCCGGGCGTTTCTCGCCGATCACGCGCGGCAGTTCGGCCGAATCGGAGATGCGTCGGCCATCCACTTGCAGCACCACGTCACCGGGCTGCAGGCCGGCCTTCTCCGCCGCGCTGCCCGGGTCGACGCTGGCCACCAGCGCGCCGTGAGCCTCGGCCAGCCCGAAGGACTGGGCAAGCTCCTTGTCGACGCCCTGGATGGCAATGCCCAGGCGGCCGCGCTGGACACGGCCGTGGGCGACGAGCTGGTCCTTGACGTTCATGGCAACGTCGATCGGGATTGCGAACGAAATGCCCATGAAGCCGCCCGAGCGCGAGTAGATCTGCGAATTGATGCCGATCACTTCGCCCGCGAGGTTGAACAAGGGGCCGCCCGAGTTGCCCGGGTTGATCGCGACGTCGGTCTGGATGAAGGGTACGTAGGTCTCGTCCGGCAGGCGGCGCGCCTTGGCCGAGATGATGCCGGCGGTGACCGTGTTGTCGAATCCGAAGGGGGAGCCCATCGCCACCACCCACTCGCCGACGCGGGCCTCGTCGGCATTGCCGATCCTGAGGGTGGGCAGGTTCTGCGCGTCGATCTTGAGCAGGGCGACGTCGGTGCGGCGGTCGACCCCCACCACCGTTGCCTTGAACTCGCGCTTGTCGATCAGCCGCACGGTGACCTCGGACAGCGCGGCATCCGCGTTCTCGCCTGCCACCACATGGGCATTGGTCAGCACATAGCCGTCCTGGCTGACGATGAAACCCGAGCCGATGCCTTGGCGTGTGCGCGGCCCCATGCCCGGCTGGCCCGGGAATCCCGGCATGGGTACCCCGAAGCGACGCAGGAAGTCGTAGAAGGGGTCGTTCGCGAACGGGTTCTCACCGGTGACGCCCTGTGCCTGGCGCTGGACGACGCTGATGTTGACGACCGCAGGTCCGACCTGCTCGACCAGGTCGCCGAAGTCCGGCAGCCCGTAGCGGTTGGGCGACACCATGGAGGGAGCGGTCGCCTGCGCCATGGCCGGCGACACGAAGGCCCCCTGCGGGAGCGCCGCTGCAAGCGCGACGGCGAGGGCACTGACGGCAATGATCTTCTTCATATCGGTATTCACGCGTGGTCGTGGAAGTTGATGGACGTGCACGAGTGCGTGGACGCGGGAATCCGCATCCTGTTCCCGACAACACGTCCGCTTTCAGATCGGGCCGAGCGGGCGTGACTTCAAGGCCGGCGCCTCTGCCTGCTCGCCAGGGGCGTCAGAATTCCGCCTGCAGCGTGACATGGACCTGTCGCCCGGCCTGGTTCGCCGGCCGGTTGCGATACTCCGCCTGTGCCTGCAGTGGCCGGTTGGCCAGTTCCTGGTGGCGGCCGAGCAGGTTGATCGCGCTCAGCCGCAAGCTCAGGGTGCCGTGTTCAAGGCGGAAGCTGCGCGCTGCACTCCAGTCCACGGTGGTGTACGCAGGCACGGTGTAGCTGAAGCCGGGCACGTAGCTGAAGCCGGCGTCGATCGGTCCCATGCGCAGTACGCTCAGCATCGATTGCCAGGGGCCGACGCGTTGCAGCCAGCTCAGGCTGCCGGAGTAGGGTGCGGTATTGCTGCGGATGCGGTCGTCCGCGGCGCGGCGATCGATCATGCTGTGCGACAGGATGAACTCGGTCCCGGGCCATGGGCTGGTGCGCAGCTGGTACTCGAGTCCGCTGAGGCGGACCTCGCCGGCGTAGTTCTCCCAGCGCGTGCTGCGCAGGGTCTCCAGGAAGGCAAGGTAGCCCGCGTCGCCGGTGCGGGGCAGGTCGGTGATGAGCGGTCCAGGCTGGCGCACGATGAGATCATCGATGCGCTCATGGAACAGGCGCACGTCGAGGGTGCTGCGCTGGTCAGGCAGGATGCCCAGGAAGCCGAGTTCGAAGGCGTCGATGCGCTGCGGCCTCAGGGCCGGATTGGGAAGCTGGCGTTGCTGCAGCAGCGTACCGGTGTCGGAAACGATGCGCACATCGGCATTGCGTTCGAAAAGTCCGGGCTGGCGCCAGGCGCGCGAGTGGCCGAGACGCCAGGTCATGTCGGGAGCGGCCTGCCAGTTGAGGAATACGCGCGGCGCAAAACGAGCGGCATCGCCACCGAGCTTCTCCACCATGCCGCCGAAGTTCCATAGCCATGCCGGTGCGCTGCGCCATTCCAGATTGGCGAACAGGCGCTGCTCGCTGCGCTGGTGCGCCTTGGCAGCGTGGAAATAAAAGGGCGAGGCCTGCTCGACATGCCGCCATTCGGCGCCCCACAGCACGCGTGTGGCGGGATCGAGGCGCCAGCGGTGCTCGACTTCGAGACTGTGCTGGTCGGTCACTGCGGTGTTGCCGACGTCGGCGCCGAAGGCAACGCCAGGCGCGAGCGGGAGCGGGGGGTTGATGCGCGAATCCAGCCGCCATTCGTCACGCACGCGCTGGCGATTCCAGTAGGCCGACACCAGCCACTCCTCTTCGGCCGCGGCGACGTGGCGCCAGCGCAGGTGCAAGGTGCGGTTGGCGTGCTGCGATTCGCGCATGCCGGCGCTGTTGAAGAAGGAGCGCTCATAGCCCGCGTCGCGCCGGCCCTCGGCAAGCACCGCATTGAGGTTGAGCTCGTTGCGTTCGTCGAGCTGGAGATCTCCCCGCACCGACAACAGGTTCGTGCGGCGACCATCATGCAGCCCGGCAAAGCCTTCGTCGGCCTCGTGCTGCGCACTGATGCGCAGGCTGAGCGGGGCCGATTCGACGGCATGGCGCGCGCTGACGTCCAGGATGCCGGGCGCGCCACGGCTCAGACGCAGGCTTGTTCCGGTGCTGTCGGCGCTATGCCGGGTGCGGATGTTGACGATGCCCAGGAAGGCGTTCGAGCCGAAGGCGGCGGAGTTCGAGCCGCGTACCACCTCGATGCGCTCGATATCCTGCAGCGAGATGCGCTCCGCCGAAGAGTTGAACGAGGGCGCAGGAAAAGAGCGTCCGTCGATCAGGACCTGCATCTGCAGTGGATAGTCCATGCCCAGGCCATGGTAGGTGACCCAGTGTGCGTTGCCGCGTTCCTGGCCAACCTGGAAGCCGGGGACGAGCCGCATCAGGCGGCTGAGGTCGCGGTAGCCGGTGGCAGCGATGAAGTCCGCATCGAATACCGTGACCGCAGCCGGGCTGTCGTGCAGGGTCTGGGGCAGGCGCGAGGCGCTGAGCACGACCGGCAGCGGTGCGAAGAAGCTGTCTTCCGCCCGCACCTGTCCTGCGCACAGGCTTGCGGTGAGAATCAGGGCCAGTCCGCCGGCAGTACCGGAGTGGGAGCGCATCGATGGGTTTGAGCTGAGTCAGGGCTGGCGAAGTATAGCGGTGAGTCGCCGGTCGCGCAGGAGGGCATTGGAAGCTGTAACATCCCCAGCTATCCGCTTCAGGCTCCATTCCTTTTCCGGAACGCATAAACGCCATGACCCTGACCGATCTCCGCTACCTCGTCGCGTTGGCGTACGAGCGTCATTTCGGCCGTGCGGCCGAGAAATGCCATGTGTCACAGCCGACGCTGTCTGTGGCGGTCAAGAAGGTCGAGGAAGAGCTCGGCGTCCAGCTCTTCGAGCGCAGCGCCTCCGAGGTCAAGATCACCGAGACCGGTCGCCGCATCGTCGCGCAGGCAGAGAAGGTGCTGATGGAGGCGAGCCAGATCCAGGAGATCGCCGCGGCGGGCAAGGATCCGCTTGCAGGCCCGCTGCGCGTAGGGGTGATCTACACCATCGGCCCTTACCTGCTGCCGCGCCTGATCCCGCGCGTGCACCAGCTTGCGCCGCGGATGCCGCTGATCATCCAGGAGAACTTCACCGCTCGCCTGGCCGAGTCGCTCAAGCGCGGCGAGCTCGATGTCATCATCATCAGCCTGCCGTTCGAGGAGCCCGGCATCGTCGCCCAGCCGGTCTACGACGAGCCGTTCCGGGTGCTGATGCCGTCGGCCCATCCGTGGACGCAGGATGAGTCGGTCTCGGCCGAGCACCTCGCCGACGACCAGTTGTTGCTGCTTGGCGCGGGCAACTGCTTCCGCGAGCAAGTGCTCGAGGTGTGCCCGAGCTGCCGCAACATCGGCGGGCTGCAGCGCACGCTGGAGGGCAGTTCGCTCGAGACCATCCGCCACATGGTGGCCACGGGTCTCGGCGTGACGGTGTTGCCCAGTTCGGCGGTCGACGAGATGTCGGCGCAGAACCCCTTGGTCGCGGTACGGCCGTTCAGCGACCCCGAGCCTCAGCGCCGTGTCGCCCTGGCGTGGCGTGTCACCTACCCGCGCAGCGGGGCGATCGACGTGCTGCGGGCGGCGATCCTGGACAGCGAACTGCCCGGGGTACGGCCGGTGGGGCGTGTTCCACAGGTGGATACGGGGCTGCGCCAGGCATAGCCCTGCGGCATGAAAGGTATTCCGGCGATCAATTGGATTCATTGGACCGATTGGCTTACGATTGAACCATCCCGGCTGGACGCAGCCGCTCCAGCGCATCAATCACAGGAGAAGCGACATGGAAATCGATATCGGCATCACCAAGAAGGATCGCGCCAAGATCGCCGAAGGCCTTTCGCGCCTGTTGGCGGACAGCTACACCCTGTACCTGACCACACACAATTTCCACTGGAACGTCACCGGGCCGATGTTCAACACGCTGCACCTCATGTTCGAGGCGCAATACAACGAACTCGCACTCGCAGTTGACCAGATCGCCGAGCGCATCCGCGCGCTGGGCTTCCCGGCGCCCGGCACCTACAAGGAGTTCCAGAAGCTCACCAGCATGAGTGAGCCGGACGGGGTACCCTCGGCGCAGGACATGATCCGCCTGCTCGTCCAGGGCCAGGAAGCGGTGATCAAGACCGCACGCAGCATCGCGCCGGTCGCCGACAAGGCGAGCGACGAACCTACGCTCGACCTGCTGACCCAGCGCATGCAGGTGCACGAGAAAACCGCCTGGATGCTGCGCAGCCTGCTCGAAGCCTGAGCTTGAGTGCAGCCGCGCCGGTCGGCGCGCGGAGTTGCATACGGGCCCTGCGGGGCCCGTCCTCATTTCAGCCTCCGGAAAAGCGCACGCGTTGCCTGGGCTGGCTGGGCTGGGTGATGTGGTCCAGGGGCAGGACATGGGTCTGCTTCACGCGGCCGAGCACGATGTCGGTCTTCACGTTGGCGATGCCGGGCAGGCACAGCACGCGCTTCATCATCAGTTCGGAGAAAGCGGCCAGGTCGGGAGCGACCAGGCGCAGTACGTAGTCGGCGTTGCCGCTCACCGAAAAGCACTCGAGTACCTCGGGCAAGCCGGCGACGGCGGCTTCGAAGGCTTCGCTGCGTGCCCCGCCCTGGCGCTCGAGCACGACATGGGCGAAGGCGGTGACGCCCAGGCCGACGGCTGCGGGGTTCAGCAGTGCAGCGTAACCGGCGATCAGTCCGCCTTCCTGCAGGCGCTGCAGGCGCCGGCTCACCTGGGATGCGGACAGGTGGACCTGTTCGCCAAGAGTGGCATTGGTGGCATTGCCGCTGCGCTGCAGGGCATCGAGGAGTGCCAGATCCTGACGATCTACGGTGAAAGTGCTCATTTATGTGCTTTCATATGCATGAATTGTGCGCATATTAACGATAAATGCGCGAATAACGCGCACTTTATGTGTGGGATGCGCAGCATAATGCTCCTCACAAGACCACCTGAGGAGACACCCCATGACGCTTACCGAATCCTTGCTGCATGCGCTCAAGGCGCATGGCGCGCGGCAGATCTTCGGCATCCCGGGCGACTTCGCCCTGCCCTATTTCCGCATCATCGAGGAATCGAAGATCCTGCCCCTGCATACGCTCTCGCATGAGCCAGGGGTGGGCTTCGCCGCCGACGCGGCCGGACGCATCGGCGGCGGACTGGGCGTGGCCGCGGTAACCTACGGCGCAGGTGCGCTCAACATGATCAACTCGGTGGCCGCAGCGTATGCCGAGAAATCACCGCTGGTGGTCCTGTCCGGCGGTCCGGGCCGCGGCGAGTCGAACTCCGGGCTGCTGCTGCATCACCAGGCCAAGACGCTCGACTCCCAGTTCCAGATCTTCCGTGAGATCACCTGCGATCAGGTGCGTCTGGACGATGCAGCGCGCGCGCCCGCCGACATCGCGCGCGTCCTCGCCAATTGCCTGCGCAACTCGCAGCCGGTGTACATCGAGATCCCGCGCGACATGGTCGCCCAGCCCTGCGCAGCGGTGATCGCCGAGCCGCCGCCGGCGGTCGATGGCGAGGCGCTGCAGGCGTGTGTCGCAGAGATCCTCGAACGTATCGGGCGCGCATCCGCGCCGGTGCTGATGGTGGGGGTCGAGGTGCGCCGCTTCGGGCTCGAGGACAAGGTCGCCGAGCTGTCGCGCCGCCTTGGCCTGCCGGTGGTGACAAGCTTCATGGGCCGCGGCCTGCTTGCAGATCATGGCGCACCGCTGGTGGGTACCTACATGGGCCTGGCCGGCCTGCCCGAGGTGACGCGGCTGGTGGAGGACTCCGACGGTCTGTTCCTGCTCGGCGTGATCATCTCGGACACCAACTTCGCGGTGTCAGAGAAGCACATCGATCTGCGCAAGACCATCCAGGCGCTGGAGGGACGGGTGACGATGGGTTACCACACCTACCCACGCATCCCGCTCGATGCGCTCGTCGATGGCCTGCTTGCCTGCGTGCCCCCGGCGGCGAAACACTTCGAGGTGTCGCGCCCGGCTTTCCCGCATGGCCTGGTGGCCGACGAGGCCACCATCGCGCCAGCCGACGTGGCATTGGCCGTCAATGACCTGATGGCCGCGCATGGCAAGCTGCCGATCGCCTCCGACATGGGCGACTGCCTGTTCACCGCGATGGACATCGAGCACACCGCCCTGGTGGCGCCGGGCTATTACGCCACGATGGGTTTTGGTGTGCCCGCGGGCCTCGGCCTGCAGGCGGCTACGGGCCAGCGTCCGCTCATCCTCGTTGGCGACGGCGCCTTTCAGATGACGGGCTGGGAACTGGGCAACTGCCGACGCTACGGCTGGGATCCGATCGTGCTGCTGTTCAACAACAGCAGCTGGGAGATGCTGCGCACCTTCCAGCCCGAGTCGGGCTTCAATGATCTCGACGACTGGGGCTTCGCGCAGATGGCCGCGGGCATGGGCGGCGACGGCGTGCGCGTGCACACCCGGGCCCAGCTCAAGCAGGCGCTGGATCGTGCGATGGCGACGCGTGGGCGTTTCCAGCTCATCGAAGTGATGATCCCGCGTGGTGTGCTGTCCGAGACGCTGTCGCGCTTCGTCGCCGGGGTCAAGCGCCTGAACGCCGCCAAATCAGGCTGAACCACCGGATCGGCGTGCGCGGCCGAGGGGGCTGAAGGGGGCATCGCCTTCAACTCCTCGCGGCGGGCGCCGCTTCCACGCGGAAAGCCGCGCCGCGTGCGGCCTCGCTGTAGGCGCGACGCAAGTCGCGAGCTTTCTGGTCTGTTCAGCTCGCCTTGCGCGTGGTGCTGCGTTTGCGCGGAGCGGGTGCTTCAGCACCCTCGCCTGCGGTTTCGCCCGCCTTCGCCGCTGCGGGCTTGGTCGCCTTCGGTGCCTTGGCTTCGAACTCGAAGCCAACCTTGCCGTCCTTGCCGCGCACCAGAAAGGCGGAGAACTTGCGCCGCGTGCGTGCCGACACGAAGCCCTTGAGCAGGTCGGTCTTGCCCTCGGTCAGCAGCTTGGCCATCTGCTCGCGTTCGATTGGCTGCTGCAGGATGATCTTGCCGGAGCGGAAATCGCAGCTCTTGCCTGGTCCCACCGATTTCTCGCACACATAGGCCATGCCGTGCTCGTACACCCGGCTGGCGCACTTCGGGCAGGCACCGACGGCCTCCTGCGCGGAGAAGTCCACCGCCTCGGCCTCCTCGCCCTCCTTGGGCTGGCCGAAGTCGAAGGTGGGCTGCTTGTCCTCGTTCAACACGATGTCGGCATTGAACAGGCGCCCCATCTTGTTGCGGAAGCCGAGCAGCGGGCCGACCTTGCCCTCGCGCAGCAGGGTCTCGATCTCGTCGTACTCGAACTGGCGGCCGGCGACGATCTTCCAGGTGCTCCAGTCGCAGGCCTGGCAGGCGAACTTCTTGTAGTTTTCCTTCACGACGCCGCCGCACTTCGGGCACGGCGTCTGCAGCGTCACGAACTCGCCCGGCACGGTGTCGGACTCGTAGCGCTTTGCGCGCTCGACGACCTCGCGCGTCATCTCGGCGATCTCGCTCATGAAGGCTTCGCGGCTGAGCTTGCCGTGCTCCATCTGCGCGAGCTTGTATTCCCAGCCGCCGGTGAGTTCGGGCGAGGTCAGCGCGGTGACGCCCAGTCCCTTCAGCAGCGTGATCAGCGAGAAGGCCTTGGCGCTCGGGATCAGTTCGCGGCCTTCGCGATGGATGTACTGCTCGCTGATCAGGCCTTCGATGATCTGCGCGCGGGTGGCTGGCGTGCCGAGACCGCGTTCGGCCATCGCCGCGCGCAATTCCTCGTCGTCGACCATCTTGCCCGCGCCTTCCATTGCGGAGAGCAGCGTGGCTTCGTTGAAGCGCGCTGGCGGCTTGGTCTGCAGCGACTTGACCGTGATGTCCTCGGTGGACACCGTTTCGCCCTGCTTCACAGCGACCAGCTGCGGTGCGCTGCCGTCCTTGGCATCCTTCTCGTCGTTGGCCGCTTCCTTGCCATACACCGCCAGCCAGCCCGGATTGACCAGCACCTTGCCCTCGGTCTTGAAGGCCTCGCCCTCGACGCGCGTGATGCGGGTGGTGATCTGGTACTCGGCCGCGGGGTAGAAAACCGCCAGGAAGCGCTTGGTGACGAGGTCGTAGATCTTGTGTTCGGCTTCGGACAGGTTCTTCGGCAGTGCGCCGGTGGGGATGATCGCGAAGTGGTCGGAGATCTTGGCGTTGTTGAAGATGCGCTTGTTGGGCTTCACCCAGCCGTGCTTGGCGATCTCGTTGGCGAAGGGCGCGTACTGGTCGGGCAGCGTGCGCATGACCTCGCTCACCGTGGCGAGGTAGTCCTCGGGCAGTGCGCGCGCGTCGGTACGCGGGTAGGTCAGCACCTTGTGCTTCTCGTACAGCGCCTGGGCGAGTTGCAGCGTCACCCGGGCGGAGAAGCCGAAGCGGCCGTTGGCCTCGCGCTGCAGGCTGGTGAGGTCGAACAGCAGCGGCGACAACTGGGTGGAGGGCTTGGCCTCTTCACTGACCACGCCCGGCTTGCCTGCGCACTTGCTGCGGATGGCCTCGGCCTGGGCCTTGTCCCACAGGCGGAAGGCGGTGGCGTGCTCGTCGCCCTCGGGCTTCTTGAACTTCTCGTCGAACCAGCGCCCCGGGTACTCGCCGGCGGCGCAGCCGAAGCGCGCCTCGAGCTCCCAGTAGTCGCGCGACCTGAACTTGCGGATGCGGTCCTCGCGCTCGACCACCATCGCCAGCGTCGGTGTCTGCACCCGGCCCACGGTGGTGAGGTGGAAGCCGCCGGTCTTGGAGTTGAACGCGGTCATCGCGCGCGTGCCGTTGATGCCGATCAGCCAGTCGGATTCGGCGCGGCAGATCGCCGCGTTGCGCAGGCCCTCGACGTCCTGCGCGGCGCGCAGATGGGCGAAGCCGTCGCGGATCGCCTGCGCGGTCATCGACTGCAGCCACAGGCGCTGCATCGGCTTCTTGCTGCCCGCGTGCTGGGCGATGAAGTTGAAGATCAGCTCGCCCTCGCGGCCCGCGTCACAGGCGTTGATGAGGCCGGTGACGTCCTTGCGCTTGATGAGCCGGGTGAGCAGCTTGAGCCGATCCTCGGTCTTCTCGATCGGCTTGACCGCGAAGTGGGGCGGGATCACCGGCAGATGGGCGAAGGTCCACTTGCCGCGCTTGACCTCGAACTCCTCGGGCACGGTGAGCTCGAGAAGGTGACCCACGGCCGACGACAATACATATTCGTCGGACTCGAAGTAGTCCTTCTCCTTGGTGAAGCCGCCCAGCGCACGGGCGATGTCCTGCGCAACGGAAGGCTTTTCCGCGATGATCAGTTGCTTGCTCATGCTCGTGTCGAGACGACTGTGGCGCCCAGCGGGCGCGCGGGGTTCGGGAAGCGGCGGATGATAAGGACAGCCTGCTTGCGCTTGCAAGCAGGCTGGATTGACCACTCAATGCAAGGTCGGTTCGTAGGCCCAGTCTTCCTCTTCGGTGAGGAGCTCGTCCACCATCAGGGTGTCGATAGGCTCTTCCTGCTGCCACAGCACCATCAGTACGATGACCTTGAGGCGATTCAGCGAGATGGTGAAGTCGTTCAGGGCCATCGCACGCTCGATGATCAGCTCGCGGTGCGCGGCGCCGAGAACGCCGGCGCTTTCGAGCAGGCTCAGAAAGCCGCGGCAGCGGGCGTCGAGTTGCTTCTGCTCTTCATCGGTGTAGATCCGTACCGATCCGCTGCTGGGCGCGATGCCGGGGTGGATGTCGCGTGCCACGCGGCGCAGGCCTGCCAGCCAGTCGAGCGCTTCGGAAATCTCGTCCTGGTCGAATCCGGCCGCCGACAGCTTGCGGGCGAGCAGATCGGATTCGGGGCAGGCGTCTGCGTGGATGTAGCTTTCGAAGAGATATACGAGGATGTCGAACAAGGCGGCCTCATTTGGGGGCGGTCGGCAGCGTGGTGGGCGGTTCCAGGACCGGCATGCCGGATGGAGGGCTCCGCCCGCTGTGCTTGCGTGCGGCTGGTGATGTGCGGCCGGATTCAGATGCGCTGGAGGCGCCCCCCGGGCAAGCGCGCGAGGAGTCCATCCAGCTCGAGCGGAAGCAGGATGGCGTACAGGGCATCGACCGTCAAGCTGCAGCGCTGGGCCAGCGTGTCGATGTCCACCGGGTCATGGCCGATGATCTGCAGCACCCGTGCCGCCTCGCCGTCGAGGGCAAGCTCGGCCTGGGACACGGTCGGCGGCGTCGAAGCGGCATCCTTGCGTTCGCGTCGACGGCGTCCGGCCGCCGTGTGCGGGCGCTCGGGTGCCGCCCAGCCGAGCCGGCCGCGCAATTCCTCGACGACGTCTTCGGCCGTCTCGACCAGCTTGGCACCTTCACGGATCAGGCGGTGGCAGCCGCGCGACAGTGGCGAATGGATCGAGCCCGGGATCGCGAACACCTCGCGGCCGCATTCGGTCGCCAGTCGCGCGGTGATCAGTGAGCCGCTGTTGAGTGCCGCCTCGACCACCAGCACGCCTTGCCCGAGACCGGCGATGAGCCGGTTGCGGCGCGGGAAGTTGTGCTGCAGTGGCGGTGTGCCGAGCGGGAACTCGCTGACGACCACGCCGCAGCGGGCGATGTCGCGGGCAAGTGTTGCGTTGCGTGCGGGGTAGATGCGATCGATTCCGGTACCGATCACGGCGATCGTACCGCCCCCGGCTGTACCTGCGGCGAGCGCGCCGCGATGGGCTGCCGCGTCGATACCTAGAGCAAGCCCGCTGACGATGGTGAAGCCCTGCGCCGCCAGCTCGCGGGCGAAGGCTTCGGCGTTGGCCTCTCCCTGGGCGGTTGCGGAGCGCGCCCCCACCAGGGCGATCGCCGGGCGCTGGAGCAGGGCCGGGTCGCCCTTGACGTAGAGCAGCACCGGCGGGTCGGCCATGTCGAGCAGGCTGCGTGGATAGGCTTCGTCGGCAAGGGTGAGCACGTGGCTGCCGGGCTCGGCCGCCCAGGCGAGCGCGCGCTCCATCCATTCGGCCTGCGGGGTGCCGAGCACTGTATCCGCGGCTTCGCCCCCCACCACTGCCGCGAGCGCACTGCGGCCGGCGCCGAAGATGTGGCGCGGCAGGCCGAAGGCGGCAAGGAGGCTGCGCTGGCGGTCGGCGCCCAGGCCCGGCAGCGAGCTCAGGCGCAACCAGTCGGCGAGGTCGTCGTGATCGGCGGACAAGAGGCCTGGGAGTGCGTGTGAGTCTCGGCGGCGACCGTCAGGGCTGGCGTACGACGTCGGAGAGGGTGACCGGGCCGTCGGATTCCATCACCAGGGCGTAGGAGATGCGATCGAAGACGCGGAACACGAACACCATGCCGTAGCGCTTCTCGGGCAGCTGGAAGGTCTCCTTGCCGCCGTCGCCGGTATATTCGGCCGTGCCGCGGTTGCGGAACAGGGCCAGCACGTGGCCGCGCTCGATGCCGTCACGTTCGCCGACGTTGAGCGCCACCACGTGCAGACGACCGGTTTCGCTCACGCCGCGATGAATCGAGATGATGCGCCCGTTCACGTCGCGCTCGGGCGCATGCGGCGCAAAGGAGAACACGCTCGGGCGATCGCTCGGCATCATCAGGTCGCCGACGCCGATTTCCTCGACCGAGGTGGTGACCTCGAGGGTGGTTGGCTGGCCGCGTTCGGTCACGCGCGCGGTGCCGAGGTAGGCAGCCTCCCAGGCCAGGGTTTCGCGCGTCACCGGGTCTTCGAGCGGTTTGGCCGGGCGGTAGATGTGCCACACCTCGGCGGCGTCGCCGACGTCCTTGGCGAAGATGGTGTCGCCCGTGCCGGTCAGCACGCGGCTGGTCTCGGTGGCGATGATGGTCGCCGAGCCTTCCAGACGGGGGCCGTCAATGACCAGCGGGCGGTTCAGGAAGGGCTCGATCACCTGCAGCGGGATGCTGGGCAGGGCGCTGTCGAGTGCTTCGCTGTAGATGCGCGGCTGCACGCGATCGTCCTGGGTGCCGCCGATGCGCCGGCCGATGCTCAGCCAGGGGCCGCTGCGGTCGAGCAGGATGACCTGCCCCGGGTAGATGAGGTGCGGGTTGCGGATCTGTTCGCGGTTGAGGCGCCAGACTTCGGGCCAGCGCCAGGGTTCCTGCAGGAAGCGGCCCGAGATGTCCCACAGGGTGTCACCACGGACCACCGTGTAGCTGTCGGGTGCGTTGTCAGCAAGGCGGACACCGGATTGAGCGTGGGCGCTCGCGCCAAACAGGGCCGCGAAGGCGACGAGCAGAGGGAATATAATTCGGGTCATTGATCGCTTCCGGTAGATGCGGGGCGTGCCGACGAGGCCCTGGAACGCTGTTGCATGGACAGGGTCGAACCGGATGCGCGAAGCAAACACGGTCGTGAAGCGCTTCGAGTCCCCGGCGCAGTACATGCGCATGCATGTGAAAACGCTTGAAATTCTGCACTTAAAGGTTTAACGCGGCAAGGCATTCATGGCTCTCCTACCCATTCTCAGATACCCCGATCCCCGCCTGCATACGGTTGCCAAGCCGGTTGCAGCGGTCGATGACGACATCCGCCAGCTCGTGCGCGACATGGCCGAGACCATGTACGAGGCGCCCGGCATCGGGCTCGCGGCCACCCAGGTCAACGTCCACATGCGCGTGGTGGTCATCGACGTCAGCGAGGACAGATCCGGCCTGATGACGCTGATCAACCCCGAGATTCTCGAGCGCTCGGGCGAACAGGTGTGCGAGGAAGGCTGTCTCTCCGTCCCCGGTATCTACGAGAAGGTGACGCGTGCGGAGCGGGTTCGGGTGCGCGCCCTCGATGACAAGGGCGAGCCCTACGAACTTGCGGCCGACGGCTTGCTCGCGGTCTGCATCCAGCACGAGATCGATCACCTCGACGGCAAGGTCTTCGTCGAATACCTGTCCCAGCTCAAGCTCGGCCGCATCAAGAGCAAGCTGGCCAAGAAGGCCCGCATCACCGCGTGATGGCCGACACCCTCTCCCCCGCGGCGCTGCGCGTCGCCTTCGCCGGCACGCCCGAGTTTGCCGCCTGCGCGCTCGAAGCCATCCTTGGGGCCGGCTACACGGTGCCGCTGGTGCTCACCCAGCCCGACCGCCCTGCCGGCCGTGGCATGAAGCTCACGCCGAGCGCGGTCAAGCAGCTCGCCCTGGCGCGTGGCATCGAGGTCGACCAACCGGAGAGGCTGCGCACGGACGAGCAGCGTGCGCGCCTGTCGGCCTGTGCGCCGGACGTGCTGGTGGTGGCGGCCTACGGATTGATCCTGCCCAAGGCGGTGCTGGACATGCCGCGCCTGGGCTGCCTCAACATCCACGCCTCGCTGTTGCCGCGCTGGCGAGGCGCCGCGCCCATCCACCGCGCCATCGAAGCCGGCGACGCCGCGACCGGCATCACCATCATGCAGATGGACGAGGGCCTGGACACCGGTGCGATGCTGCTCGAGCGCTCGACGCCGATCCTGCCCCGCGACACGACCGCCACGCTGCACGACCGCCTCGCGGCGCTCGGCGGTGAGTGCATCGTCGCCGCGCTGGCCGCCCTGCAGCGCGGCGAGTTGGTCGCCAGGCCGCAGCCGGCCGAGGGCGTGACCTACGCTGCCAAGATCGGGCGTGCCGAGGCGAACATCGACTGGACCCGCCCGGCGGCCGACATCGAGCGCGCGACGCGTGCCTTCGACCCCTTCCCCGGGGCGGCTTCCAGCTTGCGCGATACGGTGGTCAAGTGCTGGTCGGCCGAGGTCGTGCCCGGCCGGGGCGACCCCGGCACGGTGATCGCGGCAGGCGAGGACGGCATCACCGTCGCCTGCGGTCGCGACGCCCTGCGTTGCACGGTGTTACAGCGTCCGGGCAGCAAGCGCCTGCCTGCCGCGGAATTCCTGCGCGGCTTCCCGGTCTCTGTGGGCGAACGCTTCGCAACCGTGGCCTGAGCGCCACGGTTGGGCCGGTGGGCCTCGCTCCATGCTTGAATTTGCCTGGTCGGGCCCCAAACTAGGCTTTTGAATCAACCTTTTGCAGGAAGGACACCGCAATGTTCGGTAACTGGATCAAGACCTCCATCCTGATGGCCGGCATCGTCGCCCTGTTCGGCGCCATGGGCGCGGCCATCGGCGGCCAGCAGGGTATGCTGATCGCGCTCGTCATCGGCGGCGCCATGAACTTCTGGGCCTACTGGTTCTCCGACAAGGCCGTGCTCAAGATGTACAACGCGCGCCAGGTCGATGCCGCCTCCTCGCCCTACCTCTACAACATGGTGCGCGAGCTCGCCCAGCGCGCCGACCTGCCGATGCCCAAGGTGTACATCATCGACGAGGCCCAGCCCAACGCCTTTGCCACTGGCCGCAACCCCGAGAATGCCGCGGTGGCCGCCACCACCGGCATCATGCGCATGCTGTCCGAGCGCGAGCTGCGCGGCGTCATGGCGCACGAGCTGGCGCATGTGAAGAACCGCGACATCCTGATCTCGACGATCTCGGCCACGGTGGCGGGCGCGATCTCGATGCTGGCCAACTTCGGCATGTTCTTCGGTGGTCGCGACGGCGAGAACCGTCCCAACCCGATCGTGTCGATCGCGATGATGATCCTGGCGCCGATGGCCGGCATGATCATCCAGATGGCGATCAGCCGCACCCGAGAGTTCGGTGCCGATCGTGGCGGTGCTGAAATCTCCGGCGATCCCGAGGCGCTGGCCAGCGCGCTCGCCAAGATCGACGCCTATGCGCGTGGCATCCCCATGCATACCGCCGAGCAGCACCCCGAAACGGCGCAGATGATGATCATGAACCCGCTCTCCGGCGGCGGCCTGCGCGGGCTGTTCTCGACCCACCCGGCGACCCAGGACCGTATCGCCCGCCTGCGCGCGATGCGCTGAGTGCTTCAGCGCGCCTGCAGGGCGGTCTTCACCAAGGCGAGCAGTTCCCCCGGGGCGACGGCCTCGCCCAAGGCGCCCGCGCGCAGCAGCATGTCGCGTCGGGTCGTGCGGCGAGCGTCGTCGAACTCGCCGTGGTAGACGATCAGCGGAGGCCGGCGCGGTCTCGACGCCAGCGCGCGCAGCAGTCTCAACGCGGCGCTCGGCTGACCTTCCAGTGCTTCGGGTCGGCTCCAGTCCGATAGCACCAGGTCGAAGCCCTCGGTATCGGCGTCGAGGCGTGTGAGCGCTTCTTCCGTGCTGTCTGCGGTCACGACTTCGACCTGCAGTTTTGCGAGCGCGGCGATCTCGTGCGCGTTGCCTTCCGGTTTGTCGTCCACCCACAGCAGCCGCTTCTGCTCGGGCATGTCGATCAGCGTCAGCGCCGTATCTTCGGCCTCGGCGCCATCCATCGCGGGTGCGCCGCGTATTCGTGCCGCGACCGCCAGTTCGTTGGTGAAGCCGGCCATCATGCGCCGGACCAGACTGTCGGGTTCTTCGTGCTTGCGTGCAGCGGCGTCGCCCGTACCTTCTGGCGCTGCGGCCTCGAGCGCCCAGCTGTCGTCCTCGGCCGCCGATGCGGCCACACTTGCTGAGGTGGCGCCGAAGTCGCTCGACCTCGGTGCTGCGGCGGCCGCGGGTGCTGCACTCACCCAGCGCTGCTGGATTGCCTCGACGGCGCGCCGGATGCCCTTGGCGACATCGGTCCACGCCTCGTCGCGGTTGGGCCAGGAGGTGACCGGGCGCAGGTCGGTGGGCAGGCCCTGAAGGTGGGCAAAGGGCGCCCCTTCGATGTCCACTGCGCGCAACAGCACCGGCACCACGCTGGCGTCGCCGCGCTCGGCACGCGCTACTGCCGATGCAAGTTCTTTGCCCCATATGTAGTCGGAGTTGAGGAAGTCCATGCTCACCAGCAGCAGGATCAGGTCTGCCGTGCTGAGCTGGGCATCGATCGCCTCGTCCCATTTCTGGCCCGCAACGATGCTGCGATCGTGCCAGGGGCGGATCACGCCCTTGCGCCGCAGGAGCGCAAGGTGGCCATCGAGCTCGTCGCGGAGTTTCTCGTCTTCGTGTGCATAGCTGTAGAACAGATCGACCGGTTCCATGACGACGCTCCCATGCGGTACAGCTCGATCTTCAACATAGATCAGGCTGTCCGCGCCGTCAGCAAGCGATGGTGCATGGGCCTGCGTGGGTGCGGCGCCAGCCGCGCCTGACCCTACCTTTGCCGGCCAGCATTGCGGATAATGTGCGCCGGACACCTGAACGTCGATCTACATATCGACAAGCGTCCGAACCCTATCTGCCCGGTCGGAATGCCGGGCCATTAAACCCCGGCGCGCCCGCACCGGGGTGGCTGGAAGCCGATCGGCGGCGCGACTGCCGGCGGTCTCCGAACAACCGGAGCAGCACATGCACCATCAACGCACTGCCTCGCGCAGAGGCTTCCTGCTGTCCGCCGCCGCTCTCGCCGTGGCCGGCAGCCTGGGTCTGAACGCAGGCGATGCCTTGGCCCAGCCGGCCAAGCTCGTCATTACCGCGATCCCCGACGACGGTGACGCCGACCGCATGCGCGAGAACTTCGGCGCGCTGGCCCGTCATCTCGGCAAGGCCGTGGGCATCCCGGTCGAGTACATGCACGTGGAGAACTACGCCGCCAGCGTCACTGCGCTCGCCACCGGCCGCGCCCATGTCGCCTGGCTGGGGGCCGTCACCACCGCGCAGGCGCGCATGCAGATGGGCGATGCGCTCACCATCCTCGGCTGCCGCGACATCGACAAGGGCTTCGTCAGCTACTTCATCGCCAACCCGGCGACCGGTCTGGGCACCGTGGGCGACCTCGGAGAACTCGCCAAGGCCGCGCAGGGTAAGGGCTGGAGCTTCACCTTCGGCAGCAAGAGCAGCACCTCGGGCCACATGATGCCGCGCAAGTACTTCATGGACCAGGCCGGTGCCGCGCCGGAGCGGGTGTTCCGCAGTGTGGCCTATTCCGGCAGCCATGACGTGGTGATGCAGATGGTGGCCGACGGCACTCATCAGGTCGGCGCGCTCAACTACGCATCGTGGGACAAGGCCGACGACGCGCTCAAGGCGCGTGCGCCGATCGTCTACAAGACCCCGCCCTATACCAATTACGCCCTCGCCGCCCGTGCCGATCTCGGCCCGGACCTGCTCGCCAGGCTGCGTGCCGCGCTGCTCGCCGTCGATGGCAGCACGCCGGAAGGTGCCCAGGTGCTCAAGTACCTGAAGGCAGGCAAGTTCATCGAGGCCGACATCGGCGAGTGGCAGGGTTACGTCGACCTGCTCGAGTCGGGTATCGACATCGGCGGCTGAGGGCTGGCTGGGACCGGTAGGCGCAGCGTCCGGCCGGATGCTGTGCCGCCCCCTGCCCGCTCATCATCATGAATACAGACTCCATTGATGCGCAGGCCGTGCCCGAGCACCCGGTTCGACTGCAGGGCGCCGCGATCGCCTACGGCGGCCAGCGCGTACTCGACGACATCAGCCTGGACATCGCTCCGGGCGAGCGCGTCGCCGTCATCGGGCCCTCGGGCGCGGGCAAGACCACGCTGTTCCGTCTCATCGCCGGCCTGGTCAAGCCTGCGGCTGGTTGCGCGCTGACGCTGGGCGAGGATACCCGCCGCCTGCGCGGACGGCGGCTGGCGCGGCTGCGCCGCGAACTCGGCTTCCTTTACCAGCAGGACAACCTGATCCCTCAGCTGCGCGTGGTGCACAACGTGCTGATGGGCCGGCTCGGCCACTGGTCGCTGGCGCGTGCGCTGCTGTCCCTGCTGTGGCCGCAGCAGATCGAACGCGCGCGCGCTGCGCTGGCGCGCGTCGAGCTCGCCGACAAGCTGTGGGCACTACCCGACGAACTCTCCGGCGGCCAGCAGCAGCGCGTTGCTGTCGCCCGCCTGATCGTGCAGCAGCCGCGCCTGGTGCTGGCGGACGAGCCGGTGAGCGCGCTCGACCTGCGCCTCGGGCGCGAGATCATCGGCTTGCTATGCCAACTGGCGCAGCGCGACGGCGTGACGCTGGTGGTCAATCTGCACACGCTGGACCTCTTGCAAGGCCATTTCGACCGCGTGATCGCGCTGCGTGGCGGCCGCCTGTTCTGGCAGGGCGAACCAGCGCAGATCACCCAGCATCTGCTGCGCGAGCTCTACGGCGCCGAATACCGCGCGCTGCACCTGGACGAGATCGAGGTGCAGGAATGAAGCACGGCTGCCGCAGCTGTGTGCCGGGGGTGTCTTGGTGAGTACGCTCGCCTTGGCCGCTAGCGCGCGTTACGAGCGCCGCCCGCTGGGCCATTTCGTCGCCCTGCTCGCCGTCCTGCTGGCCTTGCTGGCGGCCTTCGCCGCCGCCGACTGGGACTGGGGGGCGCTCACTGACGCCGAGCGCCGCGCTCAGGCGGCAGCGCGCATTGGCGCCTGGCTGGCGGCCTTCGCTCGCCCCGACCTGTCGCCGGACTTCGTGCGCCATGCCTGGGACCTGACCCTGCAGACCCTGTCCGCTGCCATCCTCGGTACGGCGCTGGCGGTGCTGCTGGCCTGGCCGTTGGCGATGGGTGCGAGCCGTGCGGTGTGTGTCGGCGATGAACGCAGCGCTGTGGGAGGCAACCTCGTCGCCCGCCTGTGGCGGTGGTTGCCGCTGCGCTCGCCGGCCGCCTTGCTGTGCGCGGCCTGCCGGCTGGTGCAGGACATCCTGCGCGCGGTGCCGGATTTCGTGTGGGCGATCATCCTGGTCGCACTGGTTGGCCTCGGCCCGCTCACCGGCGCGCTCGCGCTGGCGCTCAACATCACCGGCATTCTGGCCAAGGTGTACAGCGAGCTTTGGGACAGCGTTGATCCGGCGCGTTATGGCCAGGTCCGCAGCCTGGGCGGTGGCCGGTTGGCGACCTTCCTTTACGGCATCCGTCCGCTCGCCTCGCGCAACGTGCTGTCCTTCACGCTGATGCGCGCCGAATGCGCGATCCGCAACGCGGCGGTGATCGGTGCGGTGGGCGGCGGCGGGCTGGGCTCGGAGATCTGGTACCAGGTGCGCTTCGGCGCATGGGACAAGGTCGGCACGCTGATCCTGTTCACCTTGTTACTGACGCTGGCCGCGGATCTCGTCAGCAACACCATTCGTCGCCAGCTGCGCGGTGACCAGTCCCGCCAGAGCGGCGGTGCCTCGTGCGCGGTGGCGGGGGCTGGCGATGCGTCGCGCCAGGGACGGCCTGAGGGCGATGCTGCGGCGCCGCCCATTGCGGCTGGCGTCTCCCGTCCGCCGTTCGGCCCCTGGCTGGCCACCGGTCTGGTCGTGCTGGCCCTGCTGTGGTCGCTGTGGTTCATGGGCTGGGGCAACCGTGGCGGCGAGGATGGGGCTGCACGCAACCACCTCGCACCGGCCATGGAGCTGCTGAGTGGTGAGGCCTGGGGAAAGCTGCGCTTCTTCGAACGCCTGCTGCAGCCCGAGCTCGACCTCGCCGCGATCGGCCTGGGCGACCCGGCCAAGGTGGCGGCGCGCCTCGAGCAGGGCAAGGCGGTCGAATTGTTCGCCACCCATGGCGCGCTCGATGTCTGGCAACCGTCGGCGTGGCTGGCCTGGCAGCAGGAGCTGCAGAAGTGGTTCGTGTGGCGGGTGGTGGAATCGGCGGCGATCCCGCTCGCCATTGCGGTCGTCGGCACGGTGCTTGGCGTGGCCGGGGCGATCCTGCTCACCTATCCGCATTCGGCCAGCTTCCAGCTCCACGCCGCACGCTTCAGCGGCGAGACGCCGGCGCCCTGGCAACGCGCGCTGCGCGCCCTGCAGCTCGCGGCGGCGCGCGCCACGGCGGTGATCGCACGTGGCGTGCCTGAGGTGATGTGGGCCTTCCTGTGCATCGCCTTCTTTGGTCCCGGCCTGGTGGCGGGGACCTTGGCCATCGCGCTGCACACGCTGGGCGTGCTCACCCGGGTGTTCGGCGAGGCGGTGGACAACCAGCCCCTGCGCCGCTTCGAGCCCACCTGCGGTGGCTCGCGTCTGGCAACCTACGGCCTGGTGGCGGTGCCGCGGGTTTGGCGCGACTGGATGACCTATGGTTTTTTCCAGTTCGAGAGCAACGTGCGCGCGGCGGTGGTGCTCGGGCTGGTCGGCGTGGGCGGCCTGGGCTTCCAGTTCAGCTTCAACTTCGAGTGGTTCCGTTTCGAGCGGGCCGGCACCTACCTGCTCATGATCGTGTTGCTGACGGTGCTGATCGACCGCGGTTCGCGCCTGCTCAAGCTGTCCCGCGTCGGGCGTTGAACGGCCGGGCAGCGGGCAGCGCCTTGGTGTAGGCTAGCGGGCGGACCAGCCGGTGCCCCACGAACAAGCCGGCACCACCCTCACCCACAGGAGATAACCATGAGCGCAGTGACCCTCGGCGGCAATCCGATCGACGTGGCGGGCCGTTTCCCGCAAGCCGGCGATGCCGCCCCCGCCTTCAAGCTCACCGCCGCCGACCTTGCCGACGTCGGCCTCGAGGCCTTTGCCGGCAAGCGCAAGGTACTGAACATCGTTCCCAGCCTTGACACCCCGGTGTGCGCGACCTCGACGCGCAAGTTCAACGAGGAAGCCGGCAAGCTGGCCGATACCGTCGTACTGGTGGTTTCTGCCGACCTGCCCTTCGCAGCCAAGCGCTTCTGCGAGACCGAAGGCCTGGCGAACGTGCAGACGTTGTCGACCTTCCGCAACCCGGGCTTTGCCGAGGCCTATGGCGTGGCCATCACTTCCGGCCCGCTCGCCGGCATCACCGCGCGTGCAGTGGTGGTGATCGATGCCAACGACAAGGTCGTACATGCCCAGCGCGTGGGCGAGATCAAGGATGAGCCGGACTATGCGGCCGCGCTTGCCGCGCTGAAGTAAGCGGCAGTCATGCAGTGAAAGGCAGGGGCCCCAGTCGGGGCCCCTGCCTTTTCCGCTCAGCGGCGGCGAGCGGACTCGCCACCCGGTTTCTGTGGCTCGTCAAAGTGGCTGTCATCCTCGAGCGGGAACACGCCGAGCCCCTGGTCTGCAAGGCGGATGGTGCTGGCGGCGAGTACTTGCGGGATGCGCAGGCTGCGCTCACCCATGCTGACCGTGACGCCTTCGAACACGGTCTGCTCCACATTCACCCGCGCCTGCTGGGCGAGCTCGAGCCGGAAACGCAAGGCCTCTTCCTCGTTACGCAAGGCCTCGATCCCGGTCGACAGCGCAGCCGCTGCAAGCTCGGCGCGGCTCAGCATCTCGCTTGTGACCTTGCCCGGATTGCGGTCGGCGAAGTTGAGCAGCTTGCCGACTTCGAGCAGCTTGTTTTCCTGGATGTCGCGCTCCTGGGCCTTGGCCTGCACCGCCTGGGAGAGTGCCGTGTCGGCGCCGATCTCGAGTTCGGTGCGGATGCGGTTGTGCGCGCCGATCACACGGGCATGGATCGACAGGTTCGCGCAGGCCTTGCCGCCGATGATGTGGCCGCGACGCTGGTTGCCGACGCGGATATGGTTCCGCGCCACGAGCTGGCACTGCATGGCCAGATCATCGATGAAGATCGAGTCGCCCGCCGTGATGCGTGCCTGTTGAGCATAGGTGGCGGTGAAGCTGCCGTCGCAACGGATGGCGACGGCGCTGAAATCCTTGCCTGCCGTCTTGCCGCCGAGCCCGCCCATCACGCCGCCGCGCACGATGATGTTGCCGCCGGCCTCCAGCGTGGCGGGCTCGACCACGCCGCCGACCTCGATGTCGCCGCTGGCGCGGACGCTCATGCCGGCCTGGATGTCGTTGCGTACCCTGACCGTGCCATCGAAGTCGATGTTGCCGGTGGCCATGTTCACCGAGTCGACGGTGTAGATGGGCTCGACGATGATGCCATCGCACACCTCCACGGGTTGGCCGTCGCAGGCAGCGACGAGGAGGTCGGGGTCCTCGGCCGCGGCGCGCGTGCCGCGCAAGCCGCTGGCGAAGCGGACATCGCGCCCCGGCTTGGGCGCGATCGGCTGGCCGAGCACGTTGCGGCCGTCCTCGCCACGAGTCGCGGGATGCCGTCGCATCAGGCCCTCTCCCTCCTGCACCACGAGGATCTCGCCGAAGTCGCGGAAGTCGGTACGGCCGCAGGGGCGGACGTTGGGTACGCGCGCAGGTGTCTCGGGCAGCAGGCGTTCGAGCCAGCCGTCCTCACCGGGCACGGCTTCGCGGCCGCGGGCGATCACCAGGCGGTTAGCCTGGCCCTTGGCGATCGCGCGGTTGATCTCGTCGACCAGCACGCCCTCGACGATGCCGCGTGCGGCGAGCAGGCCGAGCAGTTCTGCCTTGGTTGCCGGACGGCCGCCCTTGGCCGGGGTGAGGGTGAGTTCCGCGCTGAGGCCATCGGCCGCGACTTCGACCTCGAGCATGGCATCCGCGCACTCGGCGATCTCGACGGCCTCGACCGATTGCCCGGCGTTGTAGCGCGCGATCAGCCCCTTGATCGCATCCGGCCGGATGCGCAGTTCGGCGTAGCCGGCCGCGCCGAGCTGCTCGCGCAACCAGAGTGCATCGATGCGCGGGAAGCGTGCGTCATGTGCCAGGTTCGCGCTGAGCACACGGGTCGCCGCGTCGAGGGTGAGGCTCAGTAGAGGGCCTGGGGCCAGGTCATTGTCCATGCGCGCGGTGCAGTGGCGTTGAAGGGAGGCGGGGCGGGATTCTAGCCCTCATCGGGGGCGTGCATGCATGCGCGAGATCAAGTGCGAGCATCATTGCCCGAGCGCTCGGGCAATGAACTGTCGCGCCACGCGCGGGCGCGGCACCTTGTCGGCAAACCACTGGCGCACGTCCGCATCGAGGCCGATACCGTGCATATAGTTGTATAGCGCCTTGTTGAGCGCTTTGCCGAGGCGATCGTGGTCGACACCGGTGGGGTCGATGAAGCCGATGTCGTTTTTCGCGAAGCTTACCGGTGGCAGCGGTACGAGCTCGATACCGTACTCCTGCGGGTTCATCCCCACCGGTGAGTGTACGGTGCACGCAAAGCGGTGGAAGAAGCCCGACTGGATGCAGCCGGCTTCGAAGAGCTGGCGCACGTATTCCAGCGCATCAACGGTGTCGTGCACCGTCTGCGTTGGGAAGCCGTACATCAGGTAAGCGTGGACCAGTACCCCGGCTTCGGTGAAGGCATGGGTGACGCGTGCGACCTGGTCCACCGACACGCCCTTCTTCATCAGCTTGAGCAGCCGGTCCGAGGCCACTTCCAGCCCGCCCGACACCGCGATGCAGCCGCTGTCGGCGAGCAACTGGCAGAGCTCGGGGGTGAAGGACTTCTCGAAGCGGATGTTGCCCCACCACGAAATTGCCACGCCGCGGCGCAGCAGCTCCTCGGCGAGCGCGCGCAGGGCCTTGGGCGGCGCCGCCTCGTCGACGAAGTGGAAGCCGGTCTGGCCGGTCTCGGCGATGATCGCTTCGATGCGGTCGACCAGCAGCGCGGCCGGGGCGCCGTCGTAGCGGCCGATGTAGTCGAGGCTGACGTCGCAGAAGCTGCACTTCTTCCAGTAGCAGCCGTGGGCCACCGTGAGCTTGTTCCAGCGCCCGTCGGACCATAGCCGGTGCATCGGGTTGAGCATGTCGAGCACCGACAGGTAGCCGTCCAGGGGCAGGCCGTCCCAGGTCGGCGTGCCGACCTCGGCGAAGGGCACGTCGGGCTCGATGAGGTTGATGTAGCGCACCGTACGCGTGTCCGCGTCGCGCACGAAGGTGCGCACCAGACGGGACTTGCCACGCTTGCCCTGCAGGTGTTCGAGCAGCGCCAGCAGGGGGCGCTCGCCGTCGTCGAGGGTGACGTAGTCGAAGTAGTCGAACACGCGCGGCTCGGATAGCTCGCGCAGCTCGGTGTTCACGAAGCCGCCGCCGAGCACGGTGACGATGCCCGGATGGGCGGCCTTGATCGCCTGGGCGATGCGGAAAGCGCCGTACACCGAGCCGGGGAAGGGCGTGGAGACGAGGACGAGCTGCGGCCGATGGTGGGAGATGGCCTCGAGGGTCAGTTCCTTGAGGTAGGCATCGACCAAGGTCGGTGAGGCGGCCAGGGCGTCGGCGAGCGCGTCGAAGGTGGCCTGGCTCATGGCCAGCGATTCGGCGTAGCGCACGAATTCGAAGCGCGGATCGATGGCGTCGCGCAGGATGTCGGCGAGCTCGTTCAGGTACAGCGTGGCGAGGTGGCGCGCACGGTCGGCGAGGCCGAGGGCGCCGAAGGCCCAGGCGAGCGGGTCGCCGCCTTCGGGATCGTCCGGGTCGACATAGGCATCGAGCGTGTCGAAGCGCGGCCCCTCGGGCAGGAAGGTCCGGCTCGCGATGCGATGGGCGATGGTGGGGTCGCGGCCTTGCAGGAAGGCGATGGTGGGGCCGACGGTGTAGCGGTAGCGCGTGAAGTGCTCGAGAAAGCCCTGCACCAGCGGCGTGCGCTGTCTGCGTGCCAAGGTCTCGGCGCGGGCGCGGATGTCGTCCAGGCCGGTGGGCGACAGCAGGCGCAGCACCAGTTTCAGCGCAAGATCCTCCTGCACCGCGTCGATGCCGCGCGAACGCAGGAAGCCGGTGAGATAGGCCGTGGACGGATACGGCGTGTTGAGCTGCGTCATCGGCGGGATCACCGAAAGCACGCGTGGTGAGCTGTCTGCCATGATGGGGGGGCTCACCCGTGTCGCTCGCCGGGATGAGGGCGGTCGCGGCGTCGGGCCGAGCACTTGTCTTGTGCGGGGGCGGGGAGCGCCATTCTACGTCAGCCCCGCCGGCGCGCCGTGCCCGGCGCCAGGTTCAGGACATCTCCCCGCACAGCGCGGTGCCGAAGCGCGCGCGCACCTGCGCAGGATCGCCGTCGGTCGCGAGCAGCACATGCAGCTTGGCGAAGGCCGCCTCGAGCGTCATGTCTGCGGCCGGGACGACACCGATGCGGTGCAGTGCTGCGCCGGTTGCGTAGGCGCCCTGCATCACCGTGCCGTGGCTGCACTGGGTCCGGTTCACCACCACCACGCCGCGCGCTACGGCGCGCGCGAGCGCATCGAGAAGGCCGGGCTCGGCATCGGGCAGGTTGCCGGCGCCGTAGCTGCACAGCACCAGGCCGCGCAATGCGGGATCGGCCGCGAGCGCATCGACCTGGTGTGCGCCCAGGCCCGGATGCACGGTCAGCACCGTCACCGCGCGCGGATCGAACTCGGGGAGCCGGAAGTTGCGTGCGCCTGCAGGCTGCAGGCGCTGCGCATGCACATTGAGCGTGATCCCGACCTCGGCCAGCGCGGCTGCGTTGGGTGAGGCGAATGCTTCGAAGGCCGTGCTGCTCGCCTTGGTGCTGCGGTTGCCGCGCAGCAGTTGGCGGCCGAAGAACACGCCGACTTCGCCGTGCGGCAAGCTGTCGGCGAGCAGCAGCGCCGACTGCAGGTTGGCCAGTGCGTCGGTGCGCGGCTCGACGAGCGGAACCTGCGCACCGGTGAGGATCACCGGTCGATCGGCGCCCTGCAGCATGAAGGACAGCGCCGACGCCGTCCACGCCATGGTGTCGGTACCGTGCAGCACCACGAAGCCGCGGTAGTCGTTCCAGCGCGTGACGAGCTCGCGGGCGATCGCGGTCCATTGCGCTGGCTGCAGGTTGGCGCTGTCGATCGGCTGTGCCAGTTCGACGAGATCGAAGGCGGGCAGGCCTGCCACGCCGTCCAGATGGCGCCGTAGCACCGCGCCGAAGCCCGGCATCGGACGATAGCCGTCCGTGCCGCGCTCCATGCCGATGGTGCCGCCCGTGTGCAGCACCAGGATGCGCTCGTTCATGCCGGCTGCCTTTGCGGGGCGAGCATGGATTGCGGGCTGAGCAGCGCATCGAGTTCGGCCTCGCCAAGCAGGCCCTCGCCCAGCACCAGGGCGCGCACGGTGTCGCCGCTGTGCAGCGCCTGGGCTGCGATGCGCGAGGCGTTGGCGTAGCCGATGTGCGGCACCAGCGCGGTGATCACGCCGATGCTGTGCTCGACGTGGCGGCGGCACTGCTCGCGGTCGGCGCGGATGCCGCGGATGCAGCGTTCCTCCAGCATGCGGCAGGCGGCGTCGAGCATGCGTACCGAGGACAGCAGGTTGTAGACGATCAGCGGCTCCATGGCGTTGAGCTGGAGCTGGCCGGCCTCGGCCGCCATCGTTACCGCGAGGTCGTTGCCGATCACCTGGTAGGCGGTCTGGTTAACCGCCTCCGGGATCACCGGGTTGACCTTGCCCGGCATGATCGACGAGCCCGGCTGCATCGGCGGCAGGTGGATCTCGCCGAAGCCGGTGCGTGGCCCGCTGGAGAGCAGGCGCAGGTCGTTGGCGAGCTTGGACAGCTTGACGGCGAAGCGCTTGAGCACGCCCGAGAAGAGCACGAAGGCGCCCATGTCCGAGGTCGCCTCGACCAGGTTGGCCGCGGGCACGATCGGCTTGCCCGAGATCTCGGCGAGATGGCGCACGGCGAGTGCGGCGTAGTCGGGGTGGGTGTTGATGCCGGTGCCGATCGCGGTGCCGCCGAGGTTGACCTCGCACAGCAGGGCGCAGACCTCGCGCAGGCGGTCGATGTCCTCGCCCAGGTTCACTGCGAAGGCCTCGAATTCCAGGCCGAGCGTCATCGGCACGGCGTCCTGCAGCTGGGTGCGGCCCATCTTGATGACGTCGGCGAACTCGCGGCCCTTCGCTTCGAGGGCGCGCTTGAGGCTGGCGATGGCGTCCACCAGCGGCTCGACGGCGAACTGCAGGCCGACGCAGACCGCGGTCGGGTAAGCGTCGTTGGTCGACTGCGACATGTTCACGTCGTCGTTGGGGTGCAGGTGTGCATACGCGCCCTTGGGCTGGCCGAGCTTCTCCAGCGCGAGGTTGGCGATGACCTCGTTGGCGTTCATGTTGGTCGAGGTGCCGGCGCCGCCCTGGATCAGGTCGACGACGAAGGCCTCGTGCAGGCGACCGCCGATGATGTCCGAGCAGGCGGCGAGGATGGCGTCGGCCTTGTGCGCCGGGAGCAGCCCGAGTTCGTGGTTGGCGCGCGCGGCAGCGGCCTTGACCATGGCCAGCGCGTTGACGAGCGCCGGGAAGTGGCTGATGGGTACGCCGGTGATGGTGAAGTTGTCGACAGCGCGCTGGGTCTGGATGCCGTACCAGGTGGCGGCGGGCAGCGCCATGTCGCCCAGCAGGTCGTGTTCGATGCGGGTGTTCATGTTGGTGTGTTCCTGTGGCGGTGGCAGGCGCCGTGTGCGCCAGCCACCGGGAGTGGTCGGGTGAGGTCGCGGATCAGGCCTTGGCCGGAACCGGGTCCGCGGCGGGCGACTGGATCGCCGCGCGGTCTTCTTCCTCCAGGCGCCATGCGTCGGCGTCGATGTCCAGGTCGCTGAAGCGTGTGGCGTCGAACACCGGCTCGGCGACGCCGGCGTCGATCTGCGCGTCGTAGTCGCGCATCAGGCGCAGTCCGGGCTTGAACAGCGCCGCGAGCGCAAGCAGGTTGGCGAGCGCGAGCAGGCCCATGGTCACGTCGGCGAAGGCGAACACGGTGCCGAGGTCGGTGGTGGCGCCCCAGCCGCACAGTGCGATCACCACCGCGCGGTAGAGCACGACCAGCCCGCGGTTGCTGGCGTTGAACCAGCTCAGGCTGTTCTCGCCGAGGTAGTAGTTGTAGATGATGGTTGTGAAGCCGAACAGCATCAGCGCAACGCTTACGAACACCCGGCCCCATTCGCCGACGAGACCGGCCAGCGATGCCTGGGTGAGGGCCACGCCGCCGACCTGAGCTCCTGTGCCGGGTTGGTAGACGTCGCCGAGCAACACGATGAAGGCGGTGCACGAGCACACGATCAGGGTGTCGATGAACACCGAGAAGGCCTGCACGATGCCCTGGCTGGCGGGGTGGCGCACGTAGGCCACCGCGGCGACGTTGGGCGCGCTGCCCAGGCCGGCCTCGTTGGAGAACAGGCCGCGCTTGACGCCCATCACGATCGCCGCGCCGATGCCGCCGCCGATCGCGGGTTCGAGGCCGAAGGCGCTCTTGACGATCAGTGCCAGCACGCCCGGCAACTCGCCGAGGTTGAGCACCACCACCACCAGCGCGATGGCGATGTAGCCGACCGCCATCACCGGCACGAGCACCTCGGCCACCTTGGCGATGCGCTTGACGCCGCCGAAGATGATCGCGCCGACGATCACGGCGAGGATGCCGCCGGTCACGCTGACCGGGATGCCGAAGGCGTCGTTGATCGAGGTGGCGACCGAGTACGACTGCAGCGCGCTGAAGGCAAAGCCGAAGGTCAGCAGCAGCAGCACCGAATAGACCGCCGCCAGCCACTTCCAGCGCCGCCCCATGCCGCGGGCGATGTAGTGCGCGGGGCCGCCGCGGTAGGTGCCGTCAGGCTCGGCAGTCTTGTAGGCCTGGGCGAGCGTGCACTCGAAGTAGCTTGTGGCCATGCCGATCAGGCCCACCATCCACATCCAGAAGATGGCGCCGGGGCCGCCCAGCGTGATGGCGACGGCGACGCCGGCGATGTTGCCGCCGCCGACGCGGCCGGCCACGGACAGCATCAGGGCCTGGAAGGAGCTGATGTGGCCGTGCTTGTCACGTGCAAAGGCCTGATTGGCGCCGAGGATGCGGAACATGCGTCCGAAGTGGCGGAACTGCACGCAGCGCGAACCGATGGTGAACCACAGGCCGAGGCCGATCAGCACGACGATCAGCACCTTGGACCATAGCAGGTCATTGAGCAGGTCAAGCATGACGGCGCCCTCCCTGGCGGAGGTGGCAGGCGGCCAGGGCCGGGACGTGACACGGGTAGGCAGGCATGAGATGTCTCCTTGCTGCGCGGCGCGTGGCCGCTGTTGTCGTTTTCCCCCGCGCGAACGGCGGGAGCACGGACATTTCAGCAAGCCGCGGGCAGCACGGGAATTTGACGACCTGGCTCAAGCCGTTGCCAATGGGCGCACAAACTGCGCCATACTGCGACATATCCAAGGTGTGCCACCGACCGGGGCCGTACGCGTGAGCCGCCACTCCTGTTGCCCGCCGCGTCGCCCCTGGAGCCACCATGAACGAGGATTTCGCCCGCAACCTGCGCCTGTTGTGCAGCTACTACCGCTCCGTGGCCGAGGTCTGCCGCCGGCTCGACATCAACCGGCCGCAGTTCAACCGCTACCTGAGCGGGCGCTATCGGCCCTCGGCCCATACGCTGCGCCGGTTCTGCGCCTTCTTCGGGGTGGACGAGCACGAAATCATGATGCCCAGCGCGCAGTTCGAGCGCCTGGTGCAAGTCCGCCCGCGGCCGGTGGTGCCCGCCGTGGCGCACGCACCGGAGGCGGCGGATCTCGCCCACCTGAAGGAGATCGGTAGCGCAGGGCTGGACAAGTACCTGGGCTATTACTTCGAGACCTACCTGTCGATGGCCTGCCCCGGGCAGCTTCTGCGTACCCTGGTATGCCTGGAAAGGCGTGACGACCGGGTGTATTACCAGCGTACCGAGCGCCTCATCGAGCATCCGCGCGAGAAGGCCTACCATGGCATCTATCGCGGCCTGGCGCATTTCCTCACCGACCGGATCTTCCTGACCGACTACGAGACGCTGACTGGTCTGGAGATGACTCAGACCATCCTCTTCCCCTCGTTCAAGAACCGTGTCACCCGGCTCACCGGGCTCAAGCTAGGGGTGTCGGGCAGCGGCGAGCGCATGCCATGTTGCGCCCGGGTCGTGTATGAATACCTCGGCCAGGCCATCGAGGTCCGGCGCGCGCTGCGCCTGTGCGGCCTGTATCCGCTCGATGACACACGGGTGGATGAGGCGACGCGCCGGGCCGTGGCCAACGATATCGCAGCCGGCGAGTGGCATTTCCGCGCGCGCCACTGAGCGTGCGCGCGCACCTCGCCTGCACGGCTGGGCCTGGCTGACTGCAGTTCAGCGCTTCAGGAAGCGCTCGACTGCCGCGAGGTGTTCCGGCTCGTTGTGGCACATGCCCTGGAAGGCCGCGCACAGGTCGAGGAAGTCCTTGAGTTCGGTGCGCTGGGCCATCTTCATCAGGCGCTTGGTCAGGCGCAGCGCCTTGGGCGGCTGGGCGGCGAAGCGCGCGGCCATGTCGTGGGCGCGTGCCAGCAACTGCTCAGGCTCGACGACCTCGAGCGCGATGCCCAGGGTCTTCGCCTCCTCCGCACCGACAATGCGTCCCGACAGGGTGAGCTCGAAGGCCTGCTGGTAGCCGATCAGGCGCTGCATGAACCAGGCGCCGCCGTCGCCCGGAATGATGCCGAGGTTGAGGAAGGTCTCGCCGAACTTCGCCCGGGTGGAGGCGATGCGGATGTCGGCCATGTTGGCCAGATCAAAGCCGGCGCCGATTGCGGGCCCATTGACTGCGGCGATGATCGGCACCTCGACCGCCTGCAAGGCCAGCGGGATGCGCTGGATGCCGCGGCGGTAGCGGGTGGCGACCTCGGCCACATCGCCGGCAAAGTCGCCGCCGCGCTCGGCCATGTCCTTGATGTTGCCCCCCGCGGAGAAGGCTGCACCCTCGCCGGTGATCACCAGCACGGAGACCTCGTCGCAGCCGTTTACCCACTCGGCCACATCGACGATGTCGTCGATGAGTGCGGTGCCGGTGAGCGCATTGCGCACGTCGTCGCGCGCCAGGGTGAGGGTGGCGACGCGATCGTCGAGTTGCAGGCGGGCGTCCTTGAGGGCGGGCTGGGACATCATTCGGTCTCCTTTTGAGTGTCGCGCGCGGCGGGTTTCAGCGTGGCGTCCTGAGCGGATCGGGTAGCTTGAGGGTACCGGAGTCGGAGAAGCGCATGCCACCCGCCAGACCACCGGCGAGCCGGCCGCGCAGCGTGTAGGGTACTTCGGCCTTGGTCTCGCCTTCGATCACGCCGAGCGCCTGGCGTACCACGGCGATCGCCGATACCGACACCGGGATCTCGATCAGCGTCTCGCCGAAACGCGGCACGCTGCCCGCGCGATCGCTGACGCCGGTGGCGAAGGGCCGACCATTGAGCTCGAGTTCGAGCGCGAGGCCGTCGAAGTCGATTGCCGAGTCGTTGGGGTTCTGCACCCGCATCCTGACCTTGAAGCGCATCTCCATGCCCTCGCCCGGGATGGGCTCCAGGCCGACGACGTTGATTCGAACCGGTTCGCGGTGCACCAGGCTGGCGCAGCCGCCGACCGCGAGCAGGGCAAGGACGACCAGTACCGCAGTGAAACTGCGGTAGCAGAGGTGTGCGAGGCGGATGGGGATGGCGGCATGCATGGGCGGAACTTCCATTGTGAAAGCCGGGCCTGGTCCATTCTACCTGCAGACGGGCCTCTGGCCAGGCGCGTGCCCACGCCGGCTTGCGCATGGGCAAAGGTCATCACCGGGGCAGGCACCGGCGTATCTCGCCAGGCGTGCGGTTTTCACTACCGGTGTTTCGGCAGCTGTCTAGAATCCAGTATGCGTAGCGCCCGCTGCGGCTGTGCATCGGTGAAGGAGTCCGAGTGATCGACCATACGCATCCGAGCCTCAATCTGCCAGCCGCTGGCGGCGCTGGACCGGCCGCCACCTCCGTGTTTGCCGACGGCGGGCTTGATGCGCTCGTCGATGCGTTGCCCGCGCTGGTGTGGGTAAAGAGCCCCGACGGTGTGTTCCTGCACTGCAACCGCCAGGTCGAGGCCTTGCTTGGCCGGTCCCGTGACCAGATCCTCGGGCGGACGGACGCTGATTTCTTTGCCGAAGCAGAGGCCGCAGCCTTTCGCGCGGACGATCTGCGGGCCCTGGCCGCCATGCAGCCCGTGAGCCGTGAGGAGTGGCTCACCTTTGCCCGCGACGGCCACCGTGAGCTTGTCCTCACTACCAAGGCGCCCCTGCACGGCGCGGATGGACGCCTCATCGGCGTGCTCGGCATTGCCCACGACGTCACCCACGAGCGGCGCATGCGGGCCGCACTCGATCTGCTTGCCGCAGATTCCACTCCGCGTACCGGGGTCGCCTTCCATGAGCGCGTGTGCCGGCACCTGGTTGAGGCGCTCGATGCCGACTATGTGTTCGTCGGTGCGGTCGACGCGGTCGGCGAGCGGGTCAATGCGGTCGCCGGCTGGTCGAGCGCGGGGCGCATGCAGGCCTTCGACTACGCGCTTGCGGACTCGCCCTGCGAGCATGTGATCGGGCGGGCGCCCTGCGTCTATGCCGAGGGCGTCGCGATGCGCTTCCCGCGCGACGAGGCGCTCGTACGCAAGGGCATAGAAGGCTATTGCGCGGTGCCGCTGATCGATCATGCCGGGCACCCGCTGGGGCTGCTTGCGCTGCTCAGCCGGCGTCCATTGGCCCAGCCGCAAGTGGTGCTCGACCTGCTCCAGATCTTCGACGCACCGGTCAGCGCGGAGCTCGAGAACAGCCGCAATCTGTCCGCCCTGCGGCGGCGGGTGTCGCTCGAGCAGACCCTGGCACGCATCTCGGCGCGCATCGTCGGTGCCGAGCATGAGCGCCTCGACGAGGTGATCGTCGAGGCGCTCGGCGAGCTCGCCGGCCATGCGCGTGCCGATCGAGCCTACGTGTTCGCGGTCGCGGAGGACGACGCCCACGCCTGCAATACCCATGAGTGGTGCGCGCCGGGGGTGTTGACGCAGATCGGCAGCCTGCAGCAGGTCCGTTTCGATCACGAGCTGCTGTTCGCACGTACGCTGAGGGCGTTCGACTGCGTCGATATCGAGGACGTGGAGGCGCTGGACGACGAGGCTCGCCTCGACCGCGAGATACTGCTGGCGCAGGGCATCCATTCCACGCTGGCAGCGCCGATGCGCTCGAACAAGCGCCTGTCCGGCTTCATCGGCTTCGACTCGGTGCATGCCCGGCGACGCTGGGCCGACGAGGAGAAGGCCTTGCTCGCGCTTGCCGGCGACGCCATCCGCAACGCGCTCGAGCGCCGCGATGCCGAGCGCCGGCTGCGCCAGAGCGAGGCGCGCTTCCGCCAGCTGTTCGAGAAGATCCCCAACATCTCGGTGCAGGGCTACGATGCCCAGCGCAACGTGATCTTCTGGAACGAAGCGAGCACCGCGCTTTATGGCTTCAGTGCCGAGGAAGCGCTCGGGCGCAGGCTGGACGAACTGCTGATTCCGCTCGAGATGCGCGCTGACCTCGAGGTTTTGCATCGCGACTGGATCGAGAAAGGCGTCGAGATCCCTGCAGGGGAGCTCAACCTGCTGCGCAAGGATGGCAGCAGCGTGCCGGTTTTCTCCAGCCACGTCATGCAGCGCAACGCTGATGGTGAGTTCGAGATGTACTGCATCGACATCGACCTCACCGAGCAACGCCAGGCGCAGGCCAGCCAGCGCCTGGCGGCGAGCGTGTTCTCGTATGCCCGCGAAGGCATCCTGATCACCGACGGGCAAGGCCTGATCGTCGACGCCAACGAGGCCTACTGCAGGCAGTGCGGCTATACGCGCGAGGAGATCCTGGGTCATCCGGCGGGGATGTTCCAGTCGGGGCGACATGGTGCGGAGTTCTACGCCGTGATGAGGCGAAGCCTGAGCGAGCGCGGTTTCTGGAGTGGCGAGATCTGGAACCGGCGCAAATCCGGTGAGCACTACCCGGCGCTGCTCACCATCAGCGCGGTGCCGGACGCCGGCGGTGAGGCGCTGCGCTATGTTGCCCTGTATGCCGATATCGCAGCGCAGAAGGCGCACGAGGCCGAGCTCGAGTTCCTCGCCCACCACGACGCCCTTACCGGCTTGCCCAACCGGGCGCTGCTGCGCGACCGCCTTGAGCAGGCCATCGCGCAGGCCCGCCGCCGCGAGCAGCGCGTGGCGGTGGCCTACCTCGACCTCGACGGTTTCAAGCTGGTCAATGACCAGCATGGCCACGCGCTCGGCGACCGCCTGCTCAAGCAGTTCGCCGGCGGCATGCGCGCGGCCTTGCGTGAGGGCGACACCATCGCACGCCTCGGCGGTGACGAGTTTGCGGCCGTGCTCGTCGATGTCGGCGAGCATGGTGCCTTCGTGCCCTTCGTGATGCGCTTGCTCGATGTCGTGTCCCGCCCGGTGGACATCGATGGCGTGCGACTGCAGTTGTCGGCCAGCATCGGCGTCAGCTTGTTCCCACAGCCCGATGTCGTCGATGCCGACCAGTTGTTGCGCCAGGCCGACCAGGCGATGTACCAGGCCAAGCTGGCCGGCAAGAACCGCTTCTGCATCTTCGACACCGAGCTCGATCGCAGCGTGCGCGGCCATCATGAGACGCTGGCCCAGGTTGCCGCGGGTCTCCGCAGGGGCGAGTTCGAGCTCTTCTACCAGCCCAAGGTCAACATGCGTACCGGTGCGGTGATCGGGCTGGAGGCGCTGATCCGCTGGCATCACCCGCAGCGCGGCCTGCTTTCACCGGGCGCCTTCCTCGCCGATGTCGAGGCCAGCCCGCTTGCCGTGGAGCTCGGTGAATGGGTCATCGATACCGCGCTCGCCCAGCATGTGAGTTGGCGCGAGCAGGGACTGGACCTGCCGGTCAGCGTCAACATCTCGGCCGAGCACCTGCAGCGCGCGGACTTCGTCGCCCGCCTGGAGGCCTTGCTCGGACGTCAGCGCGACATTGGCCCCGGGCGTCTCGAGATCGAGGTTCTCGAAACCAGCGCGCTCAGCAACCTCGAGCATGTCGCAGAGGTGATCCGCGGCTGCCGGCGCCTCGGCGTGCGGTTTGCGCTCGACGACTTCGGCACCGGCTATGCGTCGCTCGCCTACCTCAAGCACCTGCCGGCCGACGTGCTCAAGATCGACCAGACCTTTGTACGCGACATGCTGGAGGACCCCGATGACCTGGCGATCCTGGAGGGGGTCATCGGCCTGGCCAAGGCCTTCCGCCGTCAGGCGGTTGCCGAAGGGGTGGAGAGCATCGTACATGCGCGCCGCCTGCTGTTGCTGGGGTGCGAGTTTGCCCAGGGCTACGGTATTGCACGGCCGATGCCTGCGGCCGCCGTACCCGTGTGGGTGACGGCCTGGCGACCGGATCCATCCTGGCAGAGTGCGGCAGAACTCGGCCGCGACCAGGTGCTGCTGTTGTATGCCGGGGCCGAGCTTGCACACTGGTGCGCTTTGGCTGCGGCGGCGCTTGGCAACCAGGGCGCGGAGGTGCCCGCGTTCGACATCGAGGGCAGCGCCTTCGGGCGTTGGCTGGCCGCAGAGCGTGCGTCCGGCGCTGTCGACGCACCGGCCTGCGAAGCCCTGCAGGATGAACTCGCCCAACTGGCGCAGCTGTGCGAGCGCTGTGCTGGCGCGCCTGCTGCCGCCGGCAGTCGTCCGTCCCTGATTGCGGAGCTGGGCGCACGCCGAGCCGCAATCGAGAGCGCGCTCGACGCCGTGCTTCGCGCTGGCTGAGTCCGGTTACGTCAGAATCCGGATCCGGGCTGTTGCAGGAAGGCGACTTCATCCGGCGTCGATTCGCGGCCCAGGGCTGCGTTGCGATGGGGAAAGCGGCCGAAGCGGTCGATGATCTCCAGGTGACGGCGCGCGTAATCGACATAGCCATCGAAGGCGGGCCGCTCTGCCGCGCCAAGGCCTGAGGCGAGCACGTCGAAGAGACGGACGGCTTCGCGCTGATCGGCCAGATCCTCGGAGTGTTCCAGTGGCAGATACAGGAACACGCGCTCGATCGGGCGCGCATCGAGGTCGAGGCCGAGCCTGATCGTGTCCCGCGCCCAGCGCAGTGCGAGCACGTCGAAGGCGAAGGCGGCAGCTTGCCCGCGCCAGATATTGCGTGGGAACTGGTCGGTAAGCAGGATCAGCGCAAGCCGGCCGCGCAGCGTACCCAGCCAGCCGTCCAGCTCGCCGGCACCCGCTCGGCCGACGAGCGCTGCGAAGCGCTGGCGCATGTCGGCGTCGACCTCGGCCTGTTTCCGCCACCATAGTGCGGACTGACGTTCGATGATGGCTGTCTGCGCGGTCGTGTCGGCGTCCGGGCCGAACCAGAAGGCGTGGATTGAGTCGGGCGTGTCCAAGCGGGACCTCCTGCGGGCGGGCGGTACGGACACCATAGCGCAGTCGACCGTCCGTGTCTGCGAGCTCGGTGCGGTATGGCGTTCGCGTTCGAGCGCGGGAAATCCGGCAATAATCGGGCATTCACCGTGCCTGCCTACCGACCATGACGTCCTCGCCCCCGATTGCTCGCCCACTCTCCGCACTGCGCGGCCTGTTGCCATTCCTGCGCCCGCATCGTGGCCGGGTGGTCCTGGCCTTCGTGCTGCTCTGCCTCGGTTCGGCCGCGATCCTCGTCGTGCCGCTGGCTTTCCGCGACCTGATCGACGCGGGTTTTGGCGGTGATGTGGCGGGGGCCGGGCTATTCGGTGCGCAGGGCCTGGACGGCCGCTTCGTGGCGCTGGTCGGCCTCGCGCTGTTCTGGGCGGTGGTGGTCGCGGCGCGCTACTACACGGTGTCCTGGATCGGCGAGCGCGTCACGGCCGACCTGCGCAGCGCGGTGTATGCCCGCGTGCTGCATCAGTCGCCACAGTTCTTCGAGACCTTGCAGACCGGCGAAGTGCTCTCGAGGCTCACGGGCGACACCACCCTTGTGCAGACCGTCGTTGGCAGCTCGATCTCGATGGGCTTGCGCAGCCTGTTCCAGTTCGTCGGCGGCATGCTCATGCTGGCGGTGACCAGCGTGCAGCTGTTCGGCCTCATCGTCGGCCTGATGACTGTGCTGGCCTTGCCCATCGCCGTCATCGGCCGGCGCGTGCGCCGGCTGTCGCGCGCGTCGCAGGACCGCATCGCCGATGCCTCGGCCCTGGCCGGCGAGATCCTCAACGCCATGCCCACGGTGCAGGCCTTCACCCAGGAAGCGAACGAGGCGCGGCGCTTTGCCGCGCGCAGCGAGACCGGTTTCCAGGCTGCCGTGCAGCGTACCCGCGTGCGCGCCCTGCTCACCGCGCTCATCATCGCGGCGGTGATGGGCACGATCATCTTCGTGCTGTGGATCGGCGCGCGCCAGGTACAGGCGGGCACACTGTCGGTGGGCGAACTCGGCGCCTTCCTCATCTATGCCGCGCTGGTGGCGGGTGGGGTGGGCACGCTGGCCGAGGTGTGGGGCGACGTCATGCGTGCAAGCGGCGCCACCGAGCGCCTGATGGAGCTGCTGCACGCCGAGCCGGCGATCCGGGATGGCGACGCGGCCCGCGCCGGCGAGGGCGCCCGCGCCACGCCCGCAGCCCACGCCGCCCTGCCCGCGATCGCGTTCGACCACGTCGTGTTCTGCTACCCGGCACGCCCGGGCGTGCGCGCGATCGACGACATCTCGCTGCAGATCGCACCCGGCGAGCGGATTGCGCTCGTCGGCCCCTCGGGCGCCGGCAAGACCAGCCTGTTCCAGCTCCTGCTGCGCTACTACGAGGCGAGCGCGGGCTGCATCCGTATCAGTGGCAGCGACATCCGCGCGTTGTCGCTGCACGCGCTGCGCGCCGGGATCGCGATCGTGCCGCAGGACCCGGTGATCTTCTCGGCAAGCGCGCTGGAGAACATCCGCTACGGCCGTCCCGACGCCAGCGACGCCGAGGTGATCGCCGCCGCCCGCGCCGCGGCTGCCGACGAATTCATCGCCCGCCTGCCCGAAGGCTACGCCAGCTTCCTCGGCGAACGCGGCACCCGGCTCTCGGGCGGCCAGCGCCAGCGCATCGCGATCGCGCGTGCGATCCTCAAGGGTGCGCCCATCCTGCTGCTCGATGAAGCCACCAGTGCGCTCGACGCCGAATCCGAAATCCTGGTGCAGCAGGGCCTGGCCGCCGCGATGCGGGGGCGGACCACGCTCATCATCGCCCACCGCCTGGCCACGGTGCAGAAGGTGGACCGCATCGTGGTGATGGACGCCGGCCGCATCGTCGAGACCGGTACCCCGGCCGACCTGCGCCGCCAGGGCGGGCTGTATGCACGGCTGGCGGCGCTGCAGCTGGAGGCGTGAGGAGGGCGGCGCGGGGCGCTACGGCAGCGTGCGCTCGCGCACATAGCGTGGAAAGCGTGGTTGCCCGCCGGGGGTGAGTTCGCGGTAGCGGTAGGTGACCAGCGTGCCGATGGCGGGCGGGGTGTTGCGCAGGGCGTCGGTCAGGCCGCTGCCGATGCGAAAGCGGCGGCCGTCGTCGGTCTCGACCTCCAGTGCGCCGACCCTGCCCTGCAGCCGGCCCTTGCCGGGGATGTAGCCGACGACGCGGGCCTCGGCGTCGAGCCATGGGGTGAGCTTGAGCAGGGCGTCGCTGCGGCCGGGTTGCCAGTGGGCGTCGGCGCGGTGCAGCATGAGTCCTTCTCCCCCGCCGGCGACGGTGTCGTCGAGCAGGCGCTGCAGCGCTGCGCGGTCGGTGACCCGGCGCTGCTCCACGACCTGGAGCCAGGGCCGGTCGGCCGCCATGACGAGGGCCTGGAGTGCCTGCAGACGGGCGCTGAAGTCGCCCGCCCCGGCGGGCTGGTCGAACACCATGTAGCGCACCGCGCGCCAGCCCGGGTGCTGTGGGTCGGCGCGGCGGATGAGGCCGGAGAGTTCGTCGAAGCGCTGGCGGCCCAGCCACAGCTCGCCGTCAAGCGGCGTGTCGGGCAGCCCGGCAACGAACCAGTCGGGCGCGACGATCGGCCGCCCGCTGCGGAAGCGCAACTGGCGGCCGTCCCACAGCGCGCGTACGCCGTCGAGCTTTTCGCTGATCCAGTACTGGGCCGGGTCGATGGCCGCGTCGTAGCGCAGCGCGAGCATGGGGGCGGGCGCCGGTGGCGTGTGCGGGTCGGCCCAGGCCGCGCCGCTGACCGCGGCCACCAGCAGCGCCAGGATCAATGTGCGGTGCGTGCGGGCAGGCCCGAGTCGCGATGCAGCGTTCATTGGCCGTCGGGGGCGTTGAGTGCCCGTGGGTGCGGGCGCGCAGGCGGTGCAGGCCCGCTGGGCAGTCCTGGGGGGCGTCTCTGGGGAGGTGGGTGGACGCGGCATGAGCATCTGCGCTGTCAATGACGAAGGCATTGTACGTGGCGCCGTCCGGATCATCCATATCGAATGTCAGAGGATGGCGGCGTGGGCCTCATGCGCGCGGCGCGGGCGGAACTGGCGGGTGTCGCGGTAATACGCGGCGCATTCGTTTTCGGGTGTCATGCCGGGGATGCCGAGCAGTGGCAGGGCTGACAGGCTGCGCGGGCTGAAGTCGCCGAGTGTGGTGGTGAACTCGTGGGCGAGCCAGGCGTCGGTGTCGGCCAGCGCTGCGTCCGCCGGCAGCGCCAGCCAGTCGGGTGCAACCCTGCGGTAGAGGGCTTTCGCGCACAGGCCGAAGAAGGGGGCGCGCAGCAGCTCCCAGGTGGCGTGTCCGAAGACGAGAAAGCGGGTGGTCTGTGCGAGGCGCTGACGGCAGTCCCAGAATGCGGCTTCCCACTCATGCGCAGCGAGCAGCGCGGGGATCTCGGTATCGGCCGACACCACCACGATGCCGCATTCGTCGAACTGGGTCAGTGCGTCGCGGCGCGGCCCGCGCCCGGAAAGGCCTGCCGCCGTGCGGGTCTGCAGTTCTTCGACATGCAGGCGGTTGAGCGTGGCCTTGGTGCGCGGCCAAGCGCACCAGGCCAGCGCATTGAAGAAATCGTGCCAGTCGCCGCTGCGGGTCGGCACCTCGCCGCGGGCGAAGATGTGGGCCTCGTAGCCCGCAGGCGTCTCCCCGGGCGGCACGAAGCGGATCGGCGCCCCGCCACCGCTGCGGGTGCCCGGGGCCGCCTCGGCGAGCAGGGCGTCGAGCGCCGCGTGGTCAGGCAGGCCGGTGCCGGCGCAGCGTTCGAGCCAGCGCCCGATCGGTGCGAACAGAGGCTGTGTAGCGAGACTTGCGGGATGGTGATCTGCGGTGCTCATCCTCGCATTGTGCCTTCTCCAAACCGCCTGTTTCTGGAAACTCATCTGAGCCGTATGCGCTTGACAAGCGGGGAGCAGAAGGAGATAAAATGACAAAAAAGTAAATGATAATGAAAGGCATTTACTACAGAGTATCAACACGCAGATCCGCTGGTCTCGTCTAACAGCCCCCGTGTTCGTCAGTGTGCGCGCAGCCTGGTGCCGCGCCAGCGCTCTCGAACCTGGCTGGCCGGACTTGGCGGTCCTGATGCTGCCTGAGTGTTTCATTGATAAGGAGTGATCATGTTCAAACGGTTTCGATTCCTGGGGGCAGGGCTGCTCGCGTTGAGCTTGCTTGCACCGGGGGCGCATGTGTTTGCGCAACAGGACGGCATGCAGGGCGTCCAGGCCGATGCAGCCGCCACCGACTGGCGGCGGCTGTTGCAGGTGACCAGCATCGAGCGGATGGTGCGGGAGCTGCCCACCTATTTCAGGCAGGGGCTCGACCAGGCCAGGGCTCAGGGGGCGGCGGTGCCTCCCGAGGTCGAGGCTGCGCTCAAGGCTGCGGCCGACGAGGTGTTTGGCTTCGAGGGCTTGCAGCAGGCGGTCACCGCCCACCTGCAAGCCAGCCTGAGCGCAGAGCAGCTGGCCGATTGGCTGGGCTTCTATGCGACGCCGCTGGGCAGGAAGCTGACCGCCGCCGACGAGCACGCGGCCTCGCCGGCTTTCCAGCGCGAGATGATGGAGCGGGCGCCGCAGATCATGGAGACGCTCAGCCAGGATGCCAGCCGGATGGCACTGCTGCAGTCCTGGCTGCAGGCCACCGATGCGGTGGAGCAGGCCACCAACATGGCGCTGCAAAGCCAGTTGGCGCTCGAGTGGGGTTTGATCTCGACCCTGCCGCAGGGCACGGCGAGACCCAGCTTCGACGAGGTGCAGAGCCACATGAATGCACAGCGTTTTGCGATGCGGGCACAGATGGCTCAGATGCTGCTCGTTCACTCTGCCGCCGCGTACCAGGAGTTCGATACGGAGGAACTCGGACAGCTGCTGAAAAAGGCGAACAGTCCGGCTGGTCGGGCACTGTATATCGAATTCGGCACCCGCTTCTACCAGACCCTGGCGGCCCTGTCCGAGGCGGTCGGAGAGGCCGCCGGGCGGCGGCTGGGGCAACGACCCGTTTGAGAGGATGACGCCCGGGGCCGGATTGATTGCAGTTGCAGCGCCATCCGGGTGATCGAAACCCCTTGCGAGCTGTGTGACGTCGATGGCCGGATGCTGGCCGACGCGCAGCAGTACGCCGACGAGAGAGTCGTACGGCTCGCCTTCATGCAGTCGGAACAGGCGCTGTGGCCGTGAACGGCTCATCTGCGTTATTGCAATTTAAATTCATTTGTCCTAATTGATGTAATCCATTTAAGATAAAAACGCCAATGGAATGGTTTGTCATCATGATTGTTCGCTGTCGCCTTGCCGGCCTGCTTCTGGCCGTTTCCCCCGCGGTTTGGGCCGACCTGCCGCTCACCGTGGAAGACCTCATCACCGACAAAGGCAAGGTCAAGCTCGATCTTTCGTTGGCCTACGCCAACATGGACCGCAGTGGCGTGTCGACGGGTGAGCCGATCATCGTCCAGACCGGGCCCACCTCGTTCGTAGCCGTGCCTACGCTCGTGGGCGAGCGCATCGGCAACAGCGACACCCTGGTCGCCACCTTCGGCCTGCGCTATGGCCTGACGGCCAAGGCCGAGGTCTATGCCCGCATGAGCAGCCTGTCGTCGAGCCACCGCAGCAGCGGCGTGGGCGGCACGACATCGAGCAGCGAAGCGGGTTTCGCCGATGCCTGGGCGGGCGTCAACTACCAGTTCAAGCAGGATGAAAACGGCCCTGCCGTGCTCGGTTTCGGGGAGATCGCCCTGCGCGAGAAACATCGCCACAGCAGCGCCAGCTTCAAGTCGGCCATGCTGGGCGTCACCACCTACACGGCCATCGACCCGATCGTGTTCTCCTTGACCGCCGCCTACCGCTTCAACCAGAGCCGCCGCAACGGCACGCAGGACTACCGGCCCGGCAACCTGCTGCTGCTCAACCCCTCGGTGGGTTTCGCGGTGAACGACCGCGTGACGCTGACCACCGGCGTGCAATGGACGCGCCGCCAGGCCGACCGCTTCGACGGCCAGCGCCAGGGCATCGACCGCACGGCTACCGATCTGCTGCTGGGGGTCGGTTATGGCGTTGCCCGCGGCAACACGCTCAACACCACGTTCAAGGTTAACGCCTCGGGGCGCAGCGGCACGGAACTGCGGGCGAACTGGCTATACACGTTCTGATCGCTGGCGCGGCGTGCAGGAGTGCGAAGGTAGCGTGAGAAAGTCGGGCGGCAAGCCGCCCGGGACAAATTACCGGTGCCGCAAACACCGTCAATGGGTGCCTCGGGAGTCTGTTTCGAGGCTAGTTGTTGTACTTCGTGACATGAAGGAGTCTATATGAAGCAGTTCAAACACGCAGCGGTGGCGCTGGCCATGGTGGGCATGCTGTCGGCACAGGCAAACGCCAGCGAGGTGCAGGTGCAGAACCTGCAAGCCGCGCAACCGATCGCGGCGTTCAGCCAGACGGACATCGATGCGATGTTCGAGCAGGCAGGGCAGCCGATGCAGCTGGCGGCGCTGTCGCAGCAGGAGATGAGGGAGACGGAAGGGGCAGTCAATCCATACGGAGCATTATTGGGTGGTGTTGGTGGTGGGCTGGGTTACATGTTCTCCAACCAAATCAGTGGATCGCCTTTCTCTTTGTATGGATTTCTCTCTAGCGTTGGAGGCGGTGCAATTGCAGGGTCTGGCCTCGGCGCGGTTGGAGCCATCTGGGAGTTTAACTCTATAGTGAGTGTGGGGATACTTGACGGTATTGCAGGTGCTTACGGTTGGTGAGATCGCAGTGTCTCCCAAGGTGCTGAAAATCGTTGCCGCGCTAAGTATCGTCGTGGGGTTCTTGATTGCCCTGCCGCTCAATAACAGACTACTGCTTGTTGGGATCTTGTTGGTCCCGATTCTTAAGCTGATTGATGACGTTGGGAAGCGTGATTCTCTATTCTTGCTGAATCTGAGTGGCGAAGATCCGTATGCCATAATCACACATCCTTGGATTGTAATAATCGTTATTGTTGCCATCTGGTATTTTGGCAATTCTTGAACCCTTTCTAAGGAAGCTCTGATCTATTCAGAGCCCGTAAAATACTGAGGTCATGACCCGCGCTGCCACCATGAAGCAAACGACCTTCGCCTCGCTGGCTTTCGAACGGAAGAAGAAACAGACTCGTCGGGAGCGCTTCCTGACTGAGATGGAGAAGGTCGTGCCTTGGGCAGCGCTGCTGGCAGTCATCGAGCCGCACTACCCGACGACGGGCCGGCGTGGCCGTCCGCCGATGCGGCTCTCGACGATGCTGCGGATCTACTTCATGCAGCAGTGGTATGCGCTGTCCGACCCGGCGATGGAGGATGCGCTCTACGAAGTCGAGTCGATGCGCCGCTTTGCCGGTCTGGACCTCACCGACGACGCGATGCCCGATGAGACGACGATCCTCAAGTTCCGCCACCTGCTCGAGAAGCACGCACTGACCTCGCAGATGATGAACATCATCAACGACACGCTCGAGCAGCGTGGTCTCTTGCTCAAGGGGGGCACGATGGTCGACGCCACGATCATCCATGCGCCGCCCTCGACGAAGAACTAGGAACGCAAGCGCGACCCTGAGATGCATCAGACCAAGAAGGGCAACCAGTGGTACTTCGGCATGAAGGTCCATGTGGGCGCCGACGTCAATTCCGGGCTTGTGCATACCGTTTCGGTGACGCCTGCCAATGTCTCGGACATCAACCAGTTGCCGCACCCGGTGCGTGAGGATGACCGGGCGGTGTTCGGCGACAAGGGCTACGTGAACAACAAGCTCAAGCGCGTCGCGCGCAAGGTGGGCCTGTTCTGGGGTGTGTCGCTCAAGGCCAGCAAGCAGCACCCGCTGACCGAGGCGAACAAGCGTTTCAACCACAAGATGTCCTCGATCCGCGCGCGGGTGGAGCATGTCTTCCGCGTCATCAAGCGCCAGTTCGGCTACACGAAGGTGCGCTACAAGGGGATCGCGAAGAACGCCGCCCAGGTGTTCTCGCTGATCGGACTGACCAACCTTCACTTGGCGAGGCGAGCCTTGATGAGTTGATGGGCGAAATCCGCCCGCTGCACCCGAAAACGGGTGCTCGGGGCCGAAAAGGCCTCGAAAAACAGCGGTAGGCGCGGAAAAATCGATCATCGGAGTCGGCGAAAGCGGTTGGCTTGGGTGAGCGTGCTCAGAACATCAGTTGACCAGGGGTTCCTTAAGTGCTGCCGCTTGGACGGTTTATCAGTCGTCCGCATACATGCCTCTTTTCCACGCAGGAATGGCAACGATTGAGGTACTGGACCGCTTGGGCTTGTAATGCATGGAGCCTTGCCCCAGTGAATACTGGGGCAAGTGACGGTCAAAAATGAAAATACTCTCCCTTCTGAAGCGACTGATTGGCATTGGTGCCGATGCTGGTCATCATCTCGCCAACCTGGTTACATTTGTGCTGGCCGTGATTATTTTGCTCGTATGGGCAGGAGCATATTTCTTAGCCTGGCTGCGCGGCCTCGTCTGACTGAGGAAGCGGTGTGTTCTCACTGTTCGCGCTTTCGCAGATAGGTCTTTGATCTTTTTACTAACGGGGTGTTGTTTAGTAGGCTTTCCAGCATCCCCATAAGGGTTGTACGGCATTCTTGCCCGGATGACCCCTTTCTCCCTGATGCATTGGTCGTGGCATGTCGCTAGCCGCCGCAAACCGGTACTGGCCTTGTGTCTCGGATTGAGTGCGTGGGTCATGCTTGCGGGGTTTGGGCTACTTGACTCTCGCACGGAAGAAGCGGCGAATCCAGTAGTCATTGTGCTGCTCGGATTGCTTTGCCTTGGAGCTCTCATACTCGTCTATTCCGCTACAAGCGGAAGCACTGAATTGGTCAGCGTCGGAATGCTAAATACTTCTCTCTCCCTCTTCCTTCTACGCAAACTTCCCTTATCGCGCCTTGATTTTCCGCGTTGGCAATCGGTATTGGCCATCACGCTCATCGGCCAGCTGATCGGCCTCGATCCGAGTCTGCGCGACACACCACCCGACATGCCCGTACCGCCGTTGTGGCTGGCCGTGGGCATGGGCCTTCTCACAACCTGGGTGGCGTTTCTGATCATCGTCGGCGTGCTGCGCTGGTGGATGAGGCGCGGTGGCCGCTGGGACGGCCAGGGCGATCTGTTCAACCTGGTGGCAGCGTCGTGGCTGGTGGCCGATGCCCTGGGTGCGGGCTTGTCGGCGCTCGGGGTCGCCCCGCTATTCACTTTTCCGCTGTGGCTGTATTCGGTGTGGGTCGGGGCCAACGCGCTGTCGGGCGCCATTCCCAAGGCGAGCCTGGGCTACAGCATCGGCGGCATCGTCATCGGGCTGATCCCGGCCATGCTGGCCGCCATGGTCGTGTTCGCGGTGCTCGGCATCGTGCTGGCCATGCTCGGGGTTGGCCCGTTGCCGCCTCCGGGCGCAGGGCCGGCGGGTATGGGTTGATGCGACCCTTGCACAGGCGCCTCATCGCCATCGCTGCGCTGCCCATGATCAGCACCATGGTGTTGGCGGATACTCTCGGCACGGCGGACGCAGGCCCGCCCCAGCGTGCCGAAGGCGTCCTGCTCGTCACCCACTCCGTCCATCGCATCGTCCCGGTGCAGAGCTGGAAGACGCGCCGTGACGCGCGCATCGTCAAGCAGGACTTGGACTACTCTTGCGGCGCGGCGTCCCTGGCAACCTTGCTCAACAGTTTTTACGGCCAGAACGTCACTGAGGAAGCCTTGCTCAAGGCCATGGACAAGGGCGATGGCCGGGCCAGCTTCGACGATATGGCGCGCGCCTTGCCGGAGTTCGGGTTTCGGGCGCAGGGCTTTGCTGCGAGCTGGGAGCAGCTTTCACGGCTCAGGATGCCCGTCGTCGTGTATGTGAAGCACCGCAAGGACGACCATTTCACCGTTTTGCGCGGCATCAGCGGCGACACGGTGTGGTTGGCCGATCCGTCGCTGGGCAATCGCACCTATAGTCGCGCTCAGTTTCTGGCGATGTGGCAGACGCGCGAAGACGCGGACGATGGATTGGCGGGCAAGTTTCTGGCGGTGCTGCCCGTTGCCTCGGATGGTGTTCCGTCCGACGATTTCTTCACCCGAGCGCCGCGCCGCCAGAGCGCCAATGCAACGGCGCAGCTCGCGTTTCGCGTGCAGCCGTAACCGTGGCAGTCAGAGGGACTGAGATGATGCCGGGGTTGGCTACCCGCCCATGGCGTGTGTTGGCAAAGCGGGTCAGCCAGATCCTGCACACGGTGTGGGATCCGCTCGGTGTCGACTCCGAGCCTGGCGCACAGACGGAGTACGACGACTATGTGCCGGAGATCTTCCGTCTGCTTGTGCGTGATGCATCCGCTGATGGGATCGCCGCGCGGATCGAGGCTATCAGGCGCGAGCACATGGGCCTGCCCGGACATGAAGCGCGCGACCGCTAGGTGGCGATGATGCTGATCGCCTTGACCGCGCGTCGCCCGCCGCTCGCCTCAGGCCGCCTTTTCTGCCGGTGCTTCTGCGTGCGCCGGCTGTAGGCGATTGATGCCGCTGATGATGGCGCGGATCGAGGCGGTGACGATGTTGCCGTCTACGCCCACGCCGTAGCGGTCGCCGCCTTGCCCGCCGGCCTCGGTGAGCTCGAGGAAGGCGCAGGCCTGGGCGTTGCCGCCGTCCTCGCTGGGGGTGATCGAGCGCTCCTCGAAGCTGCGCACCTGGACGTCGATGCCGGCGCCGCGCAAGGCGTGGATGGCGGCGTCGATCGGGCCGTTGCCCTCGCCGACGAGCAGGTGTCGGGTGCCGCCGATCTCCACCACCAGGCGGATGCCCTGCGCCTCGCCGTGCTCGAACAGATGGTGCTCGACGTAGCGAACCGGCGCGACGGTGTCGAGGTAAGTGCTGCGGAAGAGGTTCCAGATTGCCGACGCCGACATTTCGCCGCCGCTGGCGTCGGTGACCTGCTGGACCTCGCGCGAGAACTCCACCTGCAGCCGGCGCGGCATGACGATGCCGTACTCGGTCTCGAGCAGGTAGGCGATGCCGCCTTTGCCGGACTGGCTATTCACCCGGATCACGGAGTCGTAGCTGCGGCCGACGTCGGCGGGGTCGATCGGGAGGTAGGGTACGTTCCACGGGGTGTCCGCCTTGTGGGCGGCGAATCCCTTCTTGATGGCGTCCTGGTGGGAGCCGGAGAAGGCCGTGAATACGAGATCCCCCACATAGGGGTGGCGTGGGTGGATGGGCAACTGGTTGCAGTACTCGACGGTGCGCGCAACCGCGTTGATGTCGGAGAAATCGAGCCCGGGCGCGACGCCCTGGGTGTACATGTTGAGCGCGAGGGTGACGATATCGACGTTGCCGGTGCGCTCGCCGTTGCCGAACAGGCAACCCTCGACGCGGTCGGCGCCGGCCATCATGCCGAGTTCGGCTGCGGCGATGCCGCTGCCGCGGTCGTTGTGCGGGTGGAGCGAGAGCACGACGCTGTCGCGGCGCTCGAGCTGGCGATGCATCCACTCGACCTGGTCGGCGTAGACGTTGGGCGCGGCGACCTCGACCGTGGCGGGGAGGTTGATGATGACCTTGTTGTCCGGCGTCGCGCCCCATTCGGCGGTGACGGCGTCGCAGACCTCCTTGGCGAAGTCGAGCTCGGTGGCGGAGAAGGTCTCCGGGCTGTACTCGAGGCGGATCTCGGTGCCGCACTCGGCCCTCATCTGCGCGCCGATCTGCTTGATCAAGCGCACGGCCGACACCGCGAGCGCAACCACCTGGGGCTTGTCCATGTTGAACACGACTTCGCGGAAGGTGGGCGAGGTGGCGTTATAGACGTGGATGATCGCCCGCGGCGCACCGCGTACCGACGCCATGGTGCGGCGGATGAGGTCCTCGCGCGCCTGGGTGAGCACCTGGATGGTGACGTCCGCCGGGATGTGGCCGCCCTCGATGAGGGTGCGTACGAAGTCGAAGTCAGTCTGCGAGGCGGACGGGAAGCCGACCTCGATCTCCTTGAAGCCGATATCGCACACGGTGCGGAACATGCGCATCTTGCGCTCGACGTTCATGGGCTCGAACAGCGCCTGGTTGCCGTCGCGCAGGTCGGTGCTCATCCAGATCGGCGCACGGTCGATGACCTTGTTCGGCCATTGGCGGTCGGCGAGTGCGATCGGGGCGAAGGGGCGGTACTTGGCGGCGGGGTTCTGCAACATCATGGCGCGGTCCTCGGGGGGCGTGGCGTGATTCGATGGAGGAGAGTTTACGCGCCGAGCTGCGGCAGACGATTGCGTTGTTGCAGTGCGATTCGGTGTTTGCCGGCAGAAAAGTTCACGAAACGGAAGTTTGGTGCAACAATCTGCGATTCATGAACAATGAGGCGCCTGATCATGCAGCTTGACCGCTATGACCGCCAGCTTCTGGATCTGTTGCAGCGGGATGGTCGAATCAGCAACCAGGAGCTCGCCGACCGTATCGCGTTGTCACCTTCGGCCTGCTTGCGGCGATTGCGCGCGCTGGAGGAGTCCGGCCTGGTGATCGGCTACCGCGCGCTGCTCGATGCAAAGAAGCTCGGCCTGTCGCTGATGGCGCTGATCCACATCTCGATGGACCGCCACACGCCCGAGCGCTTCTCGCATTTCGAGGCCGAGGTCGAGAACATTCCGCAGGTGCTCGAGTGCCTGCTCATTACCGGTCAGGATGCCGACTACCAGCTGAAGGTCGTCGTCACCGATATGGATGGCTACCAGGAACTGCTGCTGAACCGCATTACCCGCATTCCCGGTGTCACCGGGGTGCATTCGAGCTTCGTGCTGCGGCGGGTGATCGACAAGACGGCGCTGCCGCTGGGCAGCGCCTGATCGTTGCGTACTTGCCGGCGTTCGCTTACTGCCCGGCGTTGGGGAAGAAGAGCTGCTCGCCAGCGATCCTGTACGAGGCGATCGCTTCTTGACCGGCGGGCGACACGATCCAGTCGACGAAGCTGCGCGCTTCGGCTTCCTTGACGTGCGGGTGGCGCGCCGGATTGACGACCATCACGCCGTACTGGTTGAACAGCCGGGTGTCGCCCTCGACCAGGACTGCGAGGTCGGCGCGGTTCTTGAAACTGAGCCAGGTGCCGCGGTCGGTGAGGACATAGGCGCCGCTCGATGCCGCCATGTTGAGCGCCGGCCCCATGCCGCAGCCGCATTCCTTGTAGCCACGGCCCTTGTCCTCCAGGCCGGCGGCTTTCCAGTAGCGCAGTTCGGCCGCGTGGGTGCCGCTCTTGTCTCCGCGCGACACGAAAGGGGCTCCGGCGGCGGCGAGCTTCTGCAGCGCAGCGGCGATGTCATTGCCTGCCGCGCTTGCGGGGTCGCCCTTGGGGCCGACCAGCACGAAATCGTTGTACATCACCTGGCGGTGCGCTACGCCGTGGCCCTCGTCGACGAATTTCTGCTCGGCTGCAGCGTCATGCACGAACACCACGTCGGCGTCGCCACGGCGGCCCACATCCAGCGCCTGTCCGGTACCCAGCGCGACCACCTTCACGTCGATGCCGGTTGCCTGCTTGAACTGGGGCAGGATGTGGCCGAACAGGCCCGACTGCTCGGTCGAGGTGGTGGATGCAATCACGATCGAGGTGGCTTGCGCCTGGGCGACGAGCGGTAACAGTGCGATGGTGGTGGCCGCAACGAGGCTTGCGACGTGCTTGCTGGCGAGAGAAAGCAGTGAGGTGCGCATGGGTGTCGTCTCCGTCGGCTATCGGGCAACCGTGTTGTAGGCAAATTGGAGTGATCGGCAGGATTGGCTTCAGCGACCAGCTTGGCGCAATCTATTGGCCTAACCTAAGCTCATCAATATGAACGGCTATGCATAGGATCAGCCTCAACTACACCCTCGGCCCGGCGGCGGCGCCCGCCTTGGTGCGCAACCCCTTGCTGGACCTGCTGCAGGCGGTCAGTGTGCAGGGCTCGATCTCGGCTGCAGCACGCGCGCTTGGCTTGTCCTACCGTCATGTCTGGGGCGAACTCAAGCGCTGGGAGGCCGAGCTTGGTCAGCCGCTGATCCTTTGGGAGAAGGGACAGGCGGCGCGGCTTACCGTGTTTGCGGCCAAGCTGCTTATGGCAGAACGCCAGGTGCAGGCGAGGCTTTTGCCGCAGATCGAAGCTCTGCGTGGAGATCTGGAGCGCGCCTTTGCGATCGCTTTCGATGAGTCGGCGCATGTATTGAGCTTGAACGCAAGCTACGATCAAGGGCTTGCGGCCCTGGCCGAGGAGGCGCGTTCTGGCCGTCTGTACTTGGACATACGCTTCACGGGCAGCGTCGACGCCATCCGAGCGCTCAACGAAGGCCGTTGCACGATGGCAGGCTTCCATGTCCGCCAGCCCGCAGCGCCCGACTCGCTCTCCCGCCACACCTACAAGCCTCTGTTGCGCCCCGGGCTTCATAAGCTCATCGGTTTTGCGCGCCGCAGCCAGGGCTTGATCGTGGCGCCGGGTAATCCGCTCGCCCTATGCGGGCTGCGTGATCTTCCGCGGCCAGGCGTGCGTTTCGTCAACCGGGCTCGCGGTACGGGTACGCGTGTCGTATTCGACGAGCTTCTGGGGGAGCTCGGGGTGAGCCCTTTCTCGATCCGAGGCTACGATGTGGACGAGCCTTCGCACGCCGCGGTTGCCCAGGCCGTGGCAAGCGGTGAGGCCGATGCCGGTTTCGGGATTGAGGCAAGTGCTCGTGACCGGGGGCTGGACTTCATACCCTTGGTGGAGGAGGCATACTTCCTCGCCTGCCTGAAGTCCACCCTGGATCAATCCGCAGTCCGTGCGCTTCTCGCACTGCTCGGTTCGAGCGCGTGGCAGCGTCGGCTGGTGAGCCTCCCCGGCTACCAACCCTCGAATAGCGGTGAGGTGCTTTCGATGAGCCGTGTGTTGCCCTGGTGGCGTTTCCCCAGACGAAAGTGAGGCACTCAAACAGCTTTCAGGATTGCGTCCGGTATGCGCTCCAGCGGCAGCACCTGGTCTACGCCGCCGAGCTTGATCGCCTCGCGTGGCATGCCGAACACGACGCAGGTGGACTCGTCCTCGGCGATGGTGTGGGCGCCGGCATCGTGCATCTCCTTGAGGCCACGTGCGCCGTCGTCGCCCATGCCGGTCATGATCACGCCGACCGCGTTGCGACCGGCGACCTTGGCGCAGGAGTTGAACAGGGCATCCACCGAGGGGCGATGGCGGCTGACGAGGGGGCCATCCACCACCTGCACCGAGTAATGGCTGCCGCTGCGCGCGAGCAGCATGTGCCTGCCGCCGGGGGCGACCAATGCCCGCCCGGGCTGGACCATGTCGCCGTTGCGCGCTTCACGCACCTCGAGTGCGCACAGGCTGTCCAGACGCGCTGCGAACATCGCGGTGAAGCGCTCGGGCATGTGCTGCACGATCACGATACCGGGACAGTTGGCCGGTAATCGCGTGAGCACTGTTTCGAGTGCCTGGGTACCGCCGGTGGACGTACCGATGGCGATGATGCGTTCGCCGCTGCGGGGGAGGCGGTCGAGCTTCATCGGCGGGCGTTGTTGGTGAACTGTGCGAGCTGTTCTCGTGCGCCGGGCCTGGTGTACAGGGTCGGGCGCAGGGACGTCAGCTCGGTGGTGATGCCGCTGAGGGTTTCGGAGTGCCCGACGATGAAGATGCCGTCGTCCGCAAGGTGCGGGAGCAGGTTGCCGATGACTTTGCGCTTGGTGTCCTGATCGAAGTAGATCATGACGTTGCGCAGGAAGATCATGTCGAACTTGCCCATTGCGGCATGGCCAGGGGCGATCAGGTTGATCTGGCGGAACTCCACGCGGGTACGCAACTGGGGCACGACCTCGAGGCTGGCATCGAGCCCCTGTCCGCTCTGCGTGCAGTACTTCTTGAGCAGCGCCGGTGGAATGCCGCGTCCGCGATCGAGCGGGTATACGCCGGCGCGTGCGCGCTCGAGTACGGTCAGGCTGATGTCCGAGGCCATGACCTTCCAGTTGCCCGACATGCCCAGGGTCTCGGCCAGCACCATGGCGATGGTGTAGGGCTCTTCGCCGGTGGACGAGGCTCCACTCCAGACCCGGAAGCTTCGTCCGCGACGGCTCGCCGCAAGCTCGGCGAGCACGCCGAAATGCGCGGCTTCGCGGAAGAAGTAGGTTTCGTTGGTGGTCAGCAGGTCCACCATCAACTGGCGCTCGACGGACTGGTCCGGACGGGTGACCAGCCGGTAATAGGCGTCGAAGGTGTCCAGGCCGTAATGACGCAGTCGGCGCGACAGGCGACCCGCAACCAGCTGCTTCTTGCTGTCGGCCATGCTGATGCCCGCCAGACTGTAGATGAGCGTCTGGAAAAGCTTGAACTCCTGGTCGGTGAGGCCGGTGCTGTGCATTGTCGAGCGCCTGTGCTGAACATGGGTGGGGATCCGCCGCCGATAGTATGCATCAGCATTGCCGCATGGATGCCGCGTCGGCGCCTCGTCGATCACCTGTGCATGCGCCTCGTGTGCGCTGCGACCTTTCAACCCGCCTTCATGATCGCTTCGGCAACGAGGTCGAGCGGCAGCACCTGGTCCACACCGCCGAGCTTGATCGCCTCGCGCGGCATGCCGAAGACGACGCAGCTGGATTCGTCCTCGGCGATGGTGTGGGCGCCGGCATCGTGCATCTCCTTGAGGCCACGTGCGCCGTCGTCGCCCATGCCGGTCATGATCACGCCGACCGCGTTGCGACCGGCGAATCTGGCGCACGAGCGGAACAGCACATCGACAGAGGGCCGATGGCGATTGATCAGCGGGCCATCGACCACTTCGACGGTGTACTGTGCGCCGCTGCGGGCGAGCATCATGTGCTTGCCGCCGGGGGCGATCAGCGCGCGTCCGGGCATGACGCGGTCGCCGTGGCACGCTTCGCGCACCTCCAGCGCACACAGGCTGTCGAGGCGTTCGGCGAACATCGCGGTGAAGCGCTCGGGCATGTGCTGGACGATGACGATGCCCGGGCATACCGCTGGCAGGCGGGTCAGCACGGCTTCGAGTGCCTGCGTACCGCCGGTGGATGTGCCGATGGCGATGACGCGTTCGGTGGTACGCACCATGCTCGAGCCGCTTCCCAGGCCAGCGCCGATCATGGCGTCGACGCTCAGTTTGGGCGCCACGGTACGCGGCGCGAGCCGGCTCGCGTTGGCCCGTGCGGCGGCCTTCACCGCCTGTACCACGTCGTTGGCGCTGCCTTCGAGAAACTGCTTCACGCCCATTTTGGGTTTCGTGATGATCGCCGCCGCGCCTGCCGCCAGGGCCTGCATGGTTGCGGCAGCGCCATTCTCTGCGAGCGAGGAGCAGATCACCACCGGTGTGGGGCGCTCGGTCATGATCTTCTTCAGGAAGGTCAGGCCGTCCATGCGTGGCATCTCGATGTCGAGCACGATCACGTCCGGCCACTGGCGCTGCATGTGGCCCATGGCAAACAAGGGGTCGGAGGCTGCCGCGATCACCTCGATGCCGCTGTCACGCTCGAGGGCCTGGCGCACGGTCTGGCGCACCACCGCCGAGTCATCGACGATGATGACCTTGATCCGGCTGCTCATCGTCCGTGCCCGCTTCGCATTGCGCTGCGGTAGCGCTCGAGCTGGGCGCGGGCACCCGCGCGGCAGTACAGCGTCGGCCTCAGGGCGCCGAGCTGGTCGGTGATCCCGGTCAGCGTCTCCGAGTGGCCGACGATGAAGACACCGTCTTCGCGCAGGTGGGGGAGCATGTTGGCGATGACCTTGCGCTTGGTGTCGTTGTCGAAGTAAATCATCACGTTGCGCAGGAAGATGACGTCGAACTGGCCGAGGTCGCGGTGGTGAGGTTCGAGCAGGTTGAGATGGCGGAACGTCACCCGCTCGCGTAGCGCGGACATGACGAGAAAGTTTCCGTCCTGGCTGCGAACGCCCTTCAGGCAGTACTTCTTCATTAGCTCGGGAGGAATGCCGCGACCGCGTTCGAGCGGATAGAGCCCGGCTGCGGCGCGTTCGAGCACGGTCAGGCTGATGTCCGAGGCGATCACCTCCCAGGGGGCTGACATGCCCAGGGTCTCGGCCAGCACCATGGCAATGGTATAGGGCTCCTCGCCGCTCGACGACGCACCGCTCCAGACCCTGAGCGGGCGGCCGCGCCGGCTGGCGGCGAAGTCCTGCAGGAAGTCGAAGTGCGCCGCCTCGCGAAAGAAGTAGGTCTCGTTGGTGGTCAGCAGGTCGACCATCAACTGGCGTTCGTCGAGGGCGTCGCCGCTGGTGACGAGCGTGTAATAGGCACCGAAACTGTCGAGGCCGTAGTGGCGCAGGCGTCGTGACAGGCGGCCGGCCACCAGCGCCTTCTTGCTGTCGGCCATGTTGATGCCGGCAAGGCGGTAGATCAGCTTCTGGAACAGGCTGAATTCCTGGTCGGTCAGGCTTTGGTTATCCATGTACGGGTGGAGTCCCGAGCTCAGAACAGTTCGACATTGGACTTGGGCGGGGGACGTCGCAGTGATTCGGCATAGGCCTGTTCGGCCTTGGCGACTTCCTGGGCCGTGGCCATCGTGGTGGTCATGCGCCGGCAGTATGCATCACCTGTCGCCGGCACGAAGAGCAGCTTGCGTGAGCAAGCGCCGAGGAAGTCCGAGGCGATCAGCTCGATGCCTTCGCGATCGAGCCATTCGCGCGCGAAGTCGGCATTGCGCTTGCCGATGCCCGAAGCGGCGATGCCGCTGATGATCGTACCGCCGCCAAACGCCTTCGCCTTGATGCGATGGCGAGCCCCGCCGCGGCCGAGGATGCCGTTGAGCAACACCTCCATCGCGTAGTCTCCGGACAGCAGCGAATCCACGTCGACCGTCCCCTCTCGCTTGCGCATGTTCGGCAGCATGAAATGGTTCATGCCACCGACCCCGACAGCGGGGTCGTACATGCACACGGCAACGCAGGAGCCGAGCAGGGTGGAGATCGGCTTCTGCATTTCGACCGCCCACTCGCCCGGCGCAATGTTCCTCGCCCGGCGCTCGATTTCCTGCGGCGACATGTTGTGCCAGTCGATCATGCGGGACTGTCCTCGGCAGCCTGCAGTCGTGCCAGCCTCAACGCGCCCGACCGCGGTGTGCGCTGACCACCGTGAAGAAGTCCATCAGCTCCTGCAGCTGTCCGGCCTGTCCGCCAAGCTCCTCGGCGGTGGCGGCGAGCTCTTCGGAGGCCGAGGCGTTCTGCTGGGTGGCCTTGTTGAGCTGGCCCATGGCGTTGT
>NZ_JARQZE010000013.1:0-88263 GCF_029588855.1 Thauera mechernichensis | reverse complement strand
CTGGCTCCAATATGCCGATCACGGACTGGCCTCAATGTGCCGATCACGGACTGGCTTCTATGTGCCGATCACGCGGTGGCTCCATTGTGCCGATCATCAACTGGCTTCAATGTGCCGGTCGGTGACATGTACGACGGGTCAGTTCCCGCACGCGGTCTTTCAGCTTGTCGATGGCCTTATCGGCCACCTTGAGCCGCGCGCCGTTGCGGCTGACCGTGAAGCCCAAGAACTTGCGGTTCATGGGCCGATCCACCGCGCTTTTCAGCGGATTCACTGTGAGTCGCAGCGAATCACTGACATAGCGTGTCACGCTGGCCATCACCCGTTCGCCTGCACGTTTGCTTTTGACGAGAATGTTGCAGTCATCGGCATAACGGGCGAAACGGTGGCCGCGCCGGTCCAGTTCCCAATCCAGTTCATCCAGCACCACGTTGGCCAGCACCGGCGAGAGCGGGCCACCTTGCGGCACGCCCATGGCGGTGGCTTCGATGGCGCCTGCCACGCTCACGCCGGCCTTCAGGTAGCGATTGATTAGGCGCAGCAGATCGGCGTCGATGCCGCGTTGCTTGAGTCGCGCTACCAACCGGTCGTGATTGACCCGGTCGAAGAAGGCTTGCAGGTCCATATCCACCACCCAGCCGTGTCCTGCGCGGATGTTCGCCTGGACTTCGCGTACGGCTTGATGGGCCGAGCGCCCAGGTCGGAATCCGTAGCTGTGGCGGTGAAAGTGCGGTTCCCATTGCGCCGATACGACTTGCGCGATGGCTTGCTGGATGAAGCGGTCCAACACCGTGGGTATGCCCAAAGGGCGCGTCTTCCCGTCTGGCTTGGGAATTTCTACGCGTTTGACGGGTTGCGGACGATAGTTGCCTGCTTCCAGTTGCGCGCGAATTTCCAGCCAGTGGTGTTTCAGGTAGTCCGGTAGTTCATCGACTGTCATGCCGTCGATGCCAGGCGCGCCTTTGTTCTGGCGCACTTGCTTCAATGCGCGCTGCAGGTTGGCCCGATCAAGTACGTGGGCCAGCAACGCTTGGGTGTGAATCGACTCCGGTTGGCGTGACGATCCAGCGGCGAGTTCATCCTGCGGCGTGGCCGCAGCCTGCTTACGCAGGTGGTCAGATGCGTTCTCGTCTCTCTTCTTCACGTTCCTTTGTCTTTCATCGTTTGGGCCTTCGACGGGGGCATCCCGCCTACTATGCCCGCTGCTGACTTCTCCGCGGTATTCAGCGCCCGTTGCCAGACGCCCAGCTTCGATCCTCCGAAGCACCGGGGAGATCTCCCGGGGTAAGACGCGTTACCTTCACTGCATAGACGCCGGATTTATAAAGCACACCCTACTACCGCAGATGGAGGACTTCGCGGTCACGTGCCCGCTCGTCCCGAGTGCGCCACACCTCATATCCGGTTTTTGTTCATCGCCCCGCAGTTTCGGATTGGGCTTCCTTCAGACCACGCCTCACGGCGTCGCCCTTGCCCTTCTCCTTGCCTTCGGCTCTGCAAACCTGGCCATCGGACTTTCACCGACGAAGTAACGCGCCATGCCCGGCGCACACGTTCGACATGAGCGGCATGACCCGGCTTGCCGGGGCATGTCCGCTTGATGGAGGGGTTAGGCGTCATTCGGCGAGCCCGCTGCTTCCCAACGAGCGAGCCAGGCCTTGAAGTCGAAGTCATCCCTGTACCCAACTACGGCCGTGGCAGTTTCGACGATCAGGCGATCTAAGTCCTGCATGACGTCTCCGCCCGTAAGCACACCCACGATTGTTCCTCCAGTACCCGGGCCGCCAGGTTCGTGCTTCGCCCAGTGAAATTTGTACCTTTCGCGTACGTAGCTCCTGATGTGAGCAGCAGCTCCATCTTTCCCGAAGTGCTTGCCGGGGTAGAACTCTGCAAGCTTGAGCCAGATGAGTTCGTAGAAGTCCACGACGTCGTACGTCGCCTTGCGCATCTCAACGGTGATGCCAGTGTCCCATCCCGGTTGCGCGGTTCGACATGCAATGATCTTGAGTTCTGGGAGTGACTGAAAGAGACGGACATCAGTGGGTTCATCCAGCGAACGTCGAACGTAGTCGTTAGGGACTTCGTCCTTGAACTCCGTCGGAAGCGCCTGTTCGGCGATTTGGTCCTTGCGTCTGTGCAGAGCAATCGCTGCTAGGGCGAAGACGAGCGCAAGGGCACCGGAACCGCCGGCATACGCGTAGTCCTTGATCGACAGAAAGTACCAGAGGGCCCCGGTGGCAAAGATTCCGGAGGTCCACCAGCAGGTTTGGATTAACCAATCAGGTACGGTGCGACTCATGACGCCTAACGTTGAAGGTAAGGGGCGCTGCGCGGCGCTTTATCGCGCAGCGTCCAGCGACCGAAGGGAGCGGCCTTGACCGTAGTGTTGGGCGTCATGGGGTAGATCGTGGCTTGAGCGCAGGGTTCTGGAACACGGAGAACGACCATCCTTCTGCATCACATTCGAATGTGTTGTCCCGTAGGTAGAACAGAAAGTGTCTGGTCTTGCCCGTTGGCTCCGATAAGACTATCCAATCGTTTGGGGCGCGGTCGAGAAGCAAGTCTCCGGCGAGTTCATAAAACTCACCCCAAGCCGGTGCGACGCGTGAAAAGCGACATTGGCCTAGATACCAGCCTTCATCGTTGGCCGGGCCGAGGCGATAGCGCGAACAGCCTTCAAAGCGAAGAATGCCTTTGTCTTCCTCGTTGAACTGAGGGTACTGAAAGGCGTTCAAGAAGAACCCCAAGAACAGAGTCCTGCCGTCCCGCGTGATGTAGGGCTCGGGAGCATTTGGCTCCGCGTTCCAACCACTATTGAGTCGCGTAAAGACGGTGCTCATGACGCCCAACGTCCTAGTTCAGGGGCGCTGCGCCGCTTTTTGGCGCAGCGTCGCCTGCAACGCCGGGTTGGGCGTCTTTGGTGGCGCGAAGAGCGGTTGGTGCCCAAGTTTCAGATTGCTCTCTGCATGACGTAAGTTGCTCCGCTGATAACGAGCGCTCGAAGTACGGAATGACTCGACCGAGATGAGTGAGTAGCTGACGCTCGCTAGACGCAGCAAACTTGCGCGCTCGGAAGGCCCAGACGCAGGCGGCAACCAAGTCTTTCTCTCCGAGCTGGCCTGCGCCATACATGTTTGCAATGTTCCACATGGCTTCAGCCCACCCAAGATCAGCCGCACGGGAATAGAGTTCGAACCCCTTGCGGCGGTCTTGTTTGACTCCCAAGCCAAGGTCGTAAAGGTAGGCGAGGTTGTTCGTCGCAAGTGCGTGCCCTTGTGCGGATGCCTTTTCGTACCAAGGCAATGCTTCCTCGTAGCGTTTCTCGGCTTGGAAGCCGCTACCCAGGCTGTTCTGCGCCTCAGCGTGGCCGCGTTCAGCGGCCATGCGATACCACTTCATTGCTTCGTTACCGTCGCGTGGCGTACCCTTCCCTGAGTCGTAAGCCGAACCGACAAGAAACTGCGCATTGATGTCACCAGCCTCGGCCTTGGTAATGAGCGCCTTAGTTTCCGAAGAAAGGAACCAGTCGGCGAGCGCGACGTTTGAGAACGCCATGAGGACTATGGAACACACTGAGACCAAGAGAGCATTCATATGAGATGGCCTAAGCATGGGATAAAGACGCCCAACGTTGTAGGTAAGGGGCGCTGCGCGGCGCTTTATCGCGCAGCGTCCAGCGACCGGAGGGAGCGGCCTTGATCGCAGTGTTAGGCATGGATTTTTCAGTCGCCAAGTGCCTCTCCGAATGACATTCCATCCTCGAATGGATCGAGTCTTTCCTTTGCGCGAGCCACCAACATCTCAAGCGCGAGCAAGGGAACCTCCTCTACAAATAAACTGACAGAAACCGTGTGATTGGCGTCGCAGCGGAATACTTCAGCAGTAATTTGATTCTTGCCATCGAGAAGTTCTAGCCCCAGGCCATCACGGATGACGTCTGAAACAACCTGGGTGCGCCACGGCCCGAAAGATTTGGACATAGATGCCTAACGTTTGAATTCACCGGACTGGCGCGGCTTGCCGCGACAGGTCCGGTGGAATGATTGGTTGGGCCACGCACGGTGCATTAAATAGGCCCTCAAAGAGTCGTACTGTTTGGCCACTGACCGTATTTCTCTTCAGCTTGCGAACGAGAAATGGACGTGAGCGCAGGCGGCCCTCCGCCGTGCATTTCTCCCTGGGGGTAAGTGCGCTCCCACAGGCGATGGTCGTTTGGGTCGTGGAATAGCGTGGACCACCCGTCCGGGCTGCGCCTGAGTTCAACAAGATAGTGGGTGACGAGATGGTCAATTCGCTCGCATGTCGCATCCTGAATAAGGGAAGCACCGCGTTTCAGCCATTGACCGACCAGGACAGTTTCCTCGGGCTTCAGCATGTGGCCCAACGCCCGTCATAAACGGCGCGAGGAACGAGCGTCCGGCGACCGTAGGGAGCGAATTTAATGGTCTTGTTATGCATTCTTAACTTCGATGAACCACTTGGGCTGCATTTCATTGAAGTCCGTTCGAATATTAGAGGGCAGGTAACTTGCTGAGTCTAGGACAAAACCTTCACCATCTACGCGCTTGAAAACGACCCAGTGCCAGAAATTTTTGCCATCTTCCTGATGGTGCTTGATGGACAGCAATGCTAGATCGGGCAGTGCACCCCAAGATTCAAAAGGAATTTCATCGGAAGACGTCTCGACTCCAGCATGGAATAACATTTTCCTTACATACTGGGTATCAGACCAAAGCGACTTATCTTCAGCATAGATACCCATGGCATTTGCCGTTGCTTTCATTTCCGAATAGGTCTTGCCAAGAATGTTCGCAACGGACGCAATTCCGCACCCTGTGGTTTCTTCCTGTATTACGGACTTCAGCACCGTTCTCTCCTTAATGCATAACTTTGTTTTAGGGCGACTGCCCTGCTGTGTAACATCGGCACTGCTCCGTAACATCGAACACCGACCTGCGTCGTAAAGCGCTTGCTGCCTTGATGCACAGGGCATAGACTGTACAAAACAACAGTCATAACAAGCCATGAAAACCAGCACTGCACCGTTACCGCCGCTGCGTTCGGTCAAGGTTCTGGACCAGTTGCGTGAGCGCATACGCTACTTGCATTACAGCTTACGAACCGAACAGGCGTATGTCCACTGGGTTCGTGCCTTCATCCGTTTCCACGGCGTGCGTCACCCAACAACCTTGGGCAGCAGCGAAGTCGAGGCATTCCTGTCCTGGCTGGCGAACGAGCGTAAGGTTTCGGCATCCACGCATCGGCAGGCATTGGCGGCCTTGCTGTTCTTCTACGGCAAGGTGCTGTGCGCGGATCTGCCGTGGCTTCAGGAGATCGGAAGACCTCGGCCGTCGCGGCGCTTACCGGTCGTGCTGACCCCGGATGAGGTGGTTCGCATCCTCGGTTTTCTGGAAGGGGAGCATCGTTTGTTCGCCCAGCTTCTGTATGGAACGGGCATGCGGATCAGCGAGGGTTTGCAACTGCGGGTCAAGGATCTGGATTTCGATCACGGCACGATCATCGTCCGGGAGGGCAAGGGCTCCAAGGATCGGGCATTGATGTTGCCCGAGAGCTTGGTGCCCGGCCTGCGCGAGCAGTTGGCGCGTGCCCGGGCATGGTGGCTGAAGGACCAGGCCGAGGGCCGCAGCGGCGTTGCGCTTCCCGACGCCCTTGAGCGGAAGTATCCGCGCGCCGGGCATTCTTGGCCGTGGTTCTGGGTCTTTGCGCAGCACACGCATTCGACCGACCCAAGGAGCGGTGTCGTGCGTCGCCATCATATGTATGACCAGACCTTTCAGCGCGCCTTCAAACGTGCTGTGGAAGAAGCAGGTGTCGCGAAGCCTGCTACACCGCATACCCTGCGCCACTCGTTCGCAACGGCCTTGCTCCGTAGCGGTTACGACATTCGAACTGTGCAGGATCTGCTCGGCCATTCCGACGTCTCGACGACGATGATCTACACGCACGTACTGAAAGTCGGCGGTGCCGGCGTCCGATCACCTCTCGATGCACTGCCGCCCCTCTAGCGAAAGGTAGAGCGACCCTTGACAATCTTGGCGGATTCACTGCCCATGCCCGGAACCCATCGGCGTCGCGTCGAACGGCCGGCTTCGGAAACTGCTCCCTGTGTCTGCTTCTGGCCGAGTCGAGCCAAGTCAGGGTTCAAGTTGGCCTCCCTAAACCGGTCACCCAAGGCAATCCAGCGAGGGAAATCCTGGCCGGATCTCCAACGGCCGTTGATGACCGAACTGAGCCCTCAGTCTGGTCCTGCACCGAGGCCTCCCGAGGCGGTGTCGACGCCGACAGGGGCAATGCGATCAACCAAGCTCGCTTGGTGATAGCAGCGTTCCTGCCGTCGGTGTCGCCGCCTCGCACACGGACGCTGAAGCCAGCGACCTATCCCGTACCTTGCGCACGGCGGTCGCTGGTTCGAGGCCCATCAGGCCTTCTTTACAAACTCGGACTTCAGCCCCATCGCGCCGATGCCGTCGATCTTGCAGTCGATGTCGTGATCGCCGTCGACGAGCCGAATGCTCTTGACCTTGGTGCCGACCTTCACCACCGTCGACGAGCCCTTGACCTTCAGGTCCTTGATGACGGTGACGCTGTCGCCGTCCTGGAGAATGTTGCCGACGGCATCGCGAACGACGCGCACTTCCTCCGCCGCGCTAGCCGCCACCTTGGGCCACTCGTGCGCGCACTCGGGGCAGACGAACACCTCACCGTCTTCATAGGTGTATTCGGAACTGCATTGGGGGCACTTGGGGAGGGAATTCATATAGCTGTCTCTGGCAGGAATGCGATATCAAGCGTTGGCAAGGGACAGGATGGTACTTGCTATGGCCGCCGAGCGAGAACTGCCTGACGGTCCGGTCATGACGGGCAGCGCCCTTTCAGCAGTGGCATGGCCCGCCATCGCGCCGGGTCAACGAAAAATGCCCGCCGGGCAAGATGCACCGGCGGGCACTGAGGACGACAGTCGCTGGTCAGAACGAATACTTCATCGTGAGCGAGAGCTGGTCGCGGTCGGTCAGGCCGCGGAAGTTCTTCGGCCTCTCGATGCCGAGACGGCCCAGGTTGGCGTCGCCCAAGTAGCCGAGGTAGGTCAGGCCGACCTGGAAGTTGCGCTTGTAGGTCATCGTTGCGCCGACACTCAAACGATGATCACCCTCGCCGCCCACGCCACCGAGCAAAGTCCGCCCCTGGATCTGGCGAGCATAAGCAACGTTGGTGCCCAGCTCCCAGTTCTCGATGATGCCCGGGTAGCTCGAAATCAGCATCGCCTGGAAGGCCATGCCGTGACTGCCGAAGAACAGGTCCTTGTTCTCGGGCGCCAAGAAATCGACAAACGCTCCGGGCAGGGCGCTCGCGCCAGGGACGCGTCGGGCAACCGGGTTGCGCACGTCAACATAGGACACTTCAGCCAGCAGTTGCGACTGTGGAGCGATCCACGTACGGCCAAGGTTGATGAAGGTATTGATGTTGGTCTGAAGAATGTCGGCCGTGGTCGAGGTGGGAATCACGTTACCCGAAAGCGCTGTCTTCACGAGGGCAGGGGCATCCATCTTGTAGGACACCTCCATGCCGAGCGTGGCGACCCCAAAGGTGGTGCTCAGGGTCGCACCGACAAGCTTGACGTCCTCCTGGTAGCGAATCTGGTAGGACGGGCCGCTGATGAAGTTCGTGTCCACATTCGGGGTGCGGTCGTGATAGTTGAGGTAGTAGAGCCCCACCTCAGTCTCATCCGTCACGCGATAGCGGGTACCGATGCCCCACTGCCCAGTCTTGCCCGGTCGATCGTCAGCCGCGCGGCGCACTGCACAGAAGCCGCTGACCTTGAGGCACTGAGCCCCCGGGCCGGTGATGTCGCTCGTGCTCAGGAACGAGCCGACCGCCGGAGCGATGGTCTCATGCCAGTTGTACTGGACATGCCCCAGCAGCGACCACTTGTCATTGACTTCGTACTGGATCGAGAACTGGTCCTCGGGCAGCAGTTGGTCCTTGACTTCGGTACCGGGAACGCCCGTCTTGGTACCGTCGGCCGGACCTTGCGCCAGGGAGATGCCGGGGAAGAACAGCGCCTCGCCCCAGGACACCACGTGCTTGCCGAGACGGACCGTCGCCCTGCCCTGCTCGCCGACACCGAAAGAGGTGTAGCCATAGGCATCGAGCAGACGGCTGTAGCCGCCATGGTAGCGCTTGGTGGCGCTGCTGAATTCGTCCGCAGGGCCGGAAAGCTTGTTCGGTGCGGTCAGCGACGAATTGTCATTCGAGCGATGATAGACATCGTCGTAGAAGGTGCTGGCCGACAGCACGAAACCCGAATTGCCCTTCTTCAGGTGTGCATCGAGCAGCAGACCCAGGCGATTTGCCGTCAGATCGCCACGACCGAAATTGTTGTTGCCATCATTGCCGTTGGCGTTGGTCGCCTCCGAGGCAAGCAGGGGATCGCGCGACTCAAGCCGGGTCGACATCGTGTAGGTGGTGTTCACCCGCCAGTCAAGGACCATGCCGTTGTCGAATTCGATCGCCTTGCCGGCAAAAGCCGGTGCCATCACACCCATCCCGATCACGGCGAGCGCGACCGGCTTCATCTTCTTGTGCAGTTTCATGCTGCGTGCTCCCTATCGTTTGCTTTGATCGCTCACTGGCCCATCGCACGCAGCGCGGCGGGGGTGTACATGTCGGGGGTCAGGTCGCCGGCATTCAGCACCCACGCGTTGTCACGCTCCTGGATCAGGTTGAAGCCAACGTAGGCTCCGGCGTTGAGGTCGTGGTAGAAGGCGGTGCCGGCCTGCCAGGCGTTGAGGTCGAAAGCGTAGAAGTGGTTGATGAAGGCGTGCTGCCAGAGCTGGCCGCGCTGGTCGTAGTAGTCGCCCACCGAGGCCTGCCAGTTGTCCTCGTCGATGAACAGCACGCGCTTGCCAAAGGCGTGGCGGAAGCCCTCCTTGAGCTTGCCTTCGAGCACCCAGACACGACGCAGCTCGTAGCGCATGTAGTCGGGCTTGGCGTGCCCCTTCGTCAGCAGGTCGGCGTACTTCACGTCCTTGGAATGGATGCGGTAGGCGTTCGCGGGGATGTACATCTCCTTCTTGCCCTGCAGGGTCCACTCGTAACGGCTGGGGTCGCCGTTCATCAGGCGGTCCTGGTCGATGGTCATCTTGCCGCTGGTACCACCCATGGGAGAGTCGAAGCCGTAGGTCGGCAGCTGACGCACGCGGCGGGTGCCCGGGTCGTACTGCCAGGCCAGACGCTTGGCGCGCGCAAAGTTGACCGGTTCCTGCGAGGCGGTGAAGCTGCCGCGGTCGCGCTCGGGCAGCAGCGTGCCCGAGATCGAGTAGGCCATCAGGCCCTCCATCGGCTTGCCCAGTTCGCCCGGCGAAGTGACGACGTTGAGGTTCTTGTTGACCTGGCGCCCCCAGGTGATGCTGCCGTTCGAGGAAACGTCCGCGATGTCACGAACGACGTGCTCGGTGAACGCGCGGTAAGGGAAGTTCATGTTGGCCAGGACTTCCATCGGCTCCTTCGGGATCGGGAAGCCGACCGGGCCCTTGTAGCCGGTGTAGCCCAGGCCGCCATCGATGAGCTCGGCCTCGAGCGCGTTCTTCTTGGCCAGCTCGCAGATGATGTCCGGATAGCGGAAATCACGACGGCTCTGATACACCGGCATGCGGAAAGTATCCGGGAAGCGCTTGAACATCCCGACCTGGCCTTCGCTCAGCTTGTCGGCGTACTGCTCGTAGTTGGCCGCAGTGATCTCGAACAGCGGCTTGTCCTCGGGGTACACGTCCACCGGATGCTGACCAACATGCGGCGTGTATTCCACGTGCGGCGGCTTGCCCAGCCATTTGCCGGAGAAGGCGGGGATGCTGCCATCGGCATTCGCGGCGGCTTCGGCACCCACGCAGGTCAGCTCCTTGCCCAACTTGGCGGCTTCGGCCTCGCTGACCTTGGCCATGGCACTGCTCGCAGTCATCGACAACGCGATCGTCGTCATGACGGGTACCCAGATGCGGGTCTTGATCATTTACGTCTCCTTCCTGGTGGGCGTTCTAAGTGTCCCGATTGATCCGGCTGACCGGATGCAGGCAGGGCGGTTTTCCCAAAGCGCTGCTTTTGCATCCGGTGCCATTGTTTTTCCGCTGGGTCACTCGTCACATCGTCCGATGGGACTAAATCAAGTCCAGAAGTGGAAATAACTCAGTGCTCGGGCGCAGCGACGAAGGCCGCGCGCAGTTGGCCCTTGAGCAGCTTTCCGGCCGGATTGCGCGGCAGCGCCTGGCTGCGCACCTGCACCACCGCCGGCACCTTGTAGGCCGCCAGGTGGGCAGCGACGTGCGCGCGTACGGCCTCGGCGTCCAGGGCCGAGTCCTCGCGCACCGACAGCACCGCGGCCACCGCTTCGCCGGTGTCTTCGTCCGGCACGGCGAATACCGCGGCCTCGAGGACATCCGGCAGATGCAGCAGGCAGGACTCGACCTCGGCGGCGGCGATCTTTTCGCCGCAGCGGTTGATCACGTCCTTGATCCGATCGACGACGAAGAGGAAGTCCTCCTCGTCCAGGTAGCCGACGTCCCCGGTGCGGAACCAGCCTTCGCTCATGGCCGCTGCACTCGCCTCCGGATTGCGCCAGTAGCCGTCCATGACGGTGACGCCGCGCAGCCAGATCTCGCCCTGCTCGCCCTGTGGCAGCGGCTGCCCAGCGGCATCCACCACCCGCACTTCGATGATCGGCGAGGTCAGGCCCGAGCTGCGCGGCTTGTACGCGAACAGGCTGCCCGAGGTCGCTGCGGCGACGCCATTGGTCTCGGTCAGCCCGAAGCCGATGCCCGACATCGAATTCGGCTTGCGCTGCATCACCTCGTCGATCAGGCGCTGCGGCAGGCCTGCGCCGCCGAAGCCCAGCCCGCCCAGGCTGCCGGTGACGGCGGGGTCGTCGAAGCCGGGCTGAGCAAGCAGTTGCATGACCATCGACGGCGCACCATTGAACTGGGTGATGCGCTCGGCGCGGATCAACTCGATCGCCTTCTCCGGGTCCCAGCGCGGCATGAAGACCAGGCGCCGGCCGTTGCGCAACGAAGTCAGCAGCTGGGCGTGCAGGCCGCTGACGTGGAAGAGCGGCACCGCGGTCAGCGTGGTCGGCGGCAGGCCACGCGCCATCAGCGCGGCGACCACCTCGGGCGAGGTCATGCCCGACAGCGCGCCGATGAAGTCGATGTTGAACAAGGCCTGGCACACCGCACGCTGCGAGGACAGCACGCCCTTGGCGCGGCTGGTGGCGCCCGAGGTGAACAGGATCAGGGCCGGGTCGTCGGGCTGCAGCGCGGGGAGCGCAGCAGGCGTTGCGGCGCGCGCGGCCAGCTCGGCATACGCCGCCACGCCCTCAGGCACGGCCCCATCGCCAACACACAGCACGCGGCAGCCGCCGACACGGACAGCGCCACCGACGCGCTCGAGGCGCTCGACGTCGCACACGAACAGCTGCGGCTCGACATCGGCGAGCGCGTCGTGCAACTCCTCTCCCAGGCCGAAGCTGTTGAGCGGCGCCGGTACCGCGCCGATCAGCGCCGCAGCGACAAAGGCCACTCCCCATTCGGGCCGGTTGCGCATGGCGATGGCGACCCTCGCCCCCGGCCCCAGACCCCACTCGCGCATCTGCGCCGCGAGCGCGTCGGCCTCGGCGAAGAAGCGCGCAAAGGTCCAGGTTTCGCCCTGATAGACGATGAAGGGCTTGTCGCCATGTGCACGCGCGCTGGCGAGCAGCTCGGGCAGCGTGCGAAAGGCGTTGCGATAGACGCGGAAGGCCTGGCCACGGACCACCTCTTCGACGACTTCGAAGGGCGCTCCGGGCGCCGTCAGTTGGGCGCGGACCTTATGGGCAAGTTCGGAAAGCTGGGACATGGGTCACTCCTGAAGATCAGTTCGCGAGGCTGAAGCGATACATGCCGTCATCGTCCAGCACCCGTCGGACCTGGCCGGCGTAACGCAGCCAGGAGAGGTGTGCAATGGTCTCGCCCAGCGCCATCATGTCCTCGACGGCACTGAGCGGACGGGAAAAGAGTCGTGCCTTGGCCTCGAACGCGGTGGACGCGCCCGACGCCTGCAGGTGGTCCCGCACGATATCGAACTGCCCCTGATGATGCACCTGCAGCTCGTGCACCCGGCGGTGCAGCCCGCTGAACACGCGCTCGTGGGAGGGCAGCACCAGCGTGCCGGGCGCCAGGCAGGCAAGGCGGTCCAGCGAGTCCAGCCACAGCTGCAGCGGGTTGGCCTCGGGCTCGATATCGGTCACCAGAACGTTGGAGGTGATGCGCGGCAACAACTGGTCGCCGGCGATCAGCAGACGATCGGACTCGCAGTACAGGCAGGCATGCTCGGGCGAGTGCCCCTCGCCGATCACCACACGCCACGCGCGCCCGCCGATCGTCAGCACCTGTGCCTCGCGCAGACGGCTGAAGGCGCGCGGCTGAGGCGGCATGAAGGGGTCGCGGCGCAGCTTGGCGAACATCTCGTCGACACGCTCGCGCGGCATCCCCGCACGCAGGTAGAACTGCAGCAGCGAACCGGGCAGCGGCTCGGGCGGGGGCCCGGCCAGCGTGCGCATGGTGTAGTACTCGCCATGCGTCATGTAGAGGGGCACCGCGTGGCGCTCGGTGAGCCACGCCGACAGCCCGGCGTGGTCGTAGTGGAAATGCGTGCAGATCACGCCCTTTAGCGGCAGCCCGTCGAAATGCCGCGCCATCACCTCGTCCCAGAGCGCACGGGTGCGCTCGGTGTTGAGGCCGGTATCGACGATGAACCAGCCGTCGCCGTCGCGCAGCAGATACACGTTGATGTGGTCGAGCTGCATCGGCATCGGCATGCGCACCCACAGCACGCCGGGTGCGAGCGTGACGGCGGCGCCGTCGGGCGTCGGCGCCTCATGCGGAAACTCGATCTGTTCGTCGACCGGGGGGGTCTGTGCGCGTGGTGCGCTCCGGGGTTCAGCCATGTCGCCTCCGTTGGCCACTGTCGTGGTCGTTCTAGTCCTTATCGCTCCGCACCTTATGCGGCAGCGGGTGCCGGGAACACGTCCAAAAGGACGATGCCCGTCCGCTACCACAAACGCCACCCCGGCCTTGACCATCGTCCAAACAGAGGATGTGCCCCGTTGCCGGCGCGACCAGAATCGGGTCGCATCGCAGGGTGTGGCATGGGCACCGAGCGACCAATCCAAAACACGCATTGACGAGGAGGAGGGCCTCATGGCCACGACAAAAGACTATCGCCTTGGTGAATTCACCTTTCCGCGCGGCTGGTTCATGATCGCCGAAGCGGCCGAGCTCAATACCCACAAGCCCTTGTCGGTACGCTTCTTCGGCCAGGACTTCGCGCTCTACCGTGGCCGCGAGACCGGCAAGGTCGTGCTGCTCGATGCCTACTGCCCGCACATGAAGACCCACCTCGCCGCGCCGAACAACACCTCCTACGTGGTGCTGGACGGCGGCGGCTCCAACGTCGACGGTGACGGCATTCGCTGCCCTTACCACGGCTGGCGCTTCGGCGCCGACGGCAAGTGCAACGACATCCCCTACCACGAAGGTCCGATCCCGGCCGCAGCAAGCGTCAAGTCCTGGCCGGTGGTCGAGAGCCTGGGCGCGATCTGGGTGTGGTACGACCCCGAAGGCGGCGAACCCGAGTGGGACCACCCCAGCCTCAAGGAATGGAACGACCCGGCCTGGGTGCACTGGAAGTTCGACCACCTCGGCATGCTCCAGCAGCATCCGCAGGAAGTGATCGACAACATCTGCGACTACGGCCATCTCAGCCCGATCCACGGCTCGACCGTGCAGCGCTACGAGAACGAGTTCAAGGGCCACCACGCCATCCAGCGCCAGTGCGGCCCGCACCGCACGCTGGTGGGTGAAAACGGCGTCAGCCCCGTCCTGCACACGATCACCGTGTACCACGGCCCCGGCGTGCTGATCTCCCACCTCACCGGCCTGTACGACGCGGTGCTGATGATCACGCACACCCCGGTCGAGGATGGTTCGCTCAAGGTGTGGCATGCACTGCTGGTCAAGTCGCCCGGCGGCAATGCCGTGGCAACGCTGCCGGACACGATCGCCGCACGCCAGTTCCAGGAATCCAGCCGCCTCGCCTTCGCACAGGACTTCGAGGTGTGGACCAACAAGGGCCCCTGCCTGAACGGTCTCTTCATCCCGAGCGACGGCCCGTTCATGAAGGCGCGCATCTGGTACAAGCAGTTCTACAACCCGCGCGCGAAGAAGAACGAGTACCTCGAGCAGTGCGAGGGCTACTACGTACCCAAGGGCATCGCGCCCTACACCGAACCTGAAGCGGTCGCCTGACCCACCTCCCTCGTCCGTTTCAGCCTTGATGGCCTGCCCTCTAAAGCAGGCCTTTTTTTTCTTCTGCACCCGGAGAACCTGCAACATGATGCAAGTGGTACCGCTACTGGGGCTGATCGGCCTTATCGGCCTGGCCGGACTCGCAGGCCTGCGCAAACCGGTTGCGCGCGAACGCGCAGGCGGGGGCATCCGCGCACTCGGGCTGCTCGGCCTGGGTGGGCTGGCTGGCTTCTGGATCGACGGCGCCGGTGCGATGGGCGCGTTCGGCGCGCTCGGGCTGTGGAATCATCAGTCGGCCGCGCTCGCCACCTGGGGACGGCTCGGCTGGGCCGGACTGGTCGGGCTGCCGTTCGCGATCGGCGCACTGCTCTGAAACGGCGCGGCCCCGTCGAGACGGGGCCGCGATGCGTCACACCCTGAGCGCTTTCGACAAGCGCCCGTATAGCTTCTTCGAATACGGCGGCACCAGCCCCAAAGCCTTGCGCGGGTCCCACCAGCCGCTGCGATACACGGTGCGCGGATGGCAGAACTCGTTGAACCCCTCGCGCCCGTGATACACCCCCATGCCCGAGGCGCCGACACCGCCGAAGGGCGCATCGTGTGCGGCGACCTGCAGCATCACGTCGTTGATTGCCACACCGCCGGACAGGGTGCGCTCGAGGACCTGGCGCTCCTCAGCACGGTCGGTACCGAAGTAATACAGCGCAAGCGGACGCGGAGCGGCGTTGATGCGGTCGATGACCGCGGCGATGTCCGCATAGCGCTCCACCTGCAGCACGGGGCCGAAGATCTCCTCCCGTGCAATCCGGCTGCCGGCTGGCGGATCGACGACCAGATGCAGCGCCAGCTTGCGGCCGCCTGTGGCCAGGCCTCCACCGCAGTCCACGACACGCCCGCCTGCCGAGCGAATCTCGTCCACGTAGCCGCGGATGCGGGCGAAGTGGCGCGCGTCGATGACGGACGTCAACGCGGCATCGCCCGCCGCCGGCGGGAACAGGCGGCGGTGGACCGCCTCGCACGCCACGATGAAGGGCTCGACGAGCTCGTCCGCGACATGCACCGTGTCCGGGCTGACACAGACCTGCCCGCCGTTCATCACCTTCGCAGTCACGATGCGCTCCGCGGCGAGGCCCACATCTGCGCTGCGACCGACGATCACCGGCGACTTGCCGCCCAGCTCGAGCGTGACCGGCACAAGATTTTCGGCTGCCGCCCGCATCACCCGGATGCCGGTCGTCGTGCTACCGGTAAACACCAGGTGATCGAAGGGCAAGGCGCTGAAAGCGCCGGCAACCGCGGCATCGCCGGTGAACACGGCCACCTCGTCTGCCGCGAACACATCCTGCACTGCCGACTGCAGCAGGGCCGACGTACGCGGCACGAACTCCGACGGCTTGAGCATCGCGCGGTTGCCTGCAGCGAGCGCGAATGCCAGCGGCGCCAGGGTGGTGAATAGCGGCACGTTCCACGGCCCCAGGATGCCCACCACCCCCTTGGGCATGCGCTGGACATCGACCCGGGCCCCGAACAGGTTGAACGGGACGACACCGTCGCGCCGCTCGGGCTTCATCCAGCGTCGTACCCGCCCACGCGCGTACTTGACCGTGTTGAAGGTCGCCATGACGTCGCTCATCAGCGAGGTCTCGCGCGCGCGCCCGTCAAAGTCGGCGTCGAGGGCGGCACAGAAATCGTCCGCCCGATCGCGCAGCAGGACCATCAGCCGTGTCAGGCGATCCATGCGCAGCGCCACATCCGGCGGGCCGTCACGCGTTTGCGCAGCCTTCATCGCCTCGAGGCAGGCGCGCAGCACCGTCTCGTCTGCCGCCTGCAGGCGCGCCACCTCTTCACTGTTCATCTTCATCTCGATCCTCGCTTCAGGTGGCATTCGGCATCAGCATCGTGCGGCGCGGGCGAACTCGGCCGCGCGCTCGCCGATGACGATCGCGGTGGCATTGGTGTTGCCCGAGATCAGCCGCGGCATCACCGAGGCGTCGGCCACGCGCAGGCCTGCCACGCCGCGCACCGCCAGCGTGGTATCGACCACGGCAGCGGCGTCATTGCCCATGCGGCAGGTGCCCACCGGATGATGTCCGGTGGTGCCGGCACGGCGGGCATAGTCCACCAGCTGCTCGCGCGTGGTCGCTGCCGTCCCGGGATACACCTCGCCCGCCGTGATCGCCGCCAGCGCCGGGGCCGCGGCGATGCGCCGGGCCCATTCCATGCCCGCCAGCGTGAGCTCGACATCGTGGTCGGTGCTCAGGTAGTTCATGCGCAGGCGCGGCCGCGCAGCGGGATCGGCCGACGCGAGGCTGACTGCGCCGCGCGAACTCGGCCGGCAGACGTTGGGCGCCAGCGTGTAGCCCGGAAAGGCATGCAGCTTCTTGTCTTCGCCGTCCAGGTCGCCCGAGAGCGGCAACACGTGGAACTGCAAGTCCGGGCGTACGACATCCTGCCGACTGCGCAGGAAGATGCCGACCTCGGCCGCCGGCATGGTCATCGCCCCGCGCTTGCGCACGAGGTAGTTCAGCACTTCGAGCAGCCCGCGCGCCCCGCCCAGGCGCGGGTTCATGGACGGCTGGCCGTCGCGCAGCCGCCACATCAGCGGCACCACCAGGTGGTCCTGCAGGTCAGCGCCCACGGCGGGCGCATCGACGCGCACCGGGATGCCGTGGCGCGCCAACTCCGCACCCGGGCCGATGCCCGACAGCATCAGGATCTGTGGCGAGCCGATGGCGCCGGCGCACAGGATCACCTCGGCGCGCGCTGCAGCGACCCGCTCCTGCCCGCCGAGACGGTAGCGCACCCCGGTCGCCCGCCCGCCCTCGATCACCACGCCGGCAACCATCGCCCCCGTGTGCACCGTGAGGTTCTGCCGCGCGCGTGCCGGGCGCAGATAGCCATGCGCCGCCGAACACCGGCGTGCTTGCGCGATCGTCGCCTGGTAGGGCCCGACGCCCTCCTGGCGCGCGCCGTTGAAGTCGCGGGTGCGGGGAACGCCCGCCTGCTCGGCGGCACGGATCATCACCTCGGCCAGCGGCGTCGGGTCGACCAGGTCGGACACCGTGATCGGGCCGTCCTCGCCATGGTGCTCATCGACAATGCCCAGGTTGCGCTCCATGCGGCGGAAGTAAGGCGCCATCTCGGCCCAACCCCAACCCGGCGCCCCCGCGGCGACCCAGTCGTCGTAGTCCTCGTGCTGGCCGCGGACATAGAGCAGACCGTTGATCGCCGAACTGCCGCCCAGCACCTTGCCGCGCGGCAGGGGCACGCGCCTGCCGCCAAGACCAGGCTCGGCCTCGGTCTCGAACGCCCAGTTGAAAGCGCTGGACGGCTCCTGCGTCTTGCCCCAGCCGGCGGGCATGTCGATCATCAGGTTGTCGTCGCGCCCGCCGGCCTCGAGCAGCAGCACGCTGCAGGCGGGGTCTTCCGAGAGGCGGGCAGCGACCGCGCAGCCGGCGCTGCCCGCGCCCACCACGACATAGTCGAAGCTGTCCATCTCAATCCTCCCTGATCAGGGTGCAGGCGGCCACGTCGCGCCCGACGCGCGCCTCATTGACCGGCGCGGCGGGGTCGGGGCGGCCGAAGGACACGCCGAACAGGAGCTGGGCGCCGGGGGCGATGTCGAACTCGGCGCGCACGCGCTCGGGATGGAAACTGAGTGCAGTCTGCGGGCAGCTCGCATACCCCATGCTCGTGAGCGCCAGCATGAAGGTCTGCGCGCACATGCCCAGGTCGGCAGCCTCGCGGATGCCGAAACCTGCGGGCAGGAAGAAGAAGGCCACATGCGGCGCGCCGAAGAACGCGTAGTTGCGCATGAACTGCGCCTGGCGCCCGGCCTTGTCGTCGCGCGCGATGCCGGCTGCGCCATAGAGGGCTTCGGCGGCGGCAACCTGGCGCTCGCGGTACACGCCGGCATAGCGGCCGTCGTAGGGCAGGTCCGGCGCCATGTGGCCGCGCATCATGTCGGCGGAGATGGCTGCCGCGAGACGGTCGCGGGTAGCGCCGGACGCCACGGCGACGGTCCACGGCTGCGTGTTGCAGTTCGAGGGCGCCCGGCAGGCGAGCGCGAGGGCGCGCTCGATGTCGGCGCGCGGCAGCGGTTCGGCGAGAAAGGCACGTGTCGACGCGCGCCGCGCGACGATGTCGGCGAAGGCCGCCGCGAGATCGGTATCAGTCTGTTGCATGGAGAGGTTCATCCGGGTTGAGGCCGAAGGATCGGCCTGATGCATGAGTGCAGGGGCGCGCCAGCGTGGTCGCGGATCAGCGCCCCTCCCATGACGGTGCGCGCTTCTGGTTGAAGGCCATGATGCCCTCGACCACGTCGCGGCTGCCGCGCATGGCCTCGATGGCCGGGTAGCCCCCGGCATCCTGGCGGCGGATCGCCTCGTCGAGCGGCAGCGCCAGGCCGTCGCGCACCGCGGCCTTGGTCGCGCGCAGCGCCAGCGGCGCGTTGGCGCACAGCAGCGCGCACCAGCGCGCGATGGCGAAGTCCATGGCGCCGTCGTCCACCACCTCGTTCACCAGCCCCCACTCCGCCGCCTGCTCGGCATCGATGCTGCGCGCCGTCAGCAGCAGCTCCATCGCCCGCTTCATGCCGATCTGGCGCGGCAGGCGGTGCATGCCGCCGGCGTAGGCGACGGCGCCGATGCGCGGCTCGGGCAGTGCGAAGCTGGCGCTGCGGTTGGCGAGCACGAGGTCGCAGGCCATCGCGACCTCGAAGCCGCCGCCCATGGCGATGCCCTCGACCGCGGCGATCACCGGCTTGTCGAGATCGAAGCGGCTGGTGAGGCCGCCGTAGCCGGTGGCGGGAATGGTGTAGGGGGCACCGCCTTCGAGCGCGGTGCGCATCGCACGGATGTCGCCGCCGGCCGAGAACGCCCGCCCGCCCGCGCCACGCACGACGGCGATCCAAAGTTCGTCATCGGCCGCGAAGGCGTCGAAGGCCGCGGACATCAGCGCCTGGGTTTCCGGGTCGAGCGCGTTCATCGCCTCGGGCCGGTTGATGGTGACGGTCAATACATGACCGTCGATTCGGGTCAGAACCTTGCTCATCGTTATTTCAATCCTGTGCACATCAGATCGGGCTGAACGTCTCACGCAGCGACGTCGAGCAACCCCTTGAACCCGCTCGGCGCATGCGCGCCGACGATCATCTGTTCCACCACACCCTGGCCGCGACGGGGCGCCTGACCGGGTCGGTGCAGTTCAGCGCTGCACAGTGCGTGCAGATGCACCTGGGTGAAATCGTTGGGGTCGAGCACTCGGGTATCCAGGGTCTGGAACGCGGTCTCAAAGACGCCGTGATACATGCCGTGCCCCCATACAGGGTGGTTGTAGCCCTCGCCCTGCTTGTAGACGACCTCGCCACAGTTCAGCTCGACCACGACTTCGCCACCTGCGGGCAAGATCGCGCTGATGCGCAGCCCGGCAAGCTGACGCGTGCCCGGCCGGTACGCGGCCTGATACCTGACCGACGCCAGCTTCTGCGGCGCGCCACCGTTGACCGGTACCAGCACCGCAGCGCGGTTCCAGCCCTGCCCCTGGGCATCGTCGTTGGTGTGGAAGAAGAGCATGCAGTCGTCGAAATGCAGCGGCGCCCACAGCCAGTACCACTGCGGCTCACCTGCAGGGGCATGGGCGCGCGTGTCGCGCGGGCCCAGCGGGCGCACGCCCCAGGAGCGGTCGCGCGCACCGCGCCAGCCATGCACCGCGAGACACTCGTCGCCGAGTGCGATTTCGCCCTCCCAGGTGCCGCCCTGAGTCATGCGCGTCAGGTCCAGCACCGTGAGCGCCCCCGCACGATGGGTGAAGCGCGGCTCCTCGACCGGCGCGGCAAGCCCGGTGAATTCCAGCACGGCCTTGAAGTTGTGGGCTGCATCGTCCACTGCCACGCGCAAGCGCTTGAGCGGCTCGCGCACCTCGACCGCAATCGGCCCCACCCGGGTATCCATGCGTTCGTGATCGAGATGGCGGGAGGCGAAGACGCTGTGCTGAACGCCGTCGCGCTGGATCATGAAGGCCGCGTCGATGATGTTCAGGTGGGGGTAGACGCCAAGCGCCGCACCGAAGAACACCTTGCCGGCGGCGTCATAGCCCTGGAAGTAGTAACGGTCGTAGAAGTTGCGGTCGCTGCCGGCAAAAGCCACCGGCTCGGGCAGCTGATGGACCGGGTAATCGTCGGCGGCCGTCAGCATGCTTCGCCTCCCTGCACGAACGGTAGCCCCTGCTCGGCAGCGAGGATGCGCAGGATGCTGCTGCCACCGTTGTTCAGGTCCATGCGCTGTTCGCGCGCAACGAAGCCGCGGTCCATGAACAGGCAGCCGATGCGCGCCATGATGAGGGCGAACTTGAAGGCGCAGAACAGCTCGTAGTAGGCCAGGTTGTCCGCCTTCAGGCCGCTGTGGCGTTCCCAGTGGGCAATGGTCTCGTCTCGCGAAGGCAGGCCCTCGAGGCGTGGATAGCCGTAGCCATCGCACAGCGAGCGATCGAGCATGAGCCACCAGCCGAGATCGTCCACCGGGTTGCCCAGGTGCGCCGACTCCCAGTCGAGCACGCCGGTGCAGCGATCGTCGTCCTCGTCGAACAGGCAGTTGCCGAGCTTGGCATCGCCCCAGCACAGGCCCACCGGCCCACCCTGCGGCCGGTTCGCCTCGAGCCATGCGAGCGCAGCACGCAGCAGCGGATACGGCTCGGCAAGCGACTCGGCCCAGGCGAGGAAGTCGCGCAGACTGCGCAACTGGCGATCGAGCGGCGACTCACCCGTCGTGGGCGTATCGAGAAAATCGAGGCCGAGCACCGCCACGTCGAGCCGATTGACGCGCGCCATCATCTCTACGCCGTTCAACCACACTGCACGGCGCCGCTCAACGGGCAGCGCGTGCAGCCAGCCGTCGAGGTGGTAGAGCGGGTTCTCGGTGGGCGCACGGCCGGGCATGCGCTCCATCAGGTAGAAGGGCCGCCCGAGCGGGCTGGTTTCATCCGACAGGACGCCCGCCTCGCCAAGCAGGCGCGGCACGGGAACGTCGCTACCGGCCAGGCGGGCCATGCAGCGATACTGGATCGACAGATCGTAGTGCGGGAAAAGTGCAATGTCGGCAGGTTGCAGGCGCAGCACGAGCGGGATGCGTTCGCGCACGCCCTCCTCTTCCCACAACAGGTCGAGCAGCCAGGTTTCGTTCGAAAAACCCTGGATCGGCGGGCGTACATCCACCAGTTCGATGCTGCGCTTGTGCGGCCAGCGTTCGGCCAGCCAGCTTGCCAGCGCCGCGACGATCGCGGCGGGATCCTGGTTCATGCGGGAGTCTCCTTGTCACCGTCTTCGGCGCCCGAGCGCCCCGCAGCTGCGGAGCAGTCAGGACGAAGCCAGTATAGGGAGCGCAGGAAAGGGCTGCGATTCGCATTGGCGCAACCCGAACAACGAAGCCAAGGCCCTGTTTTTAAAAGCGATACATGTCAAGAAGGCGGTGCCGGCCGTGCACCGGTCGCATTCTGGCCGACGCCCGGCGCATCTGGCTCGGGGGGGAGTCGCGGATCGAGCACGCCAAGCGCCATGGCCAGCAGGCAGTCCAGGAACACCGGCGATTCGACACGCTCGGGCGCGTCCTCCAGACCCACGCGGATCGTCGACCTCAGCGCCATGCACAGCATGTACGCGCTCATGTCACGCCGCACCGGATCCATGTCGGGCACGTAGAGCGCGACGAAAGGCCCCCAGGCGTCATCGATGTACTGGCGCGAGCTTTCGTAGGGGCCCAGGCGCATCCCCACCTGCAGGTCCGCGTGGTAACGCAGGTGGAACTCGCGGTGCAAGCGGTACAGGCGCAGTTCCACTCGCACCATGTTCTCCAGGATCTCGCGCAGCGCGCCTGCCAGCGGCATGCCCGTGACGCGTTCGCGCAGCGCTGGCACATGGACGGTGACTTCCTCATGGAGGATGTGGTTGAAAACGACGCTGACCACCGCCTCCTTGTTAGGGAAGTACTGGTAGATCGAGCCGACGGCGACGCCCGAGACCTCGGCAAGCCGGTTCACCGTCAGCGCCTCCGCCCCCTCGCGCTCCAGGATGTGGATGCAGGCCTCGACCAGTGCCGTCACCAGCGAGCGCGAACGCGACTGGGTGGGCAGCTTGCGGGGAGCGGGCAGGCGCCCGGGGGCGGGTACGTCGATGAGTAAAGTCTTCTTGCTGGCCATGAGAATGCGAGGCATGTCCGCAGACGTCGCGGAAAATGCCATTTTCCATATTCAAATCAGCAACCTGCATCCCGGATGCGGCGCCCTGCAATACGAATTCCAGACCTGCGGGCGCACGTCCCATACTTTCGGACACACGCTTTCACCGCGGACATCTCAACTCTAACAAAGCTGGAGACAGGACATGAAAGCACACGGAGACACGCCATGAGCGGAGGCAGCATCGGACCACTGCTGGCCGCCGACGAAGGCTTCAACCATCAGATCGTCGATACCTTCGCCAGCGTCGCGCACACCGACCCCGCATGGACGGAGAAGGTGTGCGGCATGGCTGCCGCGCGCGACGGCTCGCTGCAGGTGGGCTTCGGCTTCGGCAAATATGTGAACCGCAACGTGGTCGATGGCTACGGCGGCGTCTCGCGCGGGGTCGCGCAATGGGCGGTGCAGGCCAGCCGCGCGTTGTCGCATGCGCCCGACAGCATCGGCGTCGGCCCGCTGCACTACGAGGTCATCGAGCCGCTCAAGCGCATCCGCGTGAGGCTGGAGGCGACCGACGTGCAGCCGATCGCCTTCGACCTCGAGCTCGAAGGCATCGTGCCCTGCTTCGTCGAGGCGCGCGAAGACCGCCGTGGCCTCACCGGCTACCGCCGTACCGCGGACCAGATCCGCTACCACCAGACCGGCCATGCCCGCGGCTGGGTCGAGCTCGAGGGCCGGCGCACCGAGGTGACGCCCGACACCTGGATCATGACCCGCGACCACTCCTGGGGCATCCGCCCGGCGGTCGGGCAGCCGCTCACCGACATCGCCCCAGAGCCGGTGGATTCCGCGCACATGCGCGTGCTCGCGATCTGGAACCCGCTCTATTTCCAGGCGGCCGACGGCAGCACCTACGCCTTTCACCAGTACTACCTGCATTACGCGGCGGCCGGCTTCGAACAGAAGCAGGTACAAGGCCACTTCGAGTACGCCGACGGGCGCCGGGTGCCGGTCGCGGCGATCGAGCCCGCGCTGCGTTTCGACCCGCGCAACCGCCGTCTGCTCGGCGGCGTCTTTCATCTGCGCATGGCCGACGGCAGCACCCGCGAACTGCGCGCGCGCCCGCTGGGCGACACCGGCTTCTACCTTGGCGGCGGTGGCTACCACCGACTCGACGGCAAGAACCATGGCAGCTACCGCGGCCCATTGCACGTCGAGGGCGAGCACTTCGCCGACTGCTCGCAACCCGAAGTGGTCGCCATCCTCAACCAGTTCCGCGACTGCATGATCGAGGTCGTCGACAGCGCCACGGGCGCCACCGGCTGGGGCAACTGTCAGACCTACGTGTCCGGCGCCTGGCCCGAATTCGACTTGCCCGAACTCGGCCTGCCCGCATGAGCACGCCCGTCGCAAGCGCGGCCCCGCGCTGCAAGCTGCCTGCGCTGCCGCCGGGGCGGCACTACCGCTACCACGTCATGGTCAAGCCGGCCGGCGCGCTGTGCAACCTCGACTGTCCGTACTGCTTCTACCTGCACAAGACCGACCTGCTGCAGCACGGTCGCAACGCGCGCATGGACACGGGGCTGCTGGAGACCCACATCCGCCAGTACATCGAGGCCCAGACCGGCGACGAGGTGGTGTTCTCCTGGCAGGGCGGCGAACCCACGGTGATGGGGCTGGACTTCTTCCGCCGCGTGGTCGAACTGCAGGCGCGCCACCGCAAGCCCGGCCAGCGCATCGAGAACGACCTGCAGACCAACGGCCTGCTGCTCGACGACGAATGGGTCGCCTTCCTGAAGGCCCACGGCCTCGTCGTCGGCCTCAGCGTGGACGGCACCCGCGAACTGCACGACCGCTACCGCCCGACCAAGGGCGGCGAGCCCACCTACGATCGCGTCATCGCCGCCGCCAATCGGCTGGCGGTGGCCGAGGTCCCCTTCTCCCTGCTGTGCGTGGTCAATCGCGACGTCGCGCGCGCGCCGCTCGAGGTCTATCGCAGCCTGCGCGCGATCCCGGGCAGCTTCCGCATCCAGTTCACGCCCTGCGTCGAGACCCGCGACTTCAAGCTGCGCGCGCCCGGTCTCGCCCGACCGGCCGACATGCCGCTGCTCGGCACGCCACGCACACGGCCCGACCACCCGCTGTCCATCGTCACCGAGTGGTCGGTCGATGCCCGCGACTATGGCGACTTCCTGTGTGCCGTGTGGGCGGAATGGCTGGCGCAGGACTTCGGCCGCCTGCACATCAATGTGTTCGAGACCGCGGTCGCGCAATCGCTCGGCCTGCCTGCGCAGATGTGCACCAGCGCGCCGGTATGCGGCAAGGCGATGGCGCTGGAGCACGACGGCGAACTCTATGCCTGCGACCACTTCGTCTATCCGGAGTACCGCCTCGGCAACATCCGCGAGGTGCACCAGGGCGACCTCGCCTTCGCCGACAAGCAGGTCCGCTTCGGCCTCGCCAAGCACGACAGCCTGCCTGGTCACTGCCGGCGCTGCCCGCAGCTGCAGCTGTGCTGGGGCGAGTGCCCGAAGAACCGCTTGCTGCGCACACCGGAAGGCGAGCCCGGCCTGAACTACCTGTGCGAAGGCCTCGCACATTTCTACGAACAGGTCCGCAGGGACATGCCCGCCATCCGCCGCCGCCTTGGCCGGTAGCAGCCCCCACGGCCTCAACCCGAGAGAGGAGACCTCATGAGACACCCCCAACGCCGCTGGCAACGGCTGGCACTCGCCGCCGCGATCGCCGGCCTCGGCACCGTGCAGGCCCAGGCACAATCACCAGCGCCCAAGCGGCCGAACATCCTCGTGATCATGGGCGACGATATCGGCTACTCGAACGTCGGCATCTACAGCCACGGGATGATGGTTCCCACCCCCAACATCGATCGCATCGGGCGCGAAGGCATCCTGTTCACCGACCATTACGCCCACCCGAGCTCGACCGCCGGCCGCGCGGCCTTCATCACCGGCCAGTTGCCGATCCGCACCGGCCTGACCACCGTCGGCCTGCCCGGCTCGCCGATCGGCCTCGACGCGCGCGACCCGACGCTGGCCAAGCTGCTCAAGGAGCTAGGCTATCGCACCGGGCAGTTCGGCAAGAACCACCTCGGCGACCGCAACGAGCACCTGCCTACGGTGCACGGATTCGACGAGTTCTACGGCAACCTCTACCACCTCAACACCGAGGAAGAGCCCGAACTGCAGATGTGGCGCAAGGACCCCGGCTTCAACGCCCGCTACCGCCCGCGCGGCGTGATCGACAGCATGGCGACGGCAGAGGACGACGCGACCGTCGACTCCCGTTTCGGCAAGGTCGGCAAGCAGAAGGTGCGCGACACCGGTCCGCTCACCACCGAGCGCATGGAAACCGTGGACGAAGAGTTTCTGGAGCGCACCAAGCGCTTCATCACCCAGTCCACGCAGGCGGGTGAGCCCTTCTTCGCCTGGCTGAACACCACGCGGATGCACATCTATACGCACCTGAAGCCCGAGTCGCGACACCTGGCCAGCAACCTCTCCAGCGAGTTCGACATCTACGGCAGCGGGCTAATCGAGCATGACGGCCACGTCGGCCAGCTCCTCGACCTGCTCGACACGCTGAAGATCACCGACAACACGATCGTGGTCTACACCACCGACAACGGTGCGATGGTCGCCTGGTGGCCCGACGCCGGCGCTACACCCTTCCGTGGCGAAAAAGCCACCACCTGGGAAGGCGGCGTGCGCGTGCCCATGCTGGTCCGCTGGCCGGCGAAGATCCCCGCCGGCAAGGTATCGAACGGCATCCAGACCCACGAGGACATGTTCACCACGCTGGCCAGCGCCGCAGGCCATGACAAGGTCGCGGCCAAGCTCAAGGAGCGTGACGGCGTCTGCATCGACGGTGTCGACAACCTGGCGCACTGGACGGGCGATGCCCCCTCGGCACGCAACGTGGTTCACTACTACGACGAGAGCAAGTACACGGCGATCCGCATCGGCGCCTGGAAGAGCCACTTCCAGACGCGCGAGGGCTTCTTCGACAGCCACAAGCCGAGCTCGCTGGTGTTCAACCTGCGCATGGACCCGTACGAGCGCCATGGCGGCCAGAGAAGCAACGACCTCGCAATGAAGATGGGAATGGCCTTCGGCGGCCAGGTGGCGGACGCCGTCGGCGCCCACATGGCCAGTTTCCAGGCATGTCCGCCGCGGCAGAAGGGAGGTTCCCTGCGGATGGGAGGACAATGAGCGAAACCGCGCGCGCTGCCTTCGCACGCCTGCGCGGGCAGCTCGGCAGGGCGATCGTCGGTCAGCCGGAGCTGATCGACGCGCTCCTGATCGCCCTGCTCGCCGACGGTCACCTGCTGCTCGAGGGCCTGCCCGGGCTGGCCAAGACGCGTGCGATCAAGGCGCTCGGGCAAGCCCTCGACCTGCGCCTTTCGCGCATCCAGTTCACCCCCGACCTGCTGCCATCTGATCTCGTCGGAGCCGAGGTCTATCACCAGACCGAACCGGGCCAGGGCCGCTTCGTCTTCGAGGCGGGTCCAGTGTTCGCCCCACTGGTGCTGGCCGATGAGATCAATCGTGCGCCAGCGAAGGTGCAGTCCGCGCTGCTGGAGGCGATGGAAGAGCGCCAGGTGACCGTTGCCGGGAAGACCCATGCCCTGCCCTGGCCCTTCCTGGTGATGGCGACACAGAATCCGATCGAGCACGAGGGCACGTATCCACTGCCCGAGGCGCAGACGGACCGCTTCCTGATGAAAACCAGGGTCGCCTACCCCGACATCGATGCGGAACGCGGCATCCTGCACCTCGTACGCGAGGAAGAAGGTCGGCGCCTCGCCATGGCGCAGTGCGACCACGACACGGATTCCGGCAACCTCACGGAGTCCGGCGCAAACCCCATCGCTCCACCCCCTCGCGCGCCCGAGGCCGCGCCGGCGCAGCCGGAACAGAGCTTCGCGGGGTGGCTGGCCGACGCCCGGCGGGCAGTCCATGCCGTACATGTATCGGCCGCAATCGACACCTATCTGGTCGATCTGATCCAGGCCACGCGCACCCCCGAGCGCCTCAGCCCCGAGGTGGCGCGCTGGATCGAGGCCGGCGCCAGTCCGCGCGGCACGATCGCACTCGACCGCTGCGCGCGCGCCCATGCCTGGCTGCACGGGCTCGACTTCGTCAGCCCCGACGACGTGCTCGCCGTGCTCCACCCCTGCCTGCGGCACCGGCTGGTACTGAGCCACGAAGCTCTGGCCGCAGGGGTGGAGGCAGACGCGATCATCGATCGCATTGCAGCTGTGGTCGCCGCGCCATGACATCGATCCAGCGCCTGCTTCGCGGCGGCTGGTGGCCATGGTCGCGCGCACACACCACAGTGTCGACCGCGCGCGCGGAGCCGGTCCCCGGCGCCGGGCCGACACCCGGCGTCTACCTCGCGCTGCGCGATCTGCTGGCACTGGAACATCCGGTCCGCCGGCTACGCTGGCCGGCGCGCGGCGCGCCGGTCCACAGCCAACTGGCCGGTCGCCATCGCGCCCGCGTGCGCGGCCGCGGCCTGGACTTCATCGAACTGCGCCAGTACCTGCCGGGGGACGACACCCGCAGCATCGACTGGCGGGCGAGCGTCCGCAGCGGCAGAACCCAGCTCCGGGTGTACAACGAAGAGCGCGAACACCCCACCTGGCTGGTAGTGGACCAACGCATCTCGATGTTCTTCGCCCGGCGCGGCGCGCTGCGTTCGGTGGTGGCGGGCGAAGCCGCCGCCGTCTGGGGCTGGCGTGCGCTCGCGGCGGGTGACCGCGTCGGCGGCATCGTCTTCGGCGACAACGGCATCGACGCCATCACGCCGGGGCGTGGTCGGCGCTCGCTGCTGCGCCTTCTCGACCGCTTGGTTGCCCGCAACCGTCAGCTCCACGCCGACACGCCCTGTCCAGCCAACCCTGAACAGTTCGACCTCGCCCTGGCGCAACTGCTCGCCCGGGCGCCACGCGATGCCGTCATCGTCGTGCTGTCCAACTTCGATGGCATGAGCGCGCACAGCCGCGAGCAGCTGATCGCACTCGCCCGCCACAACGACCTGGTCCTGCTGCCGATCCACGACGATCCCGGCACCGCGCGCCCGGTCCGCCTCGTAGTCACCGACGGCAGCCTCCAGCTTCCGCTCGATCACACCGACGAGAGCGTGCGCTGCCGCCTTGCCGACCTCGCGCACGCGCGCATGGAAGGGCTGCTCGCGCTGCGCAGCGAGATCGGCTGCGTCGTTCTCCCGCTCACCACCAGCGAACCCGCGCTGCTGCAACTGGCACGCCGCATGGCCAGCCCCGCAGCGCGTGCACCGCATTCGCATGGCGGCTGAACGACCGATGCAGAGCATCGACGCGCCGCGCCTGCGGCCGCACGAGGCAGCGGGCATGCCGCCCGCAATCGACGTCCAGGCCGTGCTCGACCAGCTTCACCCGCTGCAGGTCCCACCCGTTCCCGCCTGGTCGCCCCTGGCGCCGGGCTGGGAAGTGCTTGCCGTAGTCGCATTGACCGCTCTGGCCGTCCTGGCCTGGCGATCCCTCCAGCGCTGGCGGGCCGGCCGGCACCGACGCGCGGCCCTCGCGGAGCTGGCGCGTCTGCGCTCATCAATGCGGGACCCCGCCCTTCGACTCGCGGCCGCCCGCCAGATCCCCGCGCTGGTGCGCCGGCTGGCCCTCGCCCATGCACCGCGCACCGAGGTCGCCGCCCTGCACGGCGCAGCCTGGCATGCCTGGCTGGACCGCAGCCTGGGAGACCCCGCCCAACCGTTCTCGACTGGCTTAGGCCTGAGTCTGAGCGACTGGGCCTATTGCCCCGCCGATACCCTGCCCTGGGAGCTGCTCGAGCCGAGCCTGGACCTGGTAGAGCGCTGGATCCGCACGCATCGCGTCGAGCATGAAGCAGGCGCCCCGGGGAAGCACGGATGAGCTCGTGGCCGGGGGCGCACTGGCTGGCGAACGTTGCCTGGGCACATCCCTGGGCCGCCCTGCTATGGCCGCTCGCCCTACTGTGGGTCGCCCTGCCACCGCACCGGGAGCAGCACACCGCACTGCGCGTGCCCTTCTTCGCACTTGCGGTAGCCGGCAGCGGCGAGCGCCCGCGAGCCGGCGCCATCGTCCGCGCGCACGGCGTCAGGGGCTGGTTCACGCTCGGCCTGGCCTGGAGCGCCGGCGTGCTCGCCGTGATGCAGCCCCATTGGCTGGAGCCGCCGATTCCGCGCGTGCAGTCGGCACGCGACTGGCTGCTGGCCATCGATCTGTCACCCTCGATGCAGACCACCGACTTCCGCGATGCCGATGGCCGTCCGGTGGACCGCCTGAGCGTGGTGGGTGACGTGCTCAATGAATTCCTCGCGCGGCGGGCGGACGACCGTATCGGCCTGCTGATCTTCGCCGAGCAGGCGCACGTGCAGGCGCCCTTCACCCGGGACCATGGCGCGGTGAGCGCGCTACTGGCCGAAGCGCAGATTGGCATGGCCGGCTCACGCACGATGATCGGCGACGCGATCGGCATGGCCATCAAGGTCTTCGACCAATCGGCGGCCCCGCAGCGCACCCTGGTGCTGCTGACCGACGGGGTCGACACCGGCAGCCGCATCCCGCCCGCCAAGGCGGCCGAGATCGCCGCACGGCGGGGCGTACGCATCCACACCGTCGCCATCGGCACCGCCAGCGCAGCAGCCGGTGAGCAACCGGATCTCGAGGCACTGCGATCCTGGGCCGCCATCGCCGGCGGCCGCGCCTTCAGCGCCGACGACCGCGACAGCCTGGCCGAGATCTATCGCGAACTTGACGCCATCGAGGGCCGCGACGAGGCGCTCTTGGCCGAACGCCCGCGGCGCCCGCTCTTTCACTGGTTCGTGGCAACGGCTCTGGCGCTGATCATTGCCCACCAGGCAGCCGCCGCGCTGCGCGGCTGGCGGGCATCGCGCGTCGTGGACCGACCCGGGCTGAATCGAAATGACTGAATGGTTCGACGCCCTCCTGCCCGCGCAATGGCTGCGCCCGTGGGCGCTCGGCGGGCTGCTCCTGGCGCTGTTGCTGGTCGTCCTTGGGCGCCGCCGCGACGAGATGCGTGCGCTGCGAGAGGTCATCGACCCGCAACTGCTTCCGCACCTGCTCGTGCACGGCGGCCGCCGGCGCGGGGTGCAGCCCGCGGACACGCTCGCCGTGGCGGTGGCCTGCTTCAGCGTCGCGCTCGCAGGCCCGGCCTGGGAACGCGAGCCCCCACCACTCGCACGCGAACAGGCCGCGCTCATGGTGGTGGTCGACCTCTCGAGCGCGATGGATGCGACCGACCTGCCGCCGAGCCGGCTGGCCTGGGTGCGCTCGAAGCTGCACGCCTTGCTGGCGCGCCGCGGCGACGCACCCACCGGCCTGATCGTGTATGCCGGCAGCGCCCATCTGGTGCTGCCCCCCACCGACGACCGCCAGCTCCTCACCCCCTACGTCGATGCCCTGACCACCACGCTGATGCCGGTCGACGGCGCGCGTCCCGCCGCCGCCCTGGCGCTCGCCCATGCCTGGCTGGAGCGAACCGCGCTTCCCGGCACGGTGCTGTTCCTGACCACCGCCTGGCCGCAAGCGGAACAACCCGGCGCCGAGCGCGAGACCGCCACATCCCGCCACCGCCTGATCGTGTGGGCGATTGGCACCGAGCGTGGCGGCCCGATCCGTAACCTGGAGGGTGTGCCGGTGACCGACGCCAGCGGGGCGTTGCGCCATGCCCGCCTCGAAGTCACCGAACTGCGCAGCCTGCGCGCGCGCACCGGCGCGAGCCTGGTGAGCGTGACCGCGGACGAGGGCGACCTGGAACGCATCCAGGCCCTCATCACTCGCCAGCAGGCCGCGGCGGCGGCGGCCGACACGCGCTGGCGCGATCGCGGAGCGGACTGGGTCTGGCCCGGCCTGCTGGCGCTGTTGATGTCCTTCCGCCGTGGCTGGGTCGTCCCCTGGCGCGCCTTCTGCGGCCCGGCGCTCACCGGCATGGTCTTGCTTTCCCTTCTTTCGATGCCCTCGCCCGCCCAGGCCGGCGATGACGATGAGACCTGGACGACTCGCCTGTCGCAGGGCTTCGTCGACCTCTGGTTCACCCGCGACCAGCAGGGCCACCTGTGGCTGGAACGCGGCGACCCGGCGCGCGCTGCGGGCCTCTTCGACGACCCGCTCTGGCGCGGCATCGCCGCAGCCCGCGCCGGGCGCTGGCAGGCCGCGGCCGAGGCCTTCGCGCAGGCGGACTCGGCTGCAGCCTGGTTCAACCAGGCGCAGGCGCTCGCTCGCCTCGGCCGCTACGCCGAAGCGCTGGCCGCCTACGACCAGACCCTGATCCGCATGCCGGGCTGGCCCGAAGCACTCGCCGACCAGGCGCGCGTGCGCAGTCTGCTGTCCACGCGCACGGTCGCAGACGAGGGCGAACCCTCCACCGCCTCCGGCGAGGGCGACGAGCGGGGAGAGGACGGCGAGCGCAGCGCCCCGTCACCCGCCGAGGCCGAAGCGGCCGACGCCTGGCTACGCCGCCTCGACACCAGCCCGGCCGCCTTCCTGCGACGCAAGTTCGCCCTGCAGACGCAGCCGTCGGTACCCGAGCACCCAGGATCGGCAAACCGATGAATACACGCCCGAGCCGAGCCGACGCCCGCCGCCGCCAGTTGCTGCGCATGACTGCGCTGCTCGTGGCGGCCGCCGCAGTCCCCGGGCGCAGCTTCGGCCGTGACCGCGCCGCCCCCGAGGCCCGCCTGCGCTGGGGCCTCGATACGGCGGGGCAGGACGATGACGCGGCATTCGAGCTCGGCGAGCCGATCATCATCCGGCTGGAGGTCTGGGTCAGCACCTGGTTCCAGGCGCCGGTCGACTTCCCCGCCACGCTGGCGACCGGGTCTGCCATCGTCGAGGAGATCGGCGGTTCGCCCGAAGCAGCCTTCGACGACATCGACGGCCGGCGGTGGACCGGGCTGATCCGCCGCTACCGTGTCCATCCACTGCAACCCGGCGAGCTCATCCTCGGACCGCCCGCAGCGCTCGAGATCCGGCCCGGACGCGGCGATGGCCGGCCCTTGCGCGCATCACCGCCGACGCCCCTCCGTCTGGCAGTACGCCTGCCGAAGGGTGCCGAGGGGCTGAATCCGTTCGTCGCCGCGCGCTCGCTCGCGCTGCAGCAGCAATGGGAGCCCACGCCCGACCCGGACCAGGGCTGGCAGGTCGGCGACATGCTGCGGCGCCGTATCACGCTCGTCACCGACGCCCCTTCCCCGCTGCCGCCGACCGTGCCCGCGCTGGCGAGCGCCGAGGGCACGGAGTTGCAGCGCCATAGCACGCCCGCCCGCACCGCCGAAGCGGACTCCGCCCGGACCGTCCAGGAGCACGTCGCGACGTACGTGCTGAAAGCGCCTGGCGCGCTGCATCTGCCTGCCGTCGAACTGGCCTGGTGGGATCTCGACCAGCGCAAGGTGCGCATCAGCCATCTGCCCGGTCGGACGGTGACGGTCTCGGCGACGTCGATGCCCGCGGACCCGTTCGCCGAACCCGGCAGCGAGCCGGGGGCCGACGCGCCGGACGACTCGCATCGGACCGTCACCGCGCAGGCCTGGCGCTGGATACCGGCCGGCGCACTCACGCTCGCGCTCGGCACCTGGGCCTGGCGACACCGCAGCGCGCTCGCCGCGACGATCCGCCGTCCGCTGCAGCGTCTGCACGCCAGCGAAACGACGGCGCGCTGGCGCCTGCGTCGTGCCTGCCTGCAGAGCAGGCCCGCGCAGGCCGCCGCCGCGTTCCGCGTCTGGTTACGAACCCTGGATCCAGCGTCGAGACGGCGCATTCACGCCGACACTGCCTGCGCCGAGGCCATGGAGGCGCTGGTGCGCCATCTGCACGGCCCACAAGCACCACAGCGCCCGGTGCACTGGAACGGACCTGCGCTGTGGCACGCCGTGCAGCGCGCGCATGCCACCTTGGCGTCCGGGCAGGACCTGGACGCCGCACTCCCCGAGCTCAATCCCCGCATGCAGGGCGACGCAGAGCTTCCCCACCCCGCGTCACGCAGATGACGCAAGCCACGGCGCGGGCAGCCCACGCAAGACCGGGCCCTTCGCCATCCACCCCCCAGAGATTGGAAATCCAGGCCTTCGCATGATGAGTCCCAAGCTTCTCCTGAAACGAGGCGCAATCTTCACCCTCGTCATCCTGATGCTGCTGCTTGCAGGCCTGGGGGTGATCCTCCAGGACCGCCCGGCGGAGCCCGCCGCCGGCGAGCGGGTCGTGATCACCGGCCCGGGCGGCGACTTGGTCTATCACCGCCTCGGACAGGGGGGCGCAGTGGTGCTATTGCCCAGCTTCGCCCGCTCTGCGGCCGACTTCAATCAGCTGGCCCAGGCGCTGGCGGATGCCGGCTATCGCAGCCTGGCCATTCAGCCGCAGGGCATAGAGGGGTCGGCGTTCGGCAGCCTGGATGTGAGCCTGGCCGACTACGCCGCCGACATCGCCGCCGTGCTCGACGCCGAGGGCGTCGCCACTGCGCACGCGGTAGTCGGCCACGCGTACGGCAACCGGGTTGCCCGTGTGTTCGCCGTCAATCATCCGGAGAGAGTGCGCAAGCTCGTCTTGCTGGCCGCTGGGGGCGGCAAGCCGCCGCCGCCCGACATCAACGCCGCGATCCGCAAGGCGGTGTTCGGTTTCGACGGCGCAGCACGGGACGCGGCGATCGCGCTCGCCTTCTTCGCGGGCGAAACCGTGCCCGCGGCCTGGGTCAAGGGCTGGTATCCGCTCGCGGCACTGCACCAGACGCGCGCGACCACCGCACAATCCTATTCGAGCTGGAGCCATGGCGGCTCGGCGCCGATGCTGATCCTGCAGCCGGCCGACGACACTGCTGCTGCGCCCGCAGACTCGGAGAAGCTTGCGACACAGCTCGGCGAGCGGGCGACCCGCCATGTCATCGCCAACGCCGGCCACGCCCTGCTGCCGGAGCAGGCCGAAGCGGTGGCCTTGCACATCCTGCGCTACCTGGATACGCCTGAAGAACGGTGATGTTCGCCGTCCGCTCGATGCTCTAGAATTCAGCACTTAATTCTGTACATGGAGGTTCTGCCATGACGATCACAGCCCAAGACATCGTGTCGCTGACTTCAGCGCGCGCGCAGTTGTCCGAACTGGCCGAGCAGGTCAAAGCCGGTGCAGAGAAGATCATCACCAAGAACGGTGAGAGCTACGTTGCGCTCGTCGATGCTGACCGGCTCGACTACTACCATCGACTGGAGCAAGCCCATCTCCATCTGGTGATGCTGGACGAAGTGCAGCGGGGCCTGCAGGACCTTGCGTCCGGCCGCACGCGTGACGCGAGGGAAGCACTGGCGGAGCGCAAGCAGGTGCGCTCGCCGCCGCAGGCAGCATCCGCGAGTACGTACTGACGAACTACCTGATCCTCTACGCACGACTGCCCGAGACCGTGCATCTGCTCGCGATCCGCCATCACCGCCAGCTCGACTTTGATCTCGGGAAACCCGATCGCCCCTGCTGAAACGGCGCTCAGGGCCGCCGGTGCGTAATCCGGGTGAACATGCACACCGACCCGGCGGTATCGACAGCGTCTGCCAAGGCCGGCGGCAGCCAGTGCCACACCGGCGGGCCGGCGAACGCAGCGGCCACGGCATCGACCGTTTCGTACCAGGCCTCGATGATCGCGTCGTAGTCGTAGCCGGGCGGTCGCTCGCCCGCCACCTCGTTCCATACCAGGCGCGTCGCAGCCGACCACGGCGCGGCGAGGGCGCCGGCGAGGCCACGCGCCTGCAAGCGCTGCCCCCGCCGCGCGCGCAGGAACAGCACCAGACACACGCCGGTCTCCGCGCCGTCGACCAGCACCTGCTCGCTTGCGACCAGGGTGAAGTCGCGCACGTAGGTCGAGAACACCCGCGGCTCGTCGGGCCGCATGATGCGCAGCGTCTCCTCGTCGTTCCAGATGTCGTCGGCAGCCTGGCGGTCGCGCAGCGACAGCAGGTTGACGCCGTCGTAGTCGGCACTGGCGCCGCGCGGCACGCCCGGTCGGTCGAGCACGCGCGAGCACTGGCGCACCGCCTTGACCTTGTCCTGCACGTTGCGGCATTCGCGGCCGAGCGCCGAGTGCTCGCGCCAGGCCTGCGGAAAGTCCTCGGGCGCCAGCGCGGGGTTGCGCCGCGCGAGGTAGATCATCTTCCACTGCATGTTTATGCCCCCGCTCCGGCCGACGCTTCGACCGATATCGCGGCGGATCCGGCAAACACGGCCGGCTGCGCGGCGGCCTCGGTGTATTCGCGCTTCATGCGCGCCACCAGCTCGGCCACCGAGGGCACGTCGTGGATGCTGCCGATGCCCTGTCCGGCCGACCACACCTCCTTCCACGCCTTGGGCTTGGCGTCGAGCCCGGCGAAGAGGTCGTCCTTGCCGCCATCCTGGCGGCCATCGAGCCCGTCGGGGTCGATCCCCGCCGCACGCACGCTGTTCCGCAGGTAGTTGGCCCAGATGCCGCTGAACACCGGGGTGTAGACGATGTCCGCCGCGCCGTCGCGCACGATCATCTCCTTGTGGCCGGCGTCGGCCGCGGCCTCGCGGGTGGCGATGAAGCGCGTGCCCATGTAGCCCAGGTCGGCGCCCATGATCTCGGCGGCGCGCAGCGCGCGTCCGCTGGACAGGGCGCCGGCGAGCACCAGCGGGCCGTCCCAGAACGCGCGCACCTCGGCCACCAGGGCGAAGGGCGACAGCGTGCCGCCGTGGCCGCCCGCCCCTGCGCACACCAGGATCAGTCCGTCGACGCCGCTGGCGGCGGCCTTGCGCGCATGCTCGACGTTGATGACGTCGTGGAAGACCAGGCCGCCGTAGTCGTGCACGCGCTCGACCACCGCATCGGGACGCCCCACCGAGGTGATCACGAAGGGCACGCGGTGCCTGACCACGCACTCGAGGTCGGCTTCGCGCCGCGGGTTGGATTTGTGCAGGATCAGGTTGGCACCGAAGGGCGCCGCCGGCCGTCCGGGATGTTCGACGTCCCACTGCGCCAGCTCGGCGGCGATCCGCGCCAGCCACTGGTCGAGCAGCTCGGGCGTGCGCGCGTTCAGCGTCGGGAAGCTGCCCGCGACGCCCGCCTTGCACTGCGCCAGCACCAGCTCCTGGCCGCTGGCGAGGAACATCGGTGAGCCGATCAGCGGCAGCGCAAGCCGCCCGCGAAACATCTCGGGAATGGGCATCCCCTCACCTCCATGGAAAGGCCGGGCAGCGAGCGCGGCCGCCCGGCGCGGCCGGCTCAGCCGCGCGGCATGCCCAGCCCGCGCTCGGCGATGATGTTGAGCTGGATCTCGTTGGTACCGGCGTAGATGGTGTCGGCGCGCGAGAAGAAGAACACCTGCTGCAGGCGGCGCACCGCGTCGTCGTCCGAGCGCACGTCGCCCGCCACGCCGATCACGTCCATCGCCAGCTGGCCGAGCTCGCGGTGCCAGTTCGACCAGGCGTACTTGTAGATCAGCGCCTCGGGCCGGACCTTGGTCGAGCTCGTGTCCTCCTCCAGCATGCGCAGGCCGTTGTAGCGCAGGCCCTGCAGGCCCACCCAGGCGTCGGCGATGCGCTGGCGGATCGCCGGGTCGCGCGCGGCGCCGTTGGCGCGGGCGACGTCGATCACCAGCTGCAGCTCGTGGATGAAGTGCATCTGCTGGCCGAGCGTGGACACGCCGCGCTCGAAGCCGAGCAGCGCCATCGCCACCTTCCAGCCCTCGCCCGGCTTGCCGACGATGCAGTCGGCCTCGGTCACCGCGCCGTCAAAGAACACCGAGTTGAACTCGGCCTCGCCGGTCAGCTGGCGGATCGGGTGGATCTCGATGCCCGGCTGGTGGAGCGGGACCAGAAGGAAGGACAGGCCCTCGCGCCCCACCGAGCCCGGCGTGCTGCGCGCGACCACGAAGATCCATTCGGATTCGTGCGCGAGCGAGGTCCACACCTTCTGCCCCTGCAGCCGCCAGCGGCCGTCCTCTTCCTGCCAGCAGCGCGTGGTGATGGCGGCGAGATCTGAACCGGCGCCCGGCTCGGAGTAGCCCTGCGCCCAGTACTCACGCCCTTCGCGGATACCGGGCAGGAAGCGGGCCTGCTGTGCAGGCGTGCCGAGCGCAATCAGCGTCGGCGCCATCAGCGTCTCGCCGATGTGGCCGATGCGGCCCGGCCCGCCGGCGCGCACGTATTCCTCGTGGAAGGCGAGCTGCAGCGCCAGCGGCAGGTCGCGCCCGCCATGTTCCTTCGGCCAGCCCAGACCGACCCAGCCGCCGGCGGCCAGCTCCTGCTCCCATTCCTTGCGCAGCGCCGGGAAGGCTTCCTCGTCGCCGGGGCCGCCGCGGTGCTTCAGGCAGGCGAAGCGGCCGACCAGATGGGTCTCCATCCAGTCGGCGACCTCCTGGCGAAATTCCTGTTCGTTCATGCTCATCGGTCCTTGTCGGTCCTGTCAGGCGGCGTCGAGCAGATGGGCGGCGAGCGCCTCGCGCCAGTCGCGCGTGGGGCCGAACCACTGGCTCGCCCACTGCGCGCGCTTGAAGTGCAGCTGCGGGTCGTATTCCCAGGTGAAGCCCACCCCGCCGTGGAGCTGAATGGCCTCCTGCGCGCAGTAGCGATAGGCCTCGGTGGCCTGCACGCGTGCGGCGGCGACTTCCGCCCCGAGCGTGGCGTCATCCAGCCCGCCCTGCGCCACCCGCGCCGCCACGCCGAGCACGGTGGAGCGCGCGGTCTCCATACGCACCATCATCTCGGCCACGCGGTGCTTGATCGCCTGGAAGCTGGCCACCGGCTTGCCGAACTGCACCCGCTCCTTGGTGTAGTCCACCGCGAGCTGCAGGCACTGCGCCGCACCGCCGACCTGTTCGGCCGCCAGCTGCAGCGCCGCCAGCACGCGCGTGCGCGCGAGGCCGGCCAGCACCCGCGTCGGGTCATCGACGCGCGCGTCGGCCGTCAGCCGGACCTCGTCGAAGCACCAGCGCGCCTGCGGCCGGGTGAGGTCCCACACCTCGAGCGGCGTGCGCGACAGGCCGGCGGCATCCACCGCCAGCTCGAACAGCGCCACGCCCGGGGCGTCCTCGATGCGCGCGGCCACGTAGGCGTGGGTGAGCAGCCCGTCGTCGAGCACCTGCGCGGCCTCGCCGGCCAGCACCCAGCCGTCGCCGTCACGACGCGCCTTCACCGTCAGCGCCGCCGGCTGCGCATCCAGGCCCGGACCGAGGATCAGCGTGGCGGTGCGCTCGCCGTAGGCCAGCGCCGCCAGCGCGCGCTGCTGCGCCTCGACTGTGCCAGCCTGCAGCAGCGCGGTTTGCGCCAACACCACATTGCCCAGGAAGGGCGTGCGCGCCAGGCGCCGGCCCATCTCTTCCATCAGCAGCGCAAGTTCCACCTGCCCCAGGCCGAGGCCATCGAGCTCTTCCGGCACCTGCACCGCCGCCCAGCCGAGTTCGACGACGCACGACCACAGCTCGGCGTCGGCATCCGCTTCCTTGCGCGCATTGGTATGGGCGGCGAGAAAGTCGGCCGCCGTCTCCTGCAGCGCACGCTGTTCGTCGGACAGGTTCATCACAGCACCTCGAACAGGCCCGCCGCACCCATGCCGCCGCCGATGCACATCGACACCACCACATAGCGCACGCCACGGCGACGGCCTTCGAGCAGCGCGTGGCCGACCATGCGCGCGCCCGACATGCCGAAGGGGTGACCGATGGCGATGGCACCGCCGTTGACGTTCAGGCGGTCGTTGGGGATGCCGAGCTTGTCGCGGCTGTAGAGCACCTGGCAGGCGAAGGCCTCGTTGATCTCCCACAGGCCGATGTCGCTCACCTTGAGGTTGAAGCGCTCGAGCAGCTTGGGGATGGCGAACACCGGGCCGATGCCCATCTCGTCAGGCGCGCAGCCGGCCACGGCGATGCCGCGGTAGGCACCCAGCGGCGCGATGCCGCGGCGTTCGGCCTCGTCGCGGCTCATCACCAGCGCGGCCGAGGCGCCGTCCGACAGCTGCGAGGCGTTGCCGGCGGTGACGTATTCGCCCTGCTTCACCCACTGGCCATCCTTCACCACCGGATTCAGCTTGGCGAGATCCGCCAGCGTGGTCGAGGCGCGGTTGCACTCGTCGCGGGTGGCGACGACGTCCTCGTGACCCACCGGCTTGCCTTCCTTGTCGAACACCAGCTTGCGCGCCGCCAGCGGCACGATCTCGGCGTCGAACAGGCCGGCGGCCTGCGCGGCGGCGGTGCGCTGCTGGCTCTGCAGCGAGAACTCGTCCTGCGCGGCGCGCGAGATGCCGTAGCGCGCCGACACGATCTCGGCCGTCTCCAGCATCGGGATGTAGGCCGCGGGCACGATGGCCTTCACCGCTTCGGACTGCGCGCGGTAGGTGTTCTTGTGCTTGGTCTGGGTGAGCGACAGCGACTCGACGCCGCCCGCCACCGCAATCTTCATCTCGCCGGCCAGGATGTTCTTGGCGGCGACGCCGATCGTCATCAGACCCGACGCGCACATGCGGTCGAGCGCCATGCCCGGCACGGTGTCGGGCAGGCCGCCGGTGTAGGCGCACAGGCGGCCGATGTTGTAGGCCTGGGTGCCCTGCTGCACGGCAGCGCCCATGATCACGTCCTCGACCGCGCCGGGCTCGATGCCGGCACGCTCGACGACGGCGCGCACCACATGGCCGCCCAGCACCGGCGCCTCGGTGTCGTTGAAGGAGCCGCGGAAGGACTTGGTCAGCGCGGTGCGCGCGGTGGAAACGATGACGGCTTCGGTCATGGCGATGTTCTCTCTCGGGAATTCAATCGTTGAAGGTGTAGCGGCTGATGGTGTCGACCACGCAGCCGGGGCGCTCGCTGCCCTCGATCTCGATGGTCACGCGCACGGTGGATTGCACCGCGTCCTTGATGCGCTCGACCTTGAGGATTTCGCCGCGGCCGCGGATGCGCGAGCCGACCTTGACCGGCGCTGGAAAGCGCACGCGGTCGCAGCCGACGTTGACGCCCATCTTCAGGTTGTCGGCGCGGATCAACTGCGGCAGGAACAGGTTGGCAAGTGCGAGCGTCAGGTAGCCGTGCGCGATGCAGGCGCCGAAGGGGCCGTCCTTGGCGCGCGCGGGATCGACGTGGATCCACTGGTGGTCGTCGGTGGCGTCGGCAAACCGGTCGATGCGGTCCTGGCGGATCTCGACCCAGTCGGTCGTGCCCAGATCCTGACCCTCTGCCGCAACCAGCTGCTCGGCACTGGAGAAAACCATGGTCATCGCCGCGCCCCTCAAGCGTGCTGCGAGCTGACCGACAGCACTTCGCCGGTCATGTAGGACGCGTAGTCGCTGGCGAGGAAGACCATCACATTGGCCACTTCCCACACTTCTGCGGCGCGGCCGAAAGCCTCGCGGCTGGCAAGCTGGGCGAGCAGCTCCTCGCTGGACGCCTTCTTCAGGAATTCGTGCAGCGCGATCGACGGCGACACCGCGTTGATGCGCACGCCGTGCTCGGCCGCCTCGACCGCCGAGCAGCGCGTCAGCGCCATCACGCCGGCCTTGGCCGCGGCGTAGTGGGCCTGGCCCTTCTGCGCACGCCAGCCCAGCACCGAGGCGTTGTTCACAATGGCGCCGCGACCACGCTTCTCCATGTGCGGCAGCATCGCGCGCGTCATGCGGAAGGTGCCGGTGAGCGTGATGTCGAGCACCCGGCTCCACTCGTCGTCGGTCATCTCGGTGACACGCTTCTCGCCGCCCAGGCCGGCGTTGTTGATGAGCACGTCGACGCCGCCGAGCTTGTCCTCGGCCGCGGCGACCAGGGCCTGCACTTCCTCTTCATGGGTGACGTTGCACAGCTGGCCCCAGACGTTCTGCAGGCCGGTGTCGGCCTTCAGCTTCGCGACCGCCTCTTCCAGCCGGCGCGGATGGATGTCGGAGATCATCAAGGCGCGGCAACCTTCTTCGGCGCACTTGCGCGCAGCGGCAAAGCCGATGCCGGCGCCCGCAGCGGCGGTGATCAGGACGGACTTGCCAGCCAGCAACTGGTGACCGGGGACGTAGGCGGGGGCTTCTTTCACGGCACGAACCTCGAAGGGTGGAGATGCCGTCATTTATAGGGGGGGTGCAGGAGGGCAGCATCGTCAAAACGGACGGGGCCGCAAATGCGCGCCACATTCCCGACTGGGAAAAGTTGTTTCCTCGCGCGGCCCTCTGGCCCTGAGTTTCCCGAACGGAAAATATGAAACCAAGCGGTATCCGTGACGAGGCTCGATAGAATAGGCGGCTTCAAGCACAAGCTCGATTCGATGACGGACAGCCGCCCCACCTCAGAGCGCATTCTCGACGTTGCCGAGGAACTCTTCGCCAGCACGGGTTACCACGCAACCTCACTCGGTGACATCGCAGACCGGGTCGGCATCCGTACGCCAAGCCTCTACAACCACTTCAAGAACAAGGAAGCCCTGTACGCTGCCGTGCTGGAGAGACTGATGGCGCACTTTCGCCCCATCATCGCGGCCGCAGCACCGCAGCCAGGGGGCGCGCCTCACGGACGACGAGAGGCGCTGGCCTGGGCGCGACGCATGGTCGAGTGCTACTTCGCGCATCCCAACTTCGCCCGCCTGCTGCAGCATGCCGCGCTGGCCGAAACCCCGATTGCAGGCGCGCAGATCCAGGCACTGTTCGAACCCTTGTTCGCCCCGGTCACCGAGGGCGCACGCATGCCCCAGGCGCTGCAGCCCTGGGCGGTCATGGACTTCAACAACCTGCTGGTGTCCTACATCACGCTTGCACCGCTGTACCGCGACCTGATCGGCATCGATCCGATGGCACCCGAGGGCCGCGCCCGCCACGTCGAGATGGTGCTCGAGCTCGTCGACGCGGCACTCTCGCAACAGGCGCTGCGCCCCGCTCACCCCAGGGGCGCACCGGCAATGCCTCAGGACCCGGGTACCGGCCACAGTGGCGGCAGCACGTAGGCGCCGGTGAGCGCCTCCTGCCGTGGCTGGTAGAGACGCGCGATCACGTAGAACGCGCCGCTCGGCGTGGGCAGCCAGTTGTGCGGCCCCTCGGCGGGCTCGTCGGCCTGCAGATGGAGCGTCAGAGCCCCATCCTCGCCATGCACCAGTCCGGGAGTCCTGTCGCCGATGCTGTAGCGCCGGATCGGGTTCTCGACCAAGGCATGCGTGCGTGCGTCGTAGACCGAGATGGACCAGAACGCATCCACCGGCGGCAAGCCACCTTTTTCGAATCTGAGCGTGTAACGCTGGCCACCATGCAGCAATTTGCCGTCGGCTGAGAACAAATTGGCCGGATAGAGGTTCTCCTCCGCCCGGTTCGCCCCCGTACCCGTGCGCACAACGCCGGCCCGGCGCAGGTAGTTGTAGCCATAGGTCCCCAGATCGCGAAGCACGATCCAGCCTGGCTCGACCTTTTCGCGCGCCGCGAGCTCGATCAAGCGCGCGCCGTCCTTGAGCGCGCGCTGCAAGCCTGCAACGACGGCGGGATTCGCCGTGGCGAGGTCAAAGACCTGGCTTGGGCCGACGCCGATCCGGTCGAACTGGGCCATCAGCGCGGCCTCGTCGGCCCTTGTGGGCGATTCGCGCAGGATACGGTTCAACCAGGTAAAGAACTCGACGCGCTGCAGATCCTCCCGCACCGGAAAGTCACGCGGAGCCGGCTCGTGACTGCCCTCGTGCGCGCTGATCCGAAAGGCGTCGATCAAACGACTGGCCTCTTCCATATCGGCGTCCCCTGCGCTGTACATGCGCCCCAGCAGATACACCACGGTGGTCGAGTTCTCGATCAGCTGCATGCCGGCGGGTAGCGCGCCCTGCCACCCCGGAGGCACGAACAGGAACCGGCCGGCGCCGGTGCCCGTCGTGCGACGACCAATGTGCTCGGTCTCGGCGTAGAGATCGCTGATCGCCACCGTGTAGTAGCGCCCTGCGGTATCGGGCACGTCCAGCACCACAGGGCCGGCGGACAGATCGAGCCATGCACTGAAGTAGATGGTGTCGTTATTGGGCGCACGCAGGTCGCCCTCGGTGCCCGGTGTCGCCAGGGTCCGGTAGTTGAACATCGTGTTGACTGGCGCATAGACGCGCTGCACCCCGTCAGCGCGCCGCGTCTCGCGCCCCATCACGTGCATCAGATCGACAGCGGGATAGCCATATACATAGGCCTGCACGCCGATGTGGTACGCGAGGCTTTCCTCGCGCTCGTCGATGTCGCGCTGCACGTCCGGCAAAGGCCCTGCCCCCTGAACGCTGCCAATGAGTGCAAGCGTCGCCAAGGTGCCGGCAATACGTCTGATCATGGGTGTCTCCTCATTCTTGCTTGGTCTGTTCCAACGGAGCTCAATGGATGAGCAGTTGACACTATAAACTAATAGTTGTTAGTTTTAGATCAGATCAACGCTTCCCATCCACCATTCACGAGCGCCTCGACCATGACCTCGGAACAACAGCATCAACTGCCGGACGACATCGACGTGTTCTCGCCCGAGGCCTACGCCGACGAGGCCGGGCTCTACCGCCAGCTCGCTCACCTTCGTCGCAACTTGCCCGTGTCCTGGGTCGACCGGGCACCGTACCGCCCCTTCTGGCTCGTCACCCGCAACGAGGACATCAAGCTCATAGAGAAGAACCACGGGATCTTCCTGAGCGCTCCACGCCTGACCTTGATTCCCGAGGCCATGGAGGCGGCGACGCTCGCGCGCTACGGCAGTCGCACGGGCGGTTCGCGAACCATTCTCGACATGGACGAACCCGAGCACAGCCAGTACCGGAACATCGCCGCACGCTGGTTCATCGGCAGCGGCCTGCGCGAACTCACGCCCGGGATCGACGCCATCGCCGAAAAATACGTCAGCCGCATGATCGGGATGGGCGGCGAATGTGACTTTGCGAGCGACATCGCCGTGTGGTACCCGCTAGAAGTCATCGCCTCGATCCTCGGCGCCCCGCTTGAAGACGCGCCCTACATCCTGCGCATGACCCAGGCGCTGCTCGCAGCCGGCGACCCCGAGCTTCAGCAGGACGGCGACTACGGCGCGGCCGCATTCGAGGAGTTCGCCGGCTATCTGGGCAAGATGCTGGCCGAACGGCGCGCATGCCCAACCGGCGACCTGACAAGCGCGATCGCCAACGCATCGATCGACGGCAATCCGATCGGGATGATCGAAGCGCTCTCCTACGTGCTGGTCGCGATCACCGCCGGCCATGACACCACGTCGGCCGCACTGGCCGGCGGCATGCTGGGCTTCGCCACCCACCCGGAGGAGATGACCAAGCTCGTCGCCAATCCGGGGCTGCTGCGCAACACCAGCAACGAGATCTGCCGCTGGGTGTCACCGATCCACCATTTCATGCGCACTGCGAGTGAGGATTTCCAGCTCCGCGACGTCACGCTACGCGCGGGCGACGCGGTGGCGCTGATCTACCCCTCAGGCAATCGCGACGAGGCAGTGTTCGAAGAACCAGACCGCTTCCTGATCGACCGCGACACCTCGGGCCACGTCGCATTCGGCTACGGCGTGCACGCCTGCATCGGACGCCAGTTGGCCCTGTTCGAACTGGACGCATTCTTCGGCAAGCTGATCCCGCGCCTGTCGTCCCTCGAACTGACCGCCACGCCAGTACCCATCGCGTCCAACTTCGTGGGTGGCTATCGCCGCCTGCCGATCCGCTATGCCGTACGCTGACGCGACCTCAAGCCACATGTGCCTGACATGTGGCTTCATCTACGACGAAGCGACTGGCCTGCCAGGGCAAGGTATTGCGCCCGGCACCGCATTGTCGGACCTTCCCGTCGACTGGGTGTGTCCGGACTGCGGCCAGCCAAGGGACAGCTTCGAGACGGTGGACTGAGGCCCAATCAAGCGCCGACCGCAGCCAGTATCCGCGACCGCGTCGCCACGATCTTCCACGCGCCGTCGATGCAACGGTACTCGTCGTCATACATCACACCCAGCCGGCGGGTCGCGCCGGTTTCGGCATCCAGATTGAAATAGGACAAGGCCCAGCGCCCGCGCGCGTGGTCGGCGGCGAGCAGTTCGATTTCGGGGTTGGCGCCGTGGTGGCTGTCGCGCACGCGCGGGTGGCAGGCGAGCGACTGGTAGAGGGCGACGAAGCTGTCGCGGTCGTCGAAACGGCCGACGGCTTCATAGTCGATCACGATCGGGCCGCTGGCGAAACAATCGCGGATGGTATCGACGTCCTTGAGGTCGCAGGCGTTGAGGTAGCGGTGCTTGAGCAGGCGGATCGCCTCGAGCGCTTCGAGGCGGGCGATACGTTTGTCGAGATCCATGTAGCGTTCCCTCAGCTCACGCGCGCGGGATGGAAGGCGCAGGGTGCGCCGAGGATGTTGCGCCAGGTCGGCGGTTCACGGCCGTCCTCGTCGCGGACGCCGTAGCGCTGCGCGAGTTCGGCAACGATCTGCGTGCGTCCTGAGCGCGCAGCCAGCTCCGGATCGCGCCACAGTGCGTGGATGACGCGGCCGACGAACTGCGGGCTCTCGCTGCGCGCCATGAAGTCGCCGTAAGCGTCACCACGCAGACGGGCGGCGATGGCAGTGCGTTCGGTGCGCTGAACACCCAGCCACAGCGACACCGCGGCCACGCCGGTGCCCTCGAAATCCACCGCCATGTCGGCCGCCATCTTGTCGCAGCCGGCCTTCTGCGCGCCATAGGCCGGGCCATGCATGTAGCACCCAGCGCCATACGAGGACGTGAACGCCACCAGCCCCCGCCCCGCCTTCAGCAGCAGCGGAGCGGCGTGCCAGGCGGCAACATAGTTCGAACGCAGCCCGACACCAAACATGTCGGCCTGGGCGAGCGGCTTGGTCCAGAACGGGCCTGGCTCGATCAGGCTGTCGTCGATGACCAGGGCGTTGTTCACCAGGATGTCGAGGCGGCCCTGCTCGCGTTCGACGCGCTCGAACAGCGCCTTCACCTGGGCGTCGTCGCCATGGTCGCAATGCACCGCGATGCCCTGCCCGCCCGCGGCGGTCACCGCGGCGGCGGCGTCGTGGATGGTGCCGTGCAGCGGCGTGTCGCCGATGCGCGATGCGCCGTCGGTGGTGCTGCGCCCGGTGACGTAGACGGTCATGCCGGCCGCGCCGAGCGCTTCGGCCACGCCGCGGCCCACGCCACGGCTGGCACCGGTGACGACCGCGACGCCCTGTGAGGCGATTGTATTCATCGGTTTTCCTTGGGAATAAAGTCCGGACATGCACCAGGCGGCTGCGGATCGCCTATCGCCCGGCCACTTGCCCGCCATCGACGCTGTAGAGCTGGCCACTGATCCACGCGCCCTGGGTGCTGCACAGATAGACCACCATGCTGGCGATCTCCGCCGGCGCGCCCGCACGCTTCAGGGGCACGTAGGTGTCGATGATGGCGTCCCACTGCGCCGGCGACAGGTCGTCCAGGCGGGACGTGGACACGATGCCGGGACAGATCGCATTGACGCGAATGCCGTACCGCCCCACCTCGCCCGCCATCGCCGCGGTCAGCGCATGCACCCCGGCCTTGCTGGCGGCGTAGGCGGCCGTGTTGGGCGCCATCAGCTTGCCGCCCACGGACGAGATGTTGATGATGGCGCCGCCCTCGCCCTGCTCGATCAAGCTGCGACCGAACACCTGGCTCATGTAGAAGCTGCCGTTCAGGTTCACGTCGATGACCTTGCGCCAGGCGGCAGGATCGACATCGACCACCGGGGCCCGGTCGCCGGCGCGCGCGGCGCCGGCGTTGTTGATGACGAAATCCACCCGGCCGAACTCGCGCATCACCGTGTCGGCCAGGGCCGCGACGGCGTCCGGGTCGGCCACGTTGCTGACCACCGGCAGCGCGCGTCGGCCCAGCGCGCGGACTTCCTCCGCGACCGAGTCGATGTCGCGCCAGCCGGCCCGCTTCTCGTCATCCGGAAAGGAATCCGGCGAGCGGCCGCTGCCGGTGATGACGACGTCGCAGCCCGCGCGGGCAAGCTCGACCGCGATCGAACGGCCGATGCTGCGCATCCGCCCCGCGCCGGTGACAACGGCGAGCTTGCCTTCCAGGCCCGTCAGTGTGTACGCCAAGACTGCGGTACCCGTCGATCAGCCCAGCCGCGGCGGGCGGCGGTCCGCCCACGGCGCGGCCTTCTCCAGCTGCGCGGCAAGCGCGATCAGGCGTGCCTCGCCGCCGTAGGGCGCGGCGAACTGCACGCCGATCGGCAGGCCTTCGGCGCTCCAGTGCAGCGGCACCGACATCGCCGGCAGGCCGGTCATGTTGAACATGGAGGTGAAAGCCGACGCCAGCACCGCCCTGCGCGCGAAGTCCTCGAAGGGCTGGTCGAGCGAGAGCTCGCCGAGCTTGGGCGGCAGTGCGGCGGTGGTCGGCGACAGGATCAGGTCATAGCGCGCGAACAGCTCGTCCAGCACACGGCCGCCGCGGTCGAACACGCTGCGCGCCTTGAGGATCTGCTCGGCGGTGTAGGACTGGGCCTTCTGCATGCTTTGCCAGTCGATCGGCTCGAACTCGTCCTCGCGCGCCGCGCGGCCGATCGCCTTCTCGCGCTCGCGCACGGTGTAGAGCATGCCGCTGGCGGTGACCACGCCCATGCTGCCAGCCATCTCCAGGAAGGGCAGCGCCGACAGGTCGATCGGCTCGACGTGATGGCCCAGGCCGGCGCATAGGGTGGCAGCCTTGTTCGACGCTTCGATGCACTCCGCATGCACGCCGGCGCCGAACAGATTGGCCTGGAACAAGCCGATCTTCAGCGCGCGCGGCGCCTGCTCCAGCGCCGCGAGCAGGTCGGCGGTCGGCGGCAAGGTGCGCGCGCCCGGCTCCGCGCCCTGGCTGAGCTGCATCAGCAAGGCCGTATCGCGCACGCTGCGGCTGATCACGTTGTGCGCCGACAGGCCGAGCCAGCCTTCGAGCGACTTCGGCCCCATCGGGATCAGTCCGCGGCTGGGCTTGAGGCCGAACAGGCCGCAATGCGAAGCCGGGATGCGGATCGAGCCGCCGCCGTCGCTGGCGTGGGCCACCGGCAGCACACCGGCAGCGACCGCCGCCGAGGCCCCGCCCGAGGAACCGCCCGAACTGCGCTCCAGATCCCAGGGGTTGCGGGTGGCGCCGAACAGGCGCGATTCGGTGGTGCCGGTCTGGCCGAACTCGGGCGAGGCGAGCTTGGCGAAGATGTTGAGGCCCGCCGCCTGGTAGCGCTGCACCAGGGTGGAGTCGTGGTCGGCCACCGCATCCTTGAAGAAGGCGCAGCCGTTGGTGGTGACCGTGCCCTTGAGCGCGATGCCGAGATCCTTCAGCGCGAACGGCACACCGGACAAGGCGGGGCGCGCCTCGCGCTCGGCCTGGCCGGCAGCGTCCAGTGCGCGCGCGGCCTCGCGTGCGAGATCGAAGTGCGGCACGGTGACGGCGTTGATCGCCGCGTAGGCCTCGGCGCGGGCGATCGCCGCCTCGAGCACCTCGCTCGGCTTGACGTCGCCGCGGCGGATGCGCAACGCGATCTCGGTCGCGTCCCACTGCTCGTAGTCGGGCAGCGGCAGGGACACGGGCGTGGCAGCTGCAGCAGCGACGGGGCTGACCCCACCCAGGCCCACAGCCGCCGCGCCGCCGAACACTGCACCCGTCTTCAGGAAATCACGACGCTCCTGCACCACCGCCCGTTCGCTCATCTCAAGTCCCCCATACCTTTTGCGCAGGCACGGCCTGCTTCATCAGTTCATCGACCGTCGCGCCCGCTTCCATCGGCGTCAGGCGCGCGCCCTTGTCCTTCTGCGGACCGGTGCGCCAGCCGTCGCACACCGAGATGCGCCCGCCCTGGCTCTCGAACACCTGGCCAGTGACGTGCGAGGACAGCTCGCTGCCCAGCCAGACGACCAGCGGCGCAACGTTTTCGGCTGCCCAGGCGTCGAAGCCGGTCTCGGGCGCCTTGACCACGTCGGGCATCGCGCTCTCGGTCATCGAGGTGCGCGCGGCCGGGGCCAGCGCGTTGGCGGTGACACCGTAGCGCGCCAGCTCGGCGGCCTGCACCAGGGTCAGCGCGGCAATGCCGCCCTTGGCCGCGGAATAGTTCGACTGCCCGACCGAGCCCTGCAGGCCGGCGCCCGAGCTGGTGTTGATGATGCGTCCGGCGATCTTGTTACCGGCCTTGGCCTGGTCGCGCCAGCGCTTGCCGAGGATGTTGGCGAGGCAGAAGTGGCCCTTCAGGTGCACCCGCATGACCTGCTCCCAGTCGTCTTCCGACAGGCTGATGAACATGCGGTCGCGCAGGATGCCGGCGTTGTTCACCACCACGTGCACCTCGCCGAAGGCCGCCACGGCGGCGTCAACGATCTGCTGTGCGGTGTCGATGCGGGTGATGTCGTCGGCGTTGGCGATCGCCTTGCCACCCGCCGCGGCGATCTCGGCGACGACGGCGTCGGCCGCTTCCTTGCGGATGTCGTTGACCACCACGTTCGCGCCCTCGGCCGCGAAGGCCAGTGCATAGGCGCGGCCCAGGCCGCCACCGGCGCCGGTGATGATGACGGTGCGTCCTTCACAAATTCCCATGTCGATCCCTTCTCTTACAGCTTTTCAATGATGGTGACGTTGGCCTGGCCGCCGCCTTCGCACATGGTCTGCAGACCGAAGCGGCCGCCGCTGCGCTCGAGCTCATGCAGCAGCGCGGTCATCAGGCGGGCGCCGGTGGCGCCGAGCGGGTGGCCCAGGGCGATGGCGCCGCCGTTGGGGTTCATGCGCGCGGGGTCGTAGTCGAGCTCCTTCTGCCAGGCCATGACCACCGAGGCGAAGGCCTCGTTGATCTCGACCACATCGATGTCGCTCATGCGCATGCCGGCCTTCTTGAGCGCGGCACGGGTGGCGGGGATCGGCGCGGTGAGGTGCCAGATCGGGTCGTCGCCCAGCACCGACAGGTGGTGGATGCGCGCGCGCGGGGTCAGGTTGTAGCGTTTGAGCGCGGCCTCCGACACCACCAGCAGCGCGGCCGAGGCGTCGCAGGTCTGGCTCGACACCGCGGCGGTGATCGACGGGTACTCGGGGCCGACCGGTTCCAGTTCGGCCATTTTCTCCAGCGTGGACACCCGCGGCGTCTCGTCCTTCGTCACGCCCTCCAGGCCGACGATCTCGCGCTCGAAGCGGCCTTCGGCGATGGCGGCCAGCGCACGGCGGTGGCTCTCCAGCGCATAGACCTCCATGTCGCGGCGGCTGCACTGCCAGTGGTCGGCGATGCGCTGCGCGGAATAGAACTGATTCACCGGCTGGTCGCCGAAGCGCGCCTTCCAGCCCTTGCTGCCCGAGAACGGGTCGGGAAAGCCGAGCGGCTGGCCGGCGAGCATGGCCGACGAGATCGGAATCTGGGTCATGGTCTGCACCCCGCCGACCGCGACCACGTCCTGCGTGCCGCTCATCACTGCCTGGGCGGCGAAGTGCACCGCCTGCTGCGAGGAGCCGCACTGGCGGTCCACCGTGGTACCGGGCACGTTCAGCGGCAGGCCGGCGGCCAGCCAGGCGGTGCGCGCGATGTCGCCCGCCTGCGAACCGATGGTGTCGACGCAGCCGAAGATCACGTCATCGTATTCGTCGGCGGGAATGGCGTTGCGCTCGACCAGCGCCTTCAGCACATGCGCGCCGAGGTCGATCGCATGGACGTGGGACAGACCGCCCTTGCGCTTGCCCGTAGGGCTGCGCAGGGCATCGACAATGTAGGCTTCAGCCATATTCACTCCTCGAACGTGTGGCCGGGGCCGAGCGCGGCACCGTCGGCCAGGATCGCGTCGGCAACGCGGGCCTTGTGGAAGCCGCGGTCACCCCAGGCGGCATCCAGCGCCCAGGCACGCTTCATGAACATCTGCAGATCGACTTCCCAGGTGTAGCCCATCGCGCCGTGCACCTGGATACCCTGGCGTGCGCCCAGCCAGGCCGCCTCGCCGCAGGCGAGCTTGGCGTGCGAGACGCGCGCATCGGCACCCGCCTCGCCATGGGCGAGCGCATAGGCAGCGCGGTAGAGCACAGGCTTGGCGAACTCGATCCTGGTGGCGACGTCGGCGAGGTGGTGCTTGACCGCCTGGAAGCTGCCGATCGGCTTGCCGAACTGCTTGCGCTGCGCCACGTAGTCGACCGACAGGTCGAGCATGCGCTGCGCCAGGCCGAGCAACTGCCCGGCGGTGGACAAGGCACCGCGGTTGAGCGTCTGCGCCCACAGCGCGCGGCCGGCCTCGCCGCCGGCGATCAGCGTGGACGCGGCGGGCGTCCAGCGCACGCGCGCGAGGCGGCGCGACAGGTCGATGCTGGGGTTGGGCTCGACCTCGACCTGCTCGCGCGGCACGGCATGCACTTCGTCGCCATGCGCAAGGAGCAGCAGGTTGGCCGGGTTGGCGTCGGCCACCAGCGGATTGACCGGGTGCGCAACCGCGATGCGGATGCTGCCCTCGGCAATGCGGCCGAGCCAGTCTTCGCGCGACGCGGTGCCAGCCGGCAGCGCGGCGATGAGACCAGCAGCAACGTAGGCCGCGTCGGCGAGCGAGTCCGGGATGGCGTAGTAGCCCAGCTCCTGCGTCATCAGTGCCCAGGCGATATCGTCCATGCCCAGGCCGCCGCAGTCCTCGGGCACCGACAGCGCGGTCAGGCCCTGCTCGGCGATGTTCTTGCGCAGTTCGGGCGAGCGCCCGGTGTCGGTTTCCCAGATCTCGCGCAGCATCTCGGGCGCGGCTTCGGTCATCAGGAAGCGGCTCACCGCCTCGCGGAAGGTGAGCTGGTCGTCGGTGAAGGTGAAGTCCATGGCGGCCCCTTCCTTATTTCGGCAGGCCGAGCATGCGCTCGGCGATGATGTTGCGCTGGATCTCGTTGGTGCCGGCGTAGATCGGCCCGGCCTGCGCGAACAGGAAGCCATCCAGCCAGCGCGCGGCCTCGACTGCCGCCGGCGCGTCGCCGGTGAGTTCGCCGAGCGGGCCGAGGATGCGCATCGCGGTCTCGTGCATCTTCAGGTCCAGCTCCGACCAGTAGATCTTGTTGGTGCTGGCCTCGGCGCCGATGCGGGCGCCCTTCGCCAGCCGGCCCACGGTGTGGTAGGCGGCGAGCGCGTAGGCCTCGGTGCCGGTCCAGGCCTCGATGACCGCGTCGCGGATGCTGGGGTCGCGGTCGGCGACCTCGCGGTTGGCCTTGTAGAGCTCGACCAGACGGCGCGCGGTGTACTGGAAGCGCGCCGGCGAGCGCAGCAGCAGGCCGCGCTCGAAGCCGGCCGTAGCCATCGCCACATGCCAGCCCTGGCCTTCGTCGCCGATGCGGTTCTCCACCGGGACCTTGACGTCGTCGAAGAAGATCTCGGCGAAGGCCTGCTTGCCGTTGAGCGCCTGGATCGGGCGGATGGTCACGCCCGGCGCATCCAGCGCCACCGCCAGATAGGACAAGCCATGGTGGCGGCTGGAGGCGGGGTCGCTGCGGAACAGGCCGAACAGCAGGTCGGCATAGCTCGCCCGCGTCGACCAGGTCTTCTGGCCGTTCACCACATAGTGGGTACCGTCGGCCGACAGGATGGCCTTGCTGGTGATCGCCGCCATGTCCGAGCCGGCGTTGGGCTCGGACCAGCCCTGCGCCCACATGTCTTCGCTCGAGGCCATGCGCGGCAGGAAGCGCGCCTTCTGCTCCTCGGTGCCGAACTCGATCAGCGTTGGGCCGAGCAGGAGCTGGCCGTTCTGGTTCACACGCATCGGTGCACCGGCGCCGTAGTACTCCTCCTCGAAGATCAGCCATTCGATGAGGTCGCAGCCGCGGCCGCCCAGGGCTTCGGGCCAGATCACCATCGACAGGCGCGCGTCGAACAGCTTGCGCTCCCATTCGCGGTGCTGCTCGAAGCCCTCGCGGGTGTCGTAGCTGGCCAGCGGCTCGCGCGGCAGGTTGGCCGCGAGCCAGGCGCGCACTTCCTCGCGGAAGGCTTTCTGCCGGGGGGTGTAGGCGAGATCCATGGTGTCCTCAGAACTTGGCTTCGCGTTTCTCGACAAAGGCGCGGCGGGTTTCCGCCGAGTCGGGGCTGGTGTAGGCCTGCAGCGTGAAACCCTGCTCCCAGCGGTACTTGTCTTCCAGGTTGCCGTCCTCGATGCCGTTGAGCGCCTCCTTGGCGATGCGGATCATGGCCGGGCTCTTGGCGGCGATCTTGCGGGCGATGTCGAGTGCGGCCTCGCGCAGCTCGGCCTTGGGCACGATGCGCTCGATGAAGCCGTAGCGCTCGGCCTCGCGCGCACCGATCTTCTCGCCGGTGAAGAACAGATAGCGCACCTTCTGCACCGGGAACAGGCGCTGCAGGTGGGCACCGCCACCCATCGCGCCGCGATCGACCTCGGGCAGCGCGAAGGTAGCGCACTCGGCAGCGACGACGATGTCGGCCGCGCCGGTGATGCCGATGCCGCCGCCGAGCACGAAGCCGTGCACCGCGACGATGACCGGCACCGGGTTGCGGTGCACCGCCTTGAAGGTGGCGTAATTGCCGCCATTGACGGCGACGATGCGCTCGGGATGAGCGTCGAGTTCCTTGATGTCCACACCGGCGCAGAAGCCACGGCCCTCGGCGCGGATCACGATCACGCGTACCTCGGGGTCGTGACCAAGTTCGTCGATGCGATGCGCCAGCGCGTACCACTCGCTGCTGTCGAGGGCGTTGACCGGGGGCTTGTTGATGACCAGTTCGGCAATGCCGTCGTCGATCGTTGTCTGGAATGCCTGGCTCACGTTATCGGGCTCCGTGGGGGTCGTGTCTTATGTGGGGTTCGGGCTGTGCGCTCAGGCGACGGCCGCTGTCTGTTTGCAGGCTTCGGTACCGCGTGCGTCGTCGAGGCGGGCGTACAAGGCGGCGAGGCAGGCCTCGGCTTCCGCGGCGATGCCATGGATGACGTCCTCGCAGCTCTCGAGCTTGCCGATCGCCGCCGCCACCTGGCCGCTGGGCAGGATGCCCTCGTCGGGGTAGCCCTCGACCATCGAGCGCTGCAGCAGCACCGGCTGGTTGGCCGACATCACCGTCTGCGACACCGCGCCCGGGTCTTCCTTGAGGGCCTGGCGGAACACGCCGAGCATGTGGCCGAAGCTCATGCCGGTCTGCTGCTTCCACTGCCAGGCGCTCCTGAGCGCGATCAACAGCCGGCCCAACGGGCTGGCGGACTCGAGCTTGTTGATGAAGGGGTTCTCGATCATGCGGTGGCGCATGCCGTCGACCGCGAGCGTGACGCGTACCTTCTGCGGGTCATCGACCTTGACGTAGCGCTCGAGCGTGGCCGGCGGGGTGGGCGAATCGGTGGTCATCAGGAAGCGCGTGCCCATGGCGATGCCGGCCGCGCCTGCGGCCAGCGCCGCCGCCAGGCCGCGGCCGGTGGAGTAACCACCCGCGGCGATCACCGGCACCTTCACCGCCGCCAGCACCTGCGGCAGCAGGATGGTGGTCGGCACGCCACCGGTGTGGCCGCCGCCCTCACCGCCCTGGATGGTGATCATGTCGGCGCCGAGCTCAACGGCCTTGATCGCATGCTTCAGCGCACCCACGGTGGGGATGCACAGCACGCCGGCTTCCTTGAAGCGGGCGATGGTCTTCTTGTCCGGGCCGCGGCCGTAGCTCACGGCGCGCAGCTTGTACTGGATCGCCAGGTCGACGCACTGCGCGGCGTTCTCCTGGAACATGTGGAAGTTGAGGCCGAAGTTGCTGCCGCCGGTGGCAGCGATCACCTTCTTGATCTCGCCTTCGATCTTGTCGGCATCGATGGTGGCGCCAGCGAGAAAACCGAAGCCGCCGGCCTTGGTGGTGGCGATCACCAGATTGGCGTCCGCCACCCAGCCCATCGCGGTCTGGATGACGGGGTAGCGGCAGCCGAGGCGCTCGGTGAGCGGGGTGCGCAGCAGCGCCGAGAAATCGTGCGTGTCGGGGGTATGGCTCATGCCTTGTCCTCGCCTGCGGCCCGCTTGTTGGCGCTGGCCATGGCCTTGGCGTCGTAGCCGCCGAGCTTGTCGCCCGACAGCAGTTCGTTGTGGGTGTGGGCGAAGTGGTGCCAGGCGAACACCGCATCCATCGCCGTGCGCTTGCCCTGCAGGTCCTCGACGTGGTTGATCGCCTGCTTGGTCAGCGCCAGGCCCATGCGCGGCTGCTTGGCGACACGCGCGGCCAGCGCGTAGGTCTCGGCCTCGAGCTGCTCACGCGCGACGACGCGGTTGACCATGCCCATCTGGTAGGCGCGCTCGGCACCCATGCGGTCGCCAGTCATCAGGAATTCCTTGGCGATGCGCGGGTTGAGCTCATAGGGGTGAGCGAAGTACTCCACCCCGGGGATGCCCATGCGCACCACGGGGTCCTGGAAGAAGGCGTCGTCGCTGGCGACGATGAGGTCGCACACCCAGGCCAGCATCAGCCCGCCGGCGACGCAGGCGCCCTGCACCATGGCGATGGTCGGCTTGGGCAGCTCGCGCCAGCGCCGGCACATGTTCAGGTACACCTCCTGCTCGCGCACGTAGAGGTATTCACCGCCTGGCTTGTTGGTGTGGTCCCACCACAGATGCACGCGATCGAAGGGCTTGTTGATGTCGCGCCCCGGCGTACCGATGTCGTGGCCGGCGGAAAAATGCTTGCCGTCGCCGCGCAGCACGATGACCTTCACGGCGTCGTCATCCACCGCACGGCGGAAGGCCGCGTCCAGCGCATAGGTCATCTGCGAGTTCTGCGCGTTGTTGAACTCGGTACGGCTCATCGTCACCGTGGCGATACCGTCGGCCACGGCGTAGTGCACCGGGCTGTCGGTCTCGTACACCGCGTTGTCGGGGCGGGTGACGAAGTTCTGGTCGGGGGCGCTCATGGGCTTCTTCCTTGGCCTGATCAGGCTGCGGCGCGGATGCCGGGCGGATTGCCCTTGACCTGCGCACCGCGCAGGTCGTGCGGATCGAGGCGGCGGATGATCTCAAGCTGCGCCGCGGTCGGGTGCGGGGTCTCGCCCAGCTCCGGCGCCTTCAGCAGCGGGAATCCGGTCTTCTCCTGCACCTCGTCGAAGGACACGCCCGGGTGCAGCGAGCGCACGCGGATGGCGTGGTCCGGGCCTTCGAAGTCCAGCACGCACAGGTCGGTGACGATGCGGCGGATGTCCATGAAGTCCTGGCGCATGCCGGGTTCCCAGCGTGCGGGGTTGAAGCCCACGCCCGACACCATGTCCACCTCGCCTTCGACGAACACGCGCTTGCTGTGGTTGGGCACGAAGAAGGAGTTGATGTGGTTGATGCTGTTGCCCGGCAGGCCGCGCACGCCGAGGATGGCGGCCTTGGGCTTCCTGTAGTCGCCCACCACCGACAGGTTGGTCTGGCCGAAGCGGTCGATCTGGGTCGGGCCGATCATGGCGTGGCGACGGCCGCCCCACACGCACTCGAACACGCGCTCGAAGGACATGTAGCCGGAGTACTTCGGCACGTAGTCGCCGCGCGGGCCGAGCGGAATCGGCTCCTCGACCAGGAAGCATTCGCTGTCGGTCATCAGCAGCTCGGGGGCGTAGGTGAGCTTGGCCAGGCTGGCGCCCAGGCGCGGAATCACGCCGATGCCCGAGGCCAGCACCTCGCCGTCGCCGCGCCAGGCTTCCGAGGCCGCGACGATCATCAGTTCGGCGAGGGTGAATTCAGTGTTGTTGCTCATGCCGCTCGCGCTCCTCAAAACACCGGCAGGGGCAGCTTGCCCATGCGTTCGATACCGCCGTTCTTGTCCTGGTAGGCGGCCTCGCCCGGGGTGACGAACTCGTCCATGTAGGCCTGCCAGCCACCGTCATCGGCCGCGCTCGCGACGTAGCGCTTGAAGTGGGCCATGTCCCAGCCGTACTCGGGCGCGCAAGTGGTCGGGTGGGCACCGCAGGGCGCATGCACCACGCCCTTCACCAGGTAGCGCTCGAAGGTGTTGAAGCGGGCCTGGTCTGGGGTGAGCGCGAGGCGCTCCTCGACGCGTTCGGCCGACACGTAGCAGGCGTCCGCCGCACGCGCGACGAGGTGATCGAAATACGGGTCACCGCCCTGGATCAGGGTGTTGCCGAGTTGGTCGGCAACATTGACGTGCACCAGCGCGACGTCGAGCTTCAAGGCCGGCATCGCCAGCAGCACCTCGCCATCGGCGTAGGGCGACTGGATGGTCTTGAGCTCGGGGTTGAGCTTGGTGACATCGGTCGCCAGACCGCAGCGCGTCGGCAGAAAGGGCACACGCATGCCGGCGGCACGCAGGCCCCATTGCCACATGCCCTCGTCGAGTTCCAGCAGCTCCAGTGCGCCGGATTCACGCACCTTGCGGTACCAGGGCTCGAGCGGGATGGCATCGAGCGTGGCAAAGCCGAAGATCAGCTTCTTCACCTTGCCGGCGGCGCACAGCATGCCGACGTCCGGGCCGCCATAGGCCACCACGGTGAGGTCCTTGACGTCCGAGCGCAGGATCTCGCGCACGATCGCCATCGGCTTGCGCCGCGGGCCCCAGCCGCCGAAACCGATGGTCATGCCATCGCGCAATTGGGCGACGACATCGGTCGTCGTCATCAGTTTGTTCATGGTGCTTTCCTGTTGCCGGCCGCGCTCAGGCGGCCTGTTCCTGCTGGCCGACGCCGAAGTCGTGGCCCCAGATGCTGACGCGGGTGAACTCGAAGGCGTTGTGGCGTTCCCAGTCGCACTGCAGGCCGCCGTAGCCGTACTCGAGATCGAAGCCCGAGGGCGTCTTCATGTAGAAGGAGATCATGCGGTCATTGAGGTGCTGGCCCAGCGTGGCCGACAGCGGCACCTTGTGCGCGATGCGGCGGTCGTGGGCACGGCCGACCTCGGTCATCGAATCGACCTCGACCATCACATGCACGCAGCCGCTCGGCACCGGGTACTCGGCGATCGCCAGGCTGTGGTGGCGGGCGTTGTTGCAGTGCAGGAAGTGGATGCGCACCGGCGGCGCAGCCGGATCGGGACGGAAGTTGAAGATGTCCGACAGGCCGAAACCGAGCACGTCGCGGAAGAAGGCCGCGGTGGCGTCGAAGTTGGGGGCCGGCATCACGGTGTGGCCCAGGCCCATGTCGCCGGTGAGGAAGCGCGGCACGCCCTGCGGCGACACGAAGGGCTGGCAGTCCGACAGGTGGCCCCAGCACAGCTCGTGGCGGTTGCCCGAGGGGTCGGTCACCACGGCGACGGCCTGCATGCCGCGCTGGGCGACGGTGGCGGCATCGGCGAGCTCGTAGCCCACACCCTTGGCGTCGAGTTCGGCGAGCGCGGCCTTGAAGGCGTCTTCACTCGCCAGCTCCCAACCCGATGCCAGGTAGCGACGCTCTGCGCCCTGCACCACCAGGATGCGGAAGGGACGCTCGTCCATCTTGATGTAGAGACCGCCGCCAGGCGCGGTCGAGGTCATCATGCCGAGCACGTTCTCGGCGTAATGCTTCCATTCGGCGAGGTCGTCGATCTGGGCGACGAAGTAGGCCAAACCGCGGATGTCGATCATTGCTGCCCCCAAAGATTGGTCGGATACGTGGGGGCATTGTGCGAACAGGCGGCCGCGCCATCATCGTCCGTTGAGACTACGAAAAACGGGCGTCGGGGGCGCGGCCGGAGCGGGATCAGAAGGTGGCGTTGAAGCCCGCCAGCATGCCGCCGTCGATGGTGAACTCGCCGCCGGTGCAATAGGACGCCTCGTCCGAGGCGAGGAAGGCGACCAGGCGGGCGACCTCCTGCGGCGTGCCGATGCGGGCGATCGGCTGGTGCTGGTAGGCCGCATTGAGCTCACGGTCAGGCGTGTGCACCATCGGCGTGTCGATGCCGCCCGGGTGCACCGAGTTGACGCGGATGCCGTAGCGGCCGAATTCGAGCGCTGCGCACTTGCTCATGCCGCGCACGGCGAACTTGCTGGCCGTATAGGCGCTGGCACCGCCAATCGCCATGATGCCGGCGGCGGAGCTGATGTTGACGATGGCACCGCCACCCGCCGCCTTCAGCGCTGGCAGCACCGCCTTCATCCCCAGCCAGCAGCCGGTCTGGTTGATCTGGATCACCTGCATGTATTCGTCGAGGCACATGTCCTCGATGCGGCCCCAGCGCAGGATGCCGGCGTTGTTCACCAGCACGTCGAGTCGTCCGAAGCGGGCCAGCGCTGCCTCGACCGCCGCCGCCCATTGCTGCGGGTCGGATACGTCGAGATGCACGGCAAGCGCATTGGACCCGAGCTCATCGGCCAGCCGTGCGGCATCGCCATCCAGCACGTCGGCGAGCACCACGCACGCGCCCTCGGCGTGGAACAGCCTCGCCTCCACTTCACCCTGGCCGCGTGCGGCACCTGTGACCAGAACCACCTTGTTCTCGAAACGCTTCATCGACGACATCTCCTCGTGTGGGTTCGCTGCATGGGTCCGGCCCGCAAGAGCCGGCTTGAGTACCGGGTTCGACCGAAGAGCGTCGCCGCCCTCAGGCCAGCGGCGCGACGCCACTGAGCAGGACCCGCAGCAACTCGGCCTGGCGCGTGACGCCGGTCTTGGCGAAGATGGCGCGCACCTGGCAGCGCGCGGTGTTGCGGCTGATGCCGAGAGCCTGCGCGGCCTCGTCGACGGTGCGCCCGGCCATCAGCTCGAGCGCGAGGCTGGCTTCGGCATTGGTGAGGCCGTACAGGCGCTTGAGCTGCTCGTCGGAGGCCAGCAGGCGCACATCCGGGTCGCGGATGATGACCATCGCGGCCGGCCGGCTGGAGGGCTCGGACCACTCGGTGGGGGGCATCGCGCGTACGGCAACGCCAAGCTGCGGGCCGCCCGAAGGCCGGCTGATCGACATGCCATCGACGACGCCGGGCTCGTGACGCGCGCCAGCGACAACGGCCCGTTCGATCAGCCCGCGCAGCGCCCGCCCTTCTCCATTCAAGGCTGCCGACAGGCTGCCTGCGACCACGCTCAGGCCGTCGCGGCGGCCAAGGATCTCGGTCGCCGCCTGGTTGAGGCGGAGAATGCGCGCATTGCGGTCGAGCAGCACCACACCGACCGCCAGGCGATCGAGCATGCCGACGTAGCAATGGCGCTCGACCTCGGCGATGTCGAGGCTCGCGCGCAGTTGGACCGCCGCATGCAGATGAGGCAGCAACAGGTTGCAGATCGCGCGCTCGCGCTCGCCGAAACGTTCGGCCCAGGGTGGCCGCGACACGCGCAGGCGGCAGCTCGGCTCGGCCTCCATGCCGATGTCGGCGCCCATGTGGTAGCGCAGGTTCAACGGCTCGTGAAAGCTGCGGTAGTACACGCCCGCCTGCCAGGCAGCCTCGTCGATGAGCTCATCGAGCATCACCATGCGGTCGCGCGGCAGGTTGACAAAGGGGTCGACCGCGGCAAGCTCGGCCTCGTAGGGCTGCACGATCGCAGGCCGCGCCTCCCCGGCGAACACCACCTGCAGGGATTGGCTCGCCCCATGCGAGCGCAGGATCAGGGTGACGTAGTTCGCACCCAGCAGCGTGCGCAGGCTCTCCAGCAGCTGCATCCACGGCACCGCGTCCTGCGTGCCGCCGTAGGCAAGCGCAACGAGACTGTCGTAGTCGTCGAAATCCAGCCCGCTGCGCCGGAACAGCGTGTTGCGATCACCCGGTTCGAGCGCCCGCAACGGCACTCGCAACCCGGATGTCCCGCGCACGGCCGGATCGCCTGCATTGCTCTTCATCGTTCTCCCTGTCGGCCGCTGGCACGGCCGCGACATGGGCGGCCGGCTCGTTTTCCGTTCGGGCACTGTGTCATGCCTGCTGCACCGCCTCATCACCAGAATGGATGATGTATCCAGGCCGGCGAGACGCCGCCCGGTCCTTAAGCAGTTTGCACGATGACGACAAAGGCGGCGTCCGAATAATGAGCTGATCGCAATCCTGTCCCCGAAGGAGCACACCTTGCCGCTCGACCCCCAGGCCCAGGCCATCGCAGACCAGTTCGCCCGCCTCCCTCGCCCCGATCTCGACACCCTGAACGCTGCCGCCTACCGCGCTGGTCTGGCCGCCTTTGCCGCGCTGGCGCCCGCCCTGGACGCCGGTATCCGCATCGACAACCTCGTGCTGGACGGCCCTGCGGGCCCCCTTGCAGCGCGTGCTTACCGACCCGGCAGCGCCGACCCCCGGCCACTGGTGGTCTACTTCCATGGCGGCGGCTTCGTCAGCTGCGGCCTCGATACCCATGACGCCCTGTGCAGCCGCCTCGCCCTGCTCGCCGACGCGATCGTGGTCTCCATCGACTACCGCCTGGCGCCCGAGCACCCTTACCCGGCCGCCGTCGACGATGCGGTGGCAGCCGTGCAGGCGGTCCACCGCGCGGCCGCAACGCTCGGTGCAGACCCGGCGCGCATCGCGGTTGCCGGCGACAGCGCTGGCGCCACGCTCGCCACCGTCAGCGCAAGACTGATGCGCGACAGCGGGCTTCGCCTGGCGCACCAGTTGCTGATCTACCCGGTGACCGACAGCGCCTGCGACACTGCATCGCACCGCGAGCATGGCGACGCGCCGATCCTGGATAGCGGGCTGATGCGCTGGTTCTGGCGCCAGTACCTGCCCAACCAGGAGGCCGGGCTCGACCCGCGCGCGTCGCCCCTGCGCGCGCCTGAGCTCGCCGCGATGCCACCGGCCACCGTGATCACGGCCGGCATCGACCCGCTGCGCGACGAAGGCGAAGCCTACGCCCTGGCGCTGGTCGCCGCCGGCGTGCCCGTCATGCTGCGGCGCTGGCCCGGCCAGTTCCACGGCTTCGCCAGCCTGCTCGGCCAGCTCGACGCAGCCGATGAAGCCCTCGCCTTCGCCGCGGCGCAGCTGCGCGGCGCACTGGCGCGCTGAGTCGCCCCCCCTCGCACATCCCCCTGAAAAGGAATCGCCATGGACACCTCAGCCTCGACCCTCGCTGCACCGGCGCCTCGCCGCCTGCGCATCGCCATCATCGGCGCCGGCATGGCCGGCATCCTCGCCGCCATTCGTCTCAAGGAAGCCGGCACGCACGAGCTCGTCGTCTTCGAAAAAGCCGACCGCATCGGCGGCACCTGGCGCGAGAACACCTACCCCGGCCTCACCTGCGACGTGCCCGCACACGCCTATACCTATTCCTTCGCGCCCAACCCGGACTGGAGCAGCTTCCTCGCCCCGGGGCCGGAGATCCAGCGCTACTTCGAGGACGTCGTCCGCCGCTACGCGATTGCACCGCTGATCCGCTTTGGTTGTGCCATCCGGTCCTGCCGCTTCGACGACACCCGACGCCTGTGGACGATCACCGACGACCAGGGCCGCGATGACGACTTCGACGTCGTGATCGCCGCCACCGGCGTGCTCCACCACCCGAGCATGCCTGCCCTGCCGGGCCTGGGCGAGTTTGCCGGTGCGTGCTTCCACTCCGCACGCTGGGATCACGGCGTCGCGCTCGACGGCCGTCGCATCGCAGTCGTCGGCAGCGGCTCGACCGGCGTGCAGATCGTCTCCGCGCTGGCGGGCCGCGCCGCCCGGCTGTATCACATCCAGCGCACGCCGCAATGGATCATGCCGATGCCCAACGAGCCCTACAGCGAGGCCCAGCGCGCCGCCTTCCGCGCCGACCCCGGCCTCATCGACGAGATCCGCTACGGCGAACACTACACCGGCCTGGTACGCCGTTTCACGCGCGCCATCATCGACGCCGACGCGCCCGAGATGCACGAGATCGAGACCATCGTCCGCGACAACCTGGAGCGCAGCGTACGTGACCCGCAGCTACGCGAAGCCCTGCGCCCGAACTACCGCGCAGCGTGCAAGCGGCTGATCTACTCATCGGACTACTACGACAAGATCCAGCAGCCGGACGTGGAGGCCGTCGTCGGCGCCATCGAATGCATCGAGCCCGAGGGCGTGCGGATGAAGGACGGCAGCCTCAAGGAGGCCGACGTCCTCGTGCTCGCCACCGGCTTCCAGGCCGACCGTTTCGTACGGCCGATCAAGGTCCGCGGGCGCGGAGCTGCGGATCTCGATGCCCAATGGACGCCCAGCCCCTCGGCCTACCTCGGCATCACCCTGCCCGGCTTCCCGAACTTCTTCATGCTCAACGGCCCCACCGGACCGGTCGGCAACTTCTCGCTGATCGACATCGCCGAGCGCCAATGGGCCTACATCGAACAGTTGCTCGCCCCGCTCGCGCGCGCCGAGTGCGCCCTCGTCGAACTGCGTGCGGACACCCTGCGCGCCTACGACGAACGCCGCGTCACCGCAGCGCGGCGGACGATCTTCGGCTCCGGCTGCTCGAGCTGGTACCTCGACGCCACCGGCGTACCCGCAAGCTGGCCATGGACTTACGAGGCATTCGCCGAGCAGACCGCCAAGCCGCAGGCCGGGGACTATCTTTTCACGGCCTGAGACCGCGCAGGATCAGATGCCGATCGACCCGAAAAAAAAGCCGCCAACCCTTGCGGGAGGCGGCCAGAAGAGAGGAGGAACCATGCTACGAGACGACAACTACAGGTACTGCGAACCACAAAGCTGAAACCACTTCCGGCGTGAATGCCGGGACATCACATGTACAGGATCACTAGGTCGTTGATGACCGACGGCCGCTCGCTGCCGACGACATGGGTGACGATCTCCATCGTCAGCTGCATGCCCTTGGGGAGTTTCTCGACCGACTTGACGCGAGTACGTGCATGAATGCGTGAACCTGCGGGCACCGGCGCCGGGAAGCGCAGGCGGTCGGAGCCGTAATTGACCATGTTGTTGAAACCGACGACCTCGTAGTCGAGCGGGATGCGCAGGCGCGACTGCAGCACCTGCACCAGTGCACCGTGGGCGATGGTGCCGCCGAAGGGGCTCTGCTTGCGCGCGCGCTCGGGATCGGTGTGGATCCAGTAGTCATCGCCCGACAGCTTGGCGAACTCATCGATCAAGGCCTGATCGACCACGATCTGGTTGCTCCAGGCCGAATAGGCCTCGCTCACCAGCGACTTCATCGCCGCCTCGTCGTCGAAGCGCACCTGACGCTTGTCGGCCGCCTCGGTCGTGCTCGCGGCCGCCTCGGCGGCCGCGGCCAGCGCCGCGGGCGTGCTGTCGATGCGTTCGGCCATGTCCTTGTCCGCGGCGGTGAAGCGCAGCAGGGCCGTGCCATTTGCGCTCACGGTGTCGAACACCGGCTTCACCCGCATGCCGACCTTGATCTCGGATTCATCCACGCCGATCAGGGTGGTATTGATGCGCACGCCCTCGTCGAGCTCGACCACCGCCATCTTCTGCGGCATCTCGTCGGCGAAGTCGGGCAGCGTCGGGACGCGGGTCAGCGTATAGGTGTAGAGCGTGCCCGTACCCTTGACCTCCTTCCACGCCAGGTCCTGCGACCAGCACTTGTCGCAATGGCGGCGGGGGAAGAAGACCCAGTGACCGCAGGACTTGCACTGCGGGATCGTGAGGCGGCCTGCCTTGAGGCCGTTCCAGAACGGTGCCGAGATCTCGGTGGCCGTCGGCAGCGGTTTGTTGGTCGACATGCTCGTCATGCTCCCTGGAGAATCAGTGCGCCCTGCTCGCTCATCACGCCGCCAGTGCCGGAAACGAACACGGTGTCGCAGCGCTTGAGCTGGCGCTCGCCGGCACGGCCGGAAATCTGGTGGAAGGCCTCGATCACCTGCGACATGCCGCCGGCGGTACCGCTCTGACCGAAGCTGAGCTGGCCGCCGTGAGTGTTCATCGGGAAGTTGCCCTTGTAGGTCAGGTCATGCTCGCGCACCCAGCGCATGCCCTCGCCCTTGGGGGCGAAACCGGCATCTTCCAGCGTCAGCAGCACGGTGATGGTGTAGCAGTCGTAGATCTGCGCGGCGTGGATGTCGCTGCGCTTGACGCCCGCCATCGCAAAGGCGCGCTCGGCGGCGGGGCCGATCGGGGTGTCGGTCATCTCGGTCGCGTAGGTCGGCGACTTGAAATACAGGTGCTCGCCAAAGCCGGTGATGCAGGCGCCACGGTTCTTCGCGCGCGCTGCCACCTCCTTCGAGGCGACGATCACCGCCGCGCCGCCGGCCACCGGCATCACGATCTCGAGCACGCGCAGCGGCTCGGCCACCATCTTGCTGGCGAGCACGTCCTCGATGGACAGCGGCTTGCCGAAGAAGCTGGCGTCCGGGTTGGCGAGCGCGTTGGTGCGCTGGTCGACCGCGATCTTGGCCATCGCCACCGGGTCGTAACCGTACTTGGCCGCGTAGCGCTGGGCGATCATTGCGTAGCCGGTGTTCTGGCCCATGTGGCCGTAGGGCAGGTCGAACTCGGCCTCCGGTGCGCCGAAGGCGGTGCTGTGGCCACCGAAGCGCATCGCCCGCGCCATCCAGCTCGGATCCTCGTCGGGGCCGAAGGGCGCCATGCGCGCGGGGATCACGCACAGCACGGCCTGGCACAGGCCCATCTCGACGGCCATCGCCGCGCGCCACACCGCTGCCACCGACGAGCAGCCGCCCAGGTCGACGACTTCGGCGAAGTTGAGCGACAGGCCAAGGTACTCAGCCGCCATCGCCGGCACGAAGACCTGCGCTTCGTGGAACTGCGGGCCGTGGATGACCAGGCCGTCGATGTCCGAGGCCTTGAGCCCCGCATCGGCAAGCGCCTGGCCGGCCAGGTCGGCCACCTGCTCGAGATGGAACATCCGCGGCGCGGTCGCGTACTTCTCCGGCCTGTACTGCGCGGCGCCGACGATTGCTGCGTTTCCTTTGAGACCCATGCTCCCTTACCTCGCGTATGCGGGCACTGTCCGGCCCTGTGTTGAGCGCAACGATGCCACAGCGCACACAGGGGGCAATCGTTCAAATCGACTAGGCGGGGCGGAGGATCCCATCCGGACGGACGATTCGCGCGCCCCACCGGCGCCCGATCATGCACGAGTCATCCGCATCCCGCGGCCGCATTCATCCCCAAGGAGTCCCCACATGCGTCGCTCTCCCTTGAAGACAATGCTCACCGTACTGGCGGCGGGCTGCGTCCTCGTCATCCAGGCACCCATCGCTGCGGCAGCGGCAGCGCAGGCCGCGCCTGCCGGCAGCGAATGGTCCCGCCACGGGCTGGACAGTGCCGAGACCCGCTTCAGCCCACTGCGCGCGATCGATACCGCGTCGGTCGCGCAGCTCGGCCTGGCCTGGCATTTCCGCTTCGACCGCCCGCGCGGCGTGGAAGCCACCCCCATCATGGTCGGCGGCACGCTGTATGTGAGCGGCCCTTGGGGCGTGGTGTACGCGATCGACGCCCGCAACGGCCGGCTGAGGTGGCAGCACGACCCGCAGGTACCGGCCGGCAAGGGCATGCACGCCTGCTGCGATGTGGTCAATCGCGGCGTGGCGGTGGAAGACGGCCGCGTCTTCGTCGCCACCATCGACGGCCGCCTGCAGGCCTTGGACAACAGCGACGGGCGCCTGCTGTGGTCCACGCCGACCTTCGACCCCGAGCTGCCCTACACGATCACTGGCGCACCGCGTGTAGCGGACGGACTGGTGATGATCGGCAACGGTGGCGCCGAGTACGGCGTGCGCGGCTTCGTGTCGGCCTACGATGCCGCGACCGGCGCCCTGCGCTGGCGCTTCTACACCGTGCCCGGCAACCCGGCAGCGGGCCCGGACGGGGCGATCTCGGACCTTCCGCTGCAAGCACTTGCGCTGCCCACCTGGCAGGGAGAATGGTGGCGCTATGGCGGAGGCGGCACGGTCTGGGACGCGATGGCCTGGGACCCCGAGCTCGACCTGCTCTATTTCGGCGTCGGCAACGGCTCACCGCACGACCGCGACCTGCGCAGCCCGGGAGGCGGCGACAACCTGTTCCTGTCGTCGATCGTCGCGGTCCGCCGCGCGACCGGCGAGTACGTGTGGCACTACCAGACCACGCCCGGAGACAGCTGGGACTACACCGCCACCCAGCACATGATCCTCGCCGAACTGGAGATCGACGGAGCGCCCCGCAAGGTCCTGATGCAGGCCCCCAAGAACGGCTTCTTCTACGTCCTCGACCGTGCCACCGGCGAGCTGCTGGCCGCGGACAAGTACGTGCCGGTGAACTGGGCCAGCCATATCGACCCGGCCAGCGGACGGCCGGTGGAGGCCGCAGGCGCGCGCTACCCTGCCGGCCAGCCCTTCATGGTCCAGCCCTCGCAGCTGGGTGGCCACAACTGGCAGCCGATGGCGTGGAACCCGCACACAGGCCTGGTCTACATCCCCGCCCAGGAAAACGTCGGCTTCATGATGAAGGAGCCCGACTTCAGGCTCGAGCCCGGACGCTGGAACACCGGCGTGCCGAACCCGCCCGTGCCGCCCGACGCCGCCATCATCGACCAGGCCAGGCAGTCGATGAGCGGCCACCTGCTGGCCTGGGACCCGGTACGACGCAGTGCCGCATGGCGCACACCGCATGCCGGGCCGTGGAATGGCGGCGTGCTCGCCACCGCCGGCGGGCTGGTGTTCCAGGGCGTGGGCGGGGAGGGGCTGGCAGCTTTCGATGCACGCACGGGCGAGCGCCTGTGGCAGTCGGACACCTGGCTCGACATCCTGGGCGGCCCGATCAGCTACGAGCTCGACGGCGAGCAGTACATCGCAGCCGCGGCCGGCTTTGGCAGCTCGATCCACCTCAGCTCGAGCGTGCTACTGCCCCGCCGCGGTGGCAACGCCGCAGGCGGCGTGTTCGTATGGAAGCTGGGCGGGACGGCGCCCATGCCGGAGCCGGAAAGCCTGCCCATGCGTGCGGCGCCGCCGGACACCGGCAGCGCTACCGCAGTGCGCCGTGGCGGCGAGCTGTACGCCCGCTACTGCATGCAGTGCCATGGCGCCGGCGCAGTCGCCGGCGGCGGCATACCCGACCTTCGCCACTCCCCCTACCTGGCCGAGGCCTCGCTGTTCCGCCGCCCCCTTGTCGAAGGCCTGCTGGCCGCGCGCGGCATGCCCAGCTTCGCCGATGCGCTCGCAGCCGACGACGCCGACGCGATCCGCGCCTACGTCGTCCGCATGGCGCATATCACCCGAAACACCGACTGAGGGCCACCCCACCATGGAAAATGCCCTGCTTTCGCATATCGAAAGCAGGGCATCCTTGTCTTTGCCCGGCAGCAGCAAGCGCGCCGGCGATCAGTGCATTGCGAGCATCATGAAGAAACGATCGGTGGAACCGTTGACCGCCGCATTCGCGTTCTGGCACTGCTCCGCAGCACCGGCACAGGCCGGCATCTGCACGAGGGAGTCAAGCGCCCGGGCATGCCCCCGATCCAGCATCGCAGCAAACGCTGCAAGAAACCCCATGACGCAGCCACACAGCAGGGCCTTGGTGATCATGTCCTTCTCCTTCGCGATCCACACTCAGGCGCTCATGCCACACGCCGCCTGCAGGAACCGGGTACGACGCCGCTTTGCCGCGACTGCCGTCCAGGTGTCTCCTCCTGCACGGTGCTGAGATTGTCGCAAGCCGGCAAGGCAAACATCGTCCAAATGGACTAGGTCCAGAAAAAAGGCGCCCGAAGGCGCCATGGCGGTCTCGACCCCGTTGCGGGCGTTCAGGCGAAGGGCGGCAAACCGGCGCGCTGGAGTGCTTCTTCCGAATAGGGCTGGTAGGTACCGGCCCGCTCGTCGCGCACGAACAGGGGGTCGTCGAACGCACTCGGGTCATAGCCCTGGCGCTGCAGATCGACCTTGCGCAGCTTGTAGGTGGTGGTGAGATCGGCCGCGCTCGACACGCGCACGAACTGCGGCGCCGCGTAGCGGGGCAGACGAGCCTCGGTGAGCGCGAAGAAGGCCTCGGGGTCGAACACCCTGCCCGGCTGCATCACGATCGCCGCCATGCCGGCACGACCCTCGTGCCCGGGCACCTTGACGCCGTAGATGTTCACCAGCTCCATGCCCGGATAGTCGGACAGCGCATCCGCCACCTCGGCGGTGGACACGTTCTCGCTCTTCCAGCGATAGGTGTCGCCAATGCGGTCGACGAAGTAGAAGTAGCCCTCGTCGTCATAGCGCAGCAGGTCGCCCGAGCTCCAGAACGCGTCGCCGTCGGCAAACACGTTGCGCAGGATCTTCTTCTCGGTCGCCTCCTGCGACGTGTAGCCCTCGAAGCGACCACCTCCGATCTCCGGGTGGTTGACGATGAAGCCGATGCCCTCGCCGACCTCGCCCGGCTTGCACAGGATGTAGCGGCCGTTGTCGTCGCGCGGATGCGACTCGGTCTCGACGTCGTAGCGCACCAGGCGGAAGTTGGTCTTGTTCCAGTCCGGCACCCGGCCGCAAGAGCCGATGTAGTTATCGACGTTGATGAGCGCCGTGTTGGCCTCGGTCGAACCCCAGCCCTCGAAGACCTGGATGGGGCCGAAGCGCTCGAGCCAGCGCGTCCAGGTCTCGGGCGTGAGCCCCGCGCCCAACATGCAGCGCAGGCTGTGGTCGCGATCGTCCGCCTGCGGCGGCGCATTGAGCAGGTAGCGGCAGATCTCGCCGATGTACTGGAATATGGTGATGCGGTTCGCGCGCACGTCCTTCCAGAACTCGCGGGTGCTGAACTTGCGCCGCACCACGATGCTGCCGCCGGCCTTGAGCGCGGTCGAGGTCACCGAGGTGGCCGCGGCGCCGTGGTAGAGCGGCAGGCAGCAGTAGAAGACATCGTCGGGCGTGACGTCCAGCGTGACCTCCATGACGTCGCCGGACGACATCCAGCGCATGTGGCTGTAGCGCGCAGCCTTGGGCAGGCCGGTGGTGCCGGAGGTGAAGATCAGCAGCATCGAGGATTCGGCACGCACCTCGGCACGGCCCGCGCGCGGGAAGGTGCTGCGCGCCGCCGCGGCCACCTCTGCAGTGATGTCGGCTGCGGCGATGGCGCGCTGCGCCGCGCTGGCGGGCTTCTCTGCATCGGCCACGACATACAGCGGCTGAGCGGGGCGGTCGGCGGTGAGGACGAAGTTCTCCAGGCACTCCTCGCCCACGATCACTGCGCGCGCCTGGGTGGTCTCGAGCGCATGCACGAGCGGACGGCCATTCACCTGGGTGTTGATGACCGCGGTGACGACGCCCAGCTTGGCCAGGCCGAACCAGTAGAAGAAGAACTCGGGCCGGTTCTCCATCGCCAGCGCGCACACGTCGCCACAACGCAGGCCGCGCGCATGCATGGCATGGGCGACCTGATCGGCGCGGGCATCGACCTCGGCATAGCTGTAGCGTTGGTCGCCGTAGATCAGGAAGACGTGGTCGCCTAGACGACGTGCCTGCTCTTCGACGCGGTCGGCGATCGTGTACGTGTCGCCCGGCTTGATCAGGTTCGCAGCACGCGAACGCTGGTCGAGCTTGGCCTGGGTTTGCTCGCGCGGCACCACCTTGCTGGTGGCCGCCTGCGGGTTCAGGACAGCAGCGGAATCGGACATGCGCCCATCTCCATTTCGTGTTGTCGAGCTTGGCTCGCTTGCAGGTCGGTCACGCCCGTGTCAGCGCACGCGGATCCGCGGATCCGGCGCACCGCGGCGCAGGGTTTTGAGGAAGCATTCGAGCGGCGCCGGCTCGGCCACCTCGGGCAGCTGAGCCTTGTCCGGGCGCGCGGCCCAGAACGCATTCCAGGACGGGAACAGGTCGTGAAAGGTGCCCTGGTAGGGCTCGCGCCCCGGCCAGCGCATCTTGCGGTCGCCGATGGGCGGCTTGTTGAGATCGGTGGCGTACCAGTAGCAGGGCAGGCGGCGGCGGAAATACCAGCGCCCATCGATTCTCTCGTAATCATCCCAGTACAACATCTGCATGATTACCCACTCCGGGCCGGTCTCATGCTCGTTCTTCGAGTACACCACGCCGATGGCATGGTCCGGATCGGTAAATTCGATGATGTGCTGGCCGAGATGGTGCGATGTACCGCTGAACTGGTCGCGCAGGGTGTCATCCACCCAGGCCTTGAGGTGGGCCCGGCCCACCTTCTCGCGACCGACGCGGATGTCGGGCGCAAAGAGGTTCACATGCGCATCGAGGTCGCGCATGTCGAGCGACAGCGAGTACTTTCCGGCAAGCTGGCGGATGGCCTCGATCGATTCCAGGCGGTCGATGCGGGCGAGCAGGTCGGCGGGGGCTGCGGCGTTGGTCATGGCACCGCCGCTCAGATGAAGGCCATGCCGCCATTGACGGCAATGTTCTGGCCGGTGATGAAACCGGCATCGTCGCTGGCAAGGAAGCCGGCGACGCGGGCAATCTCCTCCGGCTCGCACATGCGGCCGAGCGGGATGGCCTTGATCATGGCCTGCATCCACTCGTCGGGAATCCCGGCCATCATCGGCGTGTTGGTCGGCCCGGGGACGATGGTATTGACACGGATGCCGCTGGGCGCAAGTTCGCGCGCGATGCTGCGCGTCAGCCCCATGACGCCCGCCTTGGAGGCGCAGTAGTGGCTCGGCCCCTCGCCCGACATCGCGGCGGTGCTCGACACGTTGATGATCGCGCCCTTGGCGCCGCACTTCTGCATCAGGCGGGCGCCCTCGCGGCAGCACAGGAAGCTGCCGGTGAGGTTGACGCCGATCACCCGCATCCAGTTGTCGTCGGGGGTATCGAGGAAGGCGTCGACCGAACCGATGCCGGCGCTGTTGATCACCACGTCGACACGGCCGAAGCGCGCATCGACGGCCGCGAAGGCGGCCTTGACGGAGGCCGGGTCGGACACGTTGCAGGCCAGCGCGAGGCCGCGTTCGCCAAGCGCCGCAACCGCCTCGGCCGCAGCGTCTGCGTTGATGTCGGCAGCCACCACGCTCGCACCTGCTGCTGCGAAATGGGACACGATGGCGCGCCCCATGCCCTGGGCAGCGCCCGTCACGAATACCACCTTGCCTGCAAAGCTCATCGATCGTCTCCACGTATGCGTTCTGGCCAACCCACACCCTGGCCAGGCGTGGGACGCTATGGCGATCAGTGTTCTCCCGACGCACCCCATCGACATCGTCCAATGAGACTACCCACGCCGACAGCGCATACGGTGAAACGCCTGCCTGCAACCGTCGTCTGAATGGACGATGCCACGCTTGCCAGCGCAGCCGAGGATAGGCATGCACAAAGAGAAGAGCCGCCTGCCCGGCTGGCAAACATTAGGAGACATGGCCGTGAGCACGAGCCCCGCTGCCCCGCACCGCGTGACCTGGCATAGCCACTATGCCCTTTTCATGCTCGCGGTGATTTACATCTTCAATTACATCGACCGCCTGGTGATCTCGATCCTGATCGAGCCGATCAAGCTCGAGTTCGGCATCTCGGACACCCAGATCGGCCTGCTGTCGGGCGTCGCGTTCGCGATCTTCTACACCTTGTTCGGCTTCCCCTTCGGGCGCCTCGCAGACCGCATCGGGCGCAAGCCGGTGATCGCACTCGCCTGCATCGCCTGGAGCGCGATGACCATGCTGTGCGGCATCGCCACCAGCTTTGCGATGCTGCTGCTGTTCCGTATCGGCGTGGCCGTAGGCGAGGCCGGCGGCACGGCGCCATCGGTGGCGATGGTGTCCGAGCTCTACCCGCCCGAACAGCGCTCCCGCGCCCTCTCGGTGTTCCTCATGGGCCCCAGCCTCGGTGCAGTGTTCGGCCTGGGCCTGGGCGGCTGGATCGCCGAAACCTACGGCTGGCGCACCGCCTTCCTGGTCATCGGCGCACCGGGCGTGCTCATCGGCCTGATCTTCCTGCTCACCGTGCGCAGCCCGCGCATCGCCGCACCCGCGAGGAGCGCAGCCGGCGCGCAGGACGAGAACTGGCGCAGCACGCTGCGCGCGTTGTTCGAGACCCCCGCCTTCATGCTCGTGGTGGCCGCCGGCACGCTCGCCGCCGTCATGGGCTACGCCATCGGGACGTGGAACCCGAGCTTCCTGATCCGCTCGCACGGCCTGACCATGCAGCAGGCCGGCCTGCTCGTCGGCATCGGCGGCGGCGTCGCCTCCACCATCGCCACGCTGATGTGCGGCGCCATCACCGACCGCATGGTCGCCAAGGACCCGGGCTGGCAGTTGATCATTCCCATCATTGCCTGCGTGATCACCGTCCCCCTCGGGCTGGCCTTCTACCTCTGGCCGGCGGGCGTTGCCTTCCACATCGGCTCGCTCCCCGTCCCCGAGGCCTACCTGTTCTACCTGGGCTTCTGCTTCACGGCGATCTGGTGGTCGGTGCCCTGCTTCGGCGCGATCAGCCACCTCTTCCCGCCGCACCGCCTGGCACAGGCCACGGCCATCTTCGTCATGGCGATGACGCTGCTGGGCGTCGGCCTGGGTCCGATCATCGTCGGCGGCCTGAGCGACCTGATGAACCCCAGCCTCGGCCAGGAGGCGCTGCGCTACGCACTGGCGGCGTCGGTCCTGCTGTACCTGCTCACCGCGGCCTGCCTGCTCGCCGCCCTGCCGCGCTATCGCCGCAAACTCCAGGCCACCACACCGCCGCCGGCCAACGCCGCAGTCGCGCGCGCCTGACCCTCAACAAGACAACCCAGCCCCCGGAGACCCGCGAATGACCTCATCATCCGATCTGCCCATCCCCCTCGACCAGTTCGCCGAGCTCGACAGCGGACTGCGCCTGCACTATCTCGATGTCGGCCAGGGGCCGGTGGTGGTGTGGCTGCACGGCAGCGGCCCGGGTGCGAGCGGCTACAGCAACTTCAAGGGCAACTACCCGGCCTTTGCCGAGGCCGGCTTCCGCAACATCGTGCTCGACCTGCCCGGCTTCGGGCGCTCGGACAAGCCCGCGGACGTGCAGTACAACCTGGCGTTCTTCGTCACCTGCCTGAACGCTTTCCTGGGCAAGATCGGCGTGGCGAAATGCACCCTGCTCGGCAACTCGCTGGGCGGCGCGATCGCGCTCGGCCAGGCGCTGGCCCACCCGGACACGGTCGAGCGCCTGATCCTGATGGCGCCCGGCGGCGTCGAGGAGCGCGAGACCTACTTCAGGATGGAAGGCATCGTGCGCATGGTGGAAACCTTTGCCAAGGGCCCGATGGGCCCGGTCGAGATGCGCCATGTGATGAGCCTGCAGGTGTTCGACCCCAGCCTGCTCGACGACAGCATCATCAACGAGCGCGCGGCCATCGCCCCGTCGCAGCCGGCCAACCTGTTCTCGACCATGATGGTCCCGAACATGACCACGCGCCTGCACGAGATCAAGGCGCCGATCTTCGGCTTCTGGGGCACGGACGACAAGTTCAACCCGCACACCGGCGCGCTGAAGGTGATCGAGAACGCGCCCAACGCGCGCATGATCCTGCTCAACCAGTGCGGCCACTGGGTGCAGGTTGAGCACCGTGAGCTGTTCAACCGCAGCTGCATCGATTTCCTGACCAAGGGGTAAGCCACGCCATGGGAGCCTTCGACAACCTGCTGCAGCCCGGCCGCATCGGCAACATGGAAGTTCGCAACCGCATCGTGATGGCACCGATGGGTTCGAACTTCGCCGAGGCCGATGGCACCTGCGGCGAACGCATCCAGGCCTATTACGAAGCGCGCGCCGCGGGCGGCGCCGGCCTGCTGACCATGGGCGTGGTCGCCATCGCCTACCCGCACGGCACCGCCGAGCCCTACCAGGTGGGCCTCTCGGACGACAAGTTCATCCCCGGGCTCAAGGGCATCGTCGACCGCGTCCACAAGCACGGCGCAAAGATCGCCGCCCAGCTGCAGCACGCCGGCAAGAACTCGGTGCGCGACCTCGCCGAGGGCCGCGAGCTGTGGGTGCCGTCCATGCCGCCGGCGGTCAAGACCGACATGTTCGCCGCGCTGACGCAGGAGGAGCTCGGCGCCTTCATCAGCTCGTCGAAGGGCCGCGAGAAGGCCGGCGTGAAGATCCGCGTGATGGAGCAGGCCGACATCGCGCAGATGATCGAATGGTTCGCCGCCGCGGCCGAACGCGCCCAGCGTGCCGGCTTCGACGGCGTCGAACTGCACGCCGCACACAACTACATCATTGCCGGCTTCCTGTCGGGCTACTACAACAGGCGCGACGACGAATACGGCGGCTCGATCGAGAACCGTGGCCGCTTCCTGCGCGAAGTGATCGCCGGCGTGCGCGCTCGCGTCGGTGCCGACTACCCGGTGTGGCTGCGCCTGGACGCCTATGAGCTGCGCACCGAGGGCGGCATCACGCTGGAAGAAGCGAAGGTCTTCGCGCGCATGGCCGAACAGGCCGGCTGCGACGCAATGAGCGTGTCGGCCTACGCCAACACCAGCACCGGCGTGGCCTTCACCGAAGCGCCGCTGGTGCAGCAGAAGGCCGGCTTCCTGCTGTGGGCAGCCGAGATCAAGGAAGCGGTGAAGGTCCCGGTGATCGCCGTCGGCCGCCTCGAGCCCGAGGTCGCCGACAACGCCATCGCCGCCGGCCAGTGCGACTTCGTCGCCATGGCGCGCAAGATGCTCGCCGACCCCGAACTGCCCAACAAGCTGATCGAGAACCGCCCCGAGGACATCCGGCCCTGCATCTACTGCTACGCCTGTGTCAGCCAGATCTTCGTCAACCAGCGCGTCAAATGCGCGGTCAACCCGATGACCGGCCACGAGGCCGAGATCCGCCTGGTGCCGGCCGTCAAACCGGGCCACGTGCTCGTCGTCGGCGGCGGCCCGGCCGGCATGGAGGCGGCGCGTGCCGCTGCGCTGCGCGGTCACAAGGTCACCCTGGTAGAGCGCAGCGGCCGGCTGGGCGGCACGCTGTTCTTCGCCGCACTGGCCTACGCCGAGAACGGCGCCCTGCTCGACTACCTGACGACGCAGATGAAGAAGCTGCACATCGACGTCCGCCTCGACACCGTCGCCACCCCCGAGCTCGTCCGCCAGCTCGGCGCCACCGCAGTCATCGTCGCCACCGGCGCCGAGCGCAATGCGCCACCGATCCCCGGCGCCGACATGGACCACGTGTGGTCGGGCGACGAGTTGCGCCGGCTGATGACCGATGACCGCGCGGACGAGATCGCCAAACGCAAGCTGTCCTTCACCCAGCGCACGCTGATGAAGGCCGGCAGCCTGGTCGGCGTCACCGACAGCACCGACGCCATCCAGAACCTGTCGCGGGTGTGGATGCCGCTTGGCAAGAAGGTCGCCATCATCGGCGGCGGCCTGGTCGGCGTCGAACTGGCCGAATTCCTGGTCGATCGCGGCCGCGAGGTCGTGGTGCTGGAAGAAGGCCCCAGCCTGGGCCGCGAGCTGTCGATCGTGCGCCGCTGGCGGGTGCTGGACACCCTGCGCCAGCATGGCGTGGCGCTGCACACCAAGGTGAAGGTCGACGCGATCGACAAGAAGGCGCTCCGCTACACCGACGCCGAGGGGCAGCAACACACCCTGGCGGCCGATTCGGTCGTGCTCGCCGTCGGCGCCCGCCCGGACGACAGTCTGGCACGTGCGCTCGAAGCGGCCGGCGTGCCGGTCAGCGCGGTCGGCGACGGCGCGCAGATCGGCTACATCGAGGGTGCCGTCAAGTCCGGCATGCTCGCCGGGCTGTCGGCCTGAGCCTCACCATCGTCCCTGGGCCGGGCGCGCGGTGCACATGCCGCCGCCCGGTTTTTTTCGTTTCCGCCCACCCCACGCAGGGGCGACGCCCCCACGGGAGCACACGATGAGCACCGCCGCCACCGCAATCTGCAACCTCCTCTACCGCTACGCCGAAGCCATCGACGAAGGCCGCCTCGAGGACGCCGCCGCCCTCTTCCGCCACGCCCGCATCGAGACCGGCGCTGCCGGCCCGCTCGACGCCGACGGCCTGCTCGCCCTGTGGCGCAAGATCCTCGTCATCCACCCCTGCGGCACCCCCCGCACCCGCCACCTCGTCACCAACCCCATCCTCGACATCGACGAAGCGGCCGGCACCGCACAGGCCCGCTCCTGCTTCACCGTGATGCAGGCCACCGACGCCTTGCCGCTGCAGATCATCGCCAGCGGCCGCTACCACGACCGCTTCGCCCGTATCGACGGCGAGTGGTGTTTCGTCGAGCGCGACTACCGCCAGCTCGACTTCACCGGCGACCTCAGCCAGCACCTGCGCATCGCGATCAAGCCTCGGCCGCAGCCCTGAACGCCCAAGCGGCGGCGCACTTCCAATAGACTGTGCGCCCCGACACCTCCGCTGCGCAGACCGATGAAGATCGACAAGCTCCCGCCCGGCGCCCGCTTCCACTGGAAAGGCGGCAACTACACCAAGGTCGGCCCGATGACCGCCGCAGCGGACAGCGGCGGGGTGGACTTCATCCCCAAGCACGCAACGCTCCAGCCCATCCCAGGCGAGGCATGGGCCACCGAGGCAGAAGAGGAACCCACCCCGGCACTGGATTCCGTAAAGGTCAGGGCCGCGTTCGAGACCTATCACCGCGCAGCGCTGCGGCTTGTGGACGACGCCGGACGGCTGGAACTGGAAAGCGCGCGCGTGCGCTTCCTGGCCGAGATCGGATGAGGCGCTTGCGCTGCATGGGTGACGCGCAAGGCAGCGGCGATCTGTCGCGCTAGGCGCTAATCTGCTCGGAGACCTCTATGAGATTTCCATCCGGGTCGCGCAGATACACGGAAAGTATGGGCCCGATCGCCCCAGTACGTCTGACGGGGCCTTCGATGATGGGCCTACAGCCTCGCACACTGCGCGGCGCCGGGTCCATGCAATCCACCATCCTCATTCACCCTTATCAACCGAGGACCGTTCTCTCATGACCGATCTGTTCACCCCGCTCCAGGCCGGCGACCTCCTCCTGCCGAACCGCATCCTGATGGCGCCGCTGACACGCTGCCGCGCCGAGGACGGCCACGTACCCGGCGAACTGATGGCCACCCACTACGCCCAGCGCGCCAGCGCCGGCCTGCTGATCGCCGAGGCGACGATGGCGATGGAAGGCAACTCCGCTTTCTGGCGCGAGCCCGGCATCCACTCCGAAGCCCAGGTCGCGGGCTGGAAGAAGGTCACCGACGCGGTGCATGCCGCCGGCGGGCGAATCGTGCTGCAGATCTGGCACGGCGGCCGCGCCTGCCACCCGCTGCTCAACGACGGCCGCCAGCCAGTGGCGCCCAGCGCGCTCGCGATCACCGGCGACGAAGTCCATACGCCCGAGGGCAAGCAGCCCTACGTGGTGCCGCGTGAGCTACGCGACGACGAGCTGCCGGCCATCGTCGCCGGCTTCGCACGTGCCGCCGAGAACGCGCGCGCCGCCGGTTTCGACGGCGTCGAGGTGCACGGCGCCAACGGCTACCTGCTCGACGAATTCCTGCGCGACGGCAGCAACAAGCGCAGCGGCCCCTACGGCGGCCCGCGCGAACACCGCGCCCGCCTGCTGTTCGAGGTCATCGAGGCGGTGTGCACGGTGTGGGGCAGCGGTCGCGTCGGTGTGCGCCTGTCGCCACTCAACAGCTACAACGACATGGTCGACAGCGACCCGCTCGGCCTCATCGAGTGGCTCGCCGGCTGCCTCAACGACTACCGCCTCGCCTACCTGCACCTGATGCGCGGCGACTTCTTCGGCAAGCAGCACGGCGACGTGATGACGCCGGCGCGGGCGATGTTCCGCGGCGTGCTGATCGGCAACATGGGCTACAGCGCCGACGAAGCCGAGGCCGCGATCGCCGCCGGCAAGATCGACGCAGTCGCCTTCGGCACCGCCTTCCTCGCCAACCCCGACCTGCCCGAGCGCATCCGTCGCAAGGCCGCGCTCAACGCACCCGACCCCGCGACCTTCTACACCCCGGGACCGCAGGGCTACACCGACTATCCGACCCTGGCTGCGGGCGCGTAAGGCCCCGCCACACGGCGCCGGCACGCAGTCCTCAGCGTGCCGGCCTCCGCACTCGTCCCCCGCATTGGCGCGTCACCAGGCGGCGGAACATCCCGAAGCGCCATCGGTGTCCCCGTGTATCAACCCGTTCCGGGAGCGGGCGGCCACACGGGTGACCGTACTTCGTGTGCCCGTAATCTGCGCGATATCGTTCAGTGAGCCGAGTGAATCTGCTTAACGTCTAGCTTTTAACTCAGTGAAGGGCCCGAACCTGCGGTTAGCACATTAGCGCAACGACGCGCCCCAAACCGGCCGCTTCGTGCTCGCCGACGCAGTCGATGAGTTCGAAGTCCCGGAGTGCTGCGGCCGTGCCAGTCACGGAGTGGCCTATCAGCGCGATAAGCTGCGGTCTGCCTACCGACCGATGAAGCTTCGTCGCCGCATCGATCTCGAACTGCACCCACCGGCTCTCCAAGGCGCCCGGCGAGAGGGCGACGATGAAGACATCGCACATACCGATGCTGCGCCGCAACTGATCAGCAACGGCCCGATCGCCAATGAGGGAATCGCGACCGAACCAACTGGCGAAGGGCATGAGCCAGTGCGGGATGTTGGCACGCTGAAGGACCCTGGCGACACGTCCTGCGAGTGCATCGTCTGACGAGGCATAGCTGACAAAACACGTTCGCTTGGTCGCAAGGTGGGGCATGAGCCCGAGGCGCTCGTCGTCGTCGGACCATTGCAGGCATTCCAGAAACTGTGCCGCGTCAAGCTGCGCAGCGAAGAAGCTCACGTGCCTGAGACGCGTCATGTACCAGATGGCACCCCGCAGGTCCGCATGGGAAAAACAGCACTGATACAGAGCCGCCTTAGAAAAGTTGGCGTTGATGCAAACCGCACTCGTCAGGTCGACTCCATCCAGCGCTGCATTGTCCAAATACGCATCGCTAAGGTCGGCGTGGGCAAGGTTCACATTGCTCAGTGTTCTGCCGCTCAGGAACGCATGGCGGAGTGAAGCGTGCTCGAAGTAGCGCTCTCCTCTCGCGTAGCGGGCCAGAAGTTCCTGGTGTCCAACAGGCGGTATGTAGCCTTGAGGCTTGCGATACTTGAACAGGGTCATCGGCGACCTCCTGGGCTGACTTCGCCTTAGTTGCGCTCGAAATTCCACGCATTCAACGTTGGAGGTAAGGAGCGCGTATCCGGGCTTCCGGTGGAGGGAGCAAACTAAGCCTCATACGACAGCAAGACCATTTCCGCTGCCTCCTGCCGAAGCGGGATGAGTGACTGATACGCAGCCGACGAAAACCAACTATTCAAAGCGGTGACGGTTGGAAAACGGATGACGACGATATCTGGATGTGGGTTATCGCCAGCAAGGGCAGCCAATTGTTTGCCACGAAAGACAAGTTCGCCTCCCCAAGGAGTTAATGTCCCAGGGACTTTGCTTCGATATTCCGCCCACATTTCGTGGTTCTTCACCGTGATGTGACCAACGACGTATGCGCCATTCATTCTCAAGAGTTCCAAAGGTGATTAAGAGTAGAGACACCCAACGAATAGGGTTTATCCCTCGCGCCGCAAGCGCCGTTCAGTGTGCGGGCGCCTGCCGCGAGGGATAAGCCTTGTCGAACTGAGCCGATCTGGCGGTAATGCTGCCGATTCTACGCTCGGGCCGGCAGCGCCCGGCCAACTCCGGCAATCCGTGATGATCTCGATCGTGTGCCAACGTTCGACCTCACAGCGGCCGGCCTTACGCTCAGTGGCGGTGCGAGCGTGCCGGTTTTTTCAACTGATCAATAGCCATCATATTCAGGAGCGCGAGCATCGGTCAGCCCAATACTTGAGCTGCTCGAACGAGTGAATCCGCTCGAAGCCGACAGGTTCCTCCTTGGCTTCTTCAGCATCCACCTTGCGCTTGAAGACGGGAATCTCCGGTGTGCAGCGGGCCGCAAGGTCACGAATGCAGTATTCATCTTCCTCGGAGATTCTCGGCCCCAGGAACACCCTGGTTATCGCGCTTCGTTCGAATGGAACAATCCGCGCTTCTGTAGCCTGCTCACTATCCGCCAAGAGGAGTAGCCTCCACTCTCCCTCGTCGCGCCAGTGCCAGTGCTTGATGCAGCACAGGGCACCACAAAGCCACTGGTCGAGAGTGAGCGAATCAGTGAGGAATTCCGATGGACACAACTCCAGGCGCCTCTCGACATACAACACTGGCATGAGATAGGAGGAAAACCCGGACCTGTCCGTTGATGTCGAGAACTCTATAACCGCACCTGTGTGATTGGCTCCGTACGTTCCCCACATCCTTTGATTGTTTCGATACTGCGAGAAGCAGGTTACGCCCGAGTGCCGCATGACACTAGAAAGCATTGCGTTAAGCTGCTGAATGAAATACGCGTAAGTCTCTGTCGCCTGACTCTCCAGATCGCCGCTCTTTATTGCCTCGACCGCCTCCTGCACGGAATCGAACCAGCGCTCGTGAACCAGTTGCTTTGCAAGCACGCGGTACTTGCTCTCGGGCACCTCGGTGTAGAGCGAACGGACACGAAACTCGTACAGGTCATTCAACTGCGAAACAGGGGCAAAGTAGAACGCGAGATCACGCACGATCTGCGCGACTCGAGGTGCAGATTGGTACTTGTAGACATAGTCAGGCTTCTCCATAACGCGCCCTGCACCTCCCATATGAGTCCGGCGTCATGTCATGGATTCAACATAGACGAGCACCATGGACTCGCAAGTGGATTGCGGGCTGGGGTGGCACCACGACCTCAGCCCGCAGAGCATCGGCCCCGCCAGCATGTCGTCCGATCGGACGATGCTCCCCGACCATCAACTCTCGTAGCGTGGTTGGCACCGCATGCGCCCGCAGCGCCGGGCGTTGCGCCTACCCCATGGAGACAGTTAGATGGTCATCGACAACACAACAACAATTGGCGTCATCGGCGGCACCGGCAAGCTGGGCGCCGCGCTTGCGCGCCGCTGGGCAAAGGCGGGGCTGCGCGTCGAGATCGGCTCGCGTGACGCCGGCAAGGCGCGCGAAGCGGCGGCTGCGCTGGCTGCGGAGACCGGCGCCGCGGTCGGCTCGGGGCTCAATGCAGACGTCGCCGCCCGCGCCGACCTGATCGTGGTCAGCGTGCCCTTTGCATCGCAGGTCGCCACGCTGGAGGAGATCCGCGCCGCGGCGGCCGGCAAGCTGGTGGTGGATACCACGGTGCCGCTGATGCCGCCCAAGGTGATGCGCGTACAGCTGCCGCCCGAGGGCTGCGCCGCACTGCGCGCCCAGCACACGCTGGGCGAAGCCGCCCGCGTGGTCTCCGCCTTCCACAACGTGGCCGCGCACAAGCTGGCGACCGATGAGGACATCGCCTGCGACGTGCTCGTGTTCGGCGACGACAAGGCCGACCGCGCCCAGGTGGTCGCGCTGGCCGATGCCGCCGGCCTGCGCGGGCTGCACGGCGGCGCCCTGGCCAACTCCGCAGCGGCCGAGGCGATGACCTCGGTGCTGATCTTTCTCAACAAGACCTATCGTGTCGACGGCGCCGGCCTGTGCATCACCGGCGAGCTCGACATGAACACCGACGCCTGAGGAGCCGGCCATGGGACGCCGGCTGTGTTTCGAAGCGCTTGCCGGCATCCCCGAGGTCCGGCCCGGCGACGCGCTGGCACCGATGATCGTGGCCGCGCTGGCGGCGAATGGCAGTGCGCTGGGCCACGACAGCATCGTCGTGGTGGCGCAGAAGATCGTGTCGAAGTCGGAAGGCCGCTTCGCCTGGCTCGATGAGATCGTCCCTTCCGCCAAAGCACAGGAGCTCGCCGACATCACGGGCAAGGATGCACGCCTGGTCGAGCTCACGCTGTCCGAGTCCAACCGCGTGCTGCGCGCGGTACCGGGGGTACTGATCGTGCGTCACCGCCTGGGTTACGTGATGGCCAACGCCGGCATCGACATGTCCAACGTGCCGGACGAGGTGGGCCGCGAACGCGCCCTGCTGCTGCCGCTCGACCCCGACGCCTCGGCCGCCGCGCTGCGCGAGGCCTTGCGCCTGGCTACCGGGCAGGCGGTGGGCGTGATCGTCAGCGACAGCTTCGGTCGCCCGTGGCGCAACGGCGTGGTGAATGTGGCGCTCGGCTCGGCCGGCATTCCGGCGCTGATCGACCGCCGCGGCGATACCGACCGCCACGGCCGCACGCTGCAGATCACCCAGACCGCGTTTGCCGACGCGGTGGCCGCCGGTGCCGCAGTGGTGATGGGCGAAGGCGACGAGGGCATGCCGGTGGTGGTCGCCAGCGGCTTCATGCCGGCCGCGCCCGAGACGGATTGCCGGGCGCTGGTGCGCCCGATCGACACGGACCTGTTCCAATGAGCGCACCCAGCATCCTCGCCCTGAGCGGCGGCGTCGGTGGCGCCAAGCTCGCCGACGGCCTGCTGCACGCGGCCGGCCGCGGCCGGCTCACCGTCGCAGTCAATACGGGCGACGACTTCACCCACCTGGGCCTTCACGTCTCGCCCGACATCGACACCGCGCTATACACGCTCGCCGACCTCGCCAACCCCGAGACCGGCTGGGGCCGGCGCGACGAGACCTGGACCTTCATGGACGCGCTGGCCCGCCTGGGCGGCGAGACCTGGTTCCGCCTCGGCGACGGCGATCTCGCCACCCACGTCGAGCGCACCCGCCGGCTGGCGGCCGGCGAGCCGCTGTCGGCCATCGTTGCCGACTTCGCGCGCCGCCTCGGCATCGACGCCGACATCGTGCCGATGTCCGACCAGGCGCTGCGCACCCGCGTGCAGACGGATGAAGGCACGTTCGACTTCCAGGATTATTTCGTGCGCCAGCAGTGCCGCCCGGTGACACGCGCGATCGAATTCGTGTTCGCACCCGACACGCGGCCCTGCGCCACGCTGGAACGAGCGCTCGCCGACGAGGCACTGGGCGCCATCGTGATCTGCCCTTCCAACCCCTACCTGAGCATCGCCCCCATTCTGGCCGTACCCGGCCTGCGTGCGCTGCTGCGTGCCCGCGGCGTGCCGATCGTTGCGGTTTCGCCCTTGGTCGGCGGCGCTGCGGTGAAGGGGCCGACGGCGAAGATCATGACCGAGCTGGGCGTTCCGGTAAGCGCAGACGAAATCGTCCGCCACTACGGCGACCTGCTCGACGGCTTCGTGCTGGATGCGCGCGATGCCCACCTGCGCGAGCGCATGGCGCTGCCGGTCCATGTCACCGACACACTGATGCTGAGCCCGGCCGACCGCGTCCACGTTGCACGAGAGACGCTGGCCTTCGCGGCCGCGCTGCACCACAAGCCCTGAGCGAATCGCGTTCCATCCCATTGACGCAATCGCTCGCCCGAAAAACCGAGCTTTTTCAGCTTTAGCCTGATTGCATTCAAAAGAAGCCCGCAAGATATTGTTTTGCTTGCGCTTTTTACTTCTCCCTGACAGACCATCAGCACGCCAAAGCGAGTAGCCGTCGTCGTATCTGAGGTGTTTCAATTTTGCCAAGGACAGCACCAAGACCATGCAGACACGACACTCCACCCCCCTCGCAACCCTGGCCACAACGCCTGCCACGCAGCGCGCCGGGTGTGCTGCCGCCTCGGCGGGAGCGCGGCCATGAGCTGCTGGGCCGTGGTGCCGCTCAAGGCACGCCGCCTCGGCAAGATGCGGCTGGCCGGCATGCTCGACGAAGCCGCCCGCGCCGGACTGGTGCAGACGATGCTCGACACCGTGCTGTCGGCCCTTGCGGATGCGCAGGAGATCGACCACGTCGCCATCGTCAGCAGCGAACCCGAGCGTATCCCCGCCGGCGTGCTGGCCCTGCCCGACCTCGGCCAGGGGCTGAACCCGGCCTTGAGCGCGGCCGCCGACAGGCTGCGGGACCACGGTGCGAGCTCGCTGCTCGTCATCCACGCCGACCTGCCTCTGGTGCGAGCGAGCGAGATCGACCGCTTCGTCCGCGCCGGACGGCGACAGGGGCTGGCGCTGGCGTCCGACCGCCACGGCACCGGCACCAACGCGCTGTTCATCGCGGACAGGCTGGACTTCCCCTTCCGCTTTGGCACGAACAGCCTGTCGCACCACCTGGCGGAAGCACGCATCCGTCGCATCACCCCGGCCCTGCCCGCATTGAACGGCCTCGCCATCGACATCGACACGCCCGCCGATCTCGCCTGCCTGCTGCCGGCAGCGGGCGTTTCCCTCAAGCCCTCCCGCTGGAGCCTGACGCCATGCACAACCTCGCCATGCACGACCTCGCTCTGAGCCGACTCGCCCGCGCGCGGGCAGGACACACGCTGTCGCCCGAAGACATCCACCTGCTGGCCGAGCACGCGTCGCACGCCGAGCTGCTGCAGGCCGCCGAGGCCCTGACCGTGGCCGGCCACGGCACCCGCGTAGGCTACTCGCGCAAGGTCTTCATCCCGCTCACCCGGCTGTGTCGCAACACCTGCGGCTACTGCACCTTCGCCACCACGCCGAAGGCGGTGCCGAGTGCCTACCTGAGCGCCGACGAGGTGCTGGCCATCGCCCGCGCCGGCGCGGCGGCAGGCTGCCACGAGGCCTTGTTCACCCTTGGCGAACGCCCCGAGTCGCGCTACCAGGCGGCGCGCGACGCCCTCGCCGCGCTCGGCCACGGCTCGACCATCGAATACCTGGCGGAGATGGCCGCGCTGGTGCATCGCGAGACCGGGCTGCTGCCGCATGTAAACCCCGGCACCATGAGCGCCGAAGAGATCGCCCTGCTGCGCCCGCTGTCGGCCTCGATGGGCATCATGCTGGAGTCGTCCTCCACCCGTCTGTGCGAGCGCGGCGGCCCGCACTGGAAGTGCGTGGACAAGCACCCCGACGTCCGCCTCGAGACCTTGCGCCTCGCCGGCGAGCAGGCGGTGCCGATGACCACCGGCATCCTGATCGGCATCGGCGAGACGCGGCGCGAGCGCGTCGATTCCCTGCTCGCGCTGCGCGACCTTAACGCGGCGCACGGGCACCTGCAGGAGATCATCGTGCAGAACTTCCGCGCCAAGCCGGGGACCGTGATGGCACGGGCGGACGAGCCCGGTCTGGACGATCACACCTGGACGATCGCGATGGCACGCCTGATCTTCGGCGCCCGCATGTCGATCCAGGCGCCGCCCAACCTGCGGCCTGGCGAGCTCGGCCCGCTGCTGCGCGCCGGCGTCAATGACTGGGGCGGCATCTCGCCGGTCACGCTCGATCACGTGAACCCGGAAGCAGCCTGGCCGCAGATCGACGCACTCGCCGCCGAGACCGCAGCCCACGGCCGCCACCTGCGCCCCCGCCTGCCGCTCATCCCCACCTTCGTGCGCGAGGCCGCGCGGTGGACCGACACCGCGATGTGCACCGCCCTGCTGCGCCGCGCCGACGCCAGCGGCTTCGCCCGCGCCGACGACTGGCTCGCCGGCACCGGCCAGGCCCCCTCGCCCGCCGCGCTGCGCGCCTTCGTGCCGCAAGCCGGCGCCACGGCGCCCTCGCAGGCCATCCGCGCGCTGCTCGACAAGGCCCTGGCGGGTCGCGAGCTGGCCGAGGACGAGATCGTGCGCCTGTTCGATGCGCAGGGCGCGGACCTGCACGCCGTGATGGCGGCTGCCGACCGCCTGCGCCGCGACACCGTGGGCGAGGCGGTCACCCACGTGCGCAACTGCAACATCAACTACACCAACATCTGCCAGCACCGCTGCGGCTTCTGCGCCTTTGCCAAGAGCCACGCCGCCTCCACGCTGCGCGGCCCGGCCTACCGCCTCGAAGCCGAGCAGGTCGCCGCCCGTGCGCTCGAAGCCTGGGCGCGCGGCGCCACCGAGGTGTGCATGCAGGGCGGCATTCACCCGCACTACACCGGCGACACCTACCTCGAGCTGCTGGCGGCGGTGAAGCGCGCGACGCCCGACATGCACATCCATGCCTTCTCGCCGCTGGAGATCCGTCACGGCGCCGCCACCCTGGGCCTGTCGCTGCACGACTACCTGCGCCGCCTGCGCGACGCCGGCCTGCGCACCCTGCCGGGCACGGCGGCGGAGATCCTCGACGACGAGGTGCGCGCCATCATCTGCCCGGACAAGCTCGACAGCGCGCAATGGCTCGAGGTGATGGAGGCTGCGCACGCAGTCGGCATGCGCAGCACCGCGACCATCATGTTCGGCCATGTGGATGCCCCGCGGCACTGGGCGCGCCACCTGCTCGCCATCCGCCGCCTGCAGGCGAAGACCGGCGGCTTCACCGAGTTCGTGCCGCTGCCCTTCGTGCATATGGAGTCGCCGCTGTGGCACAAGGGCCGCGCCCGCTCCGGCCCGACGCTGCGCGAATCGGTGCTGATGCACGCGGTCGCCCGCCTGGTGCTGCATCCGCTGATCCCGAACATCCAGACCTCGTGGGTCAAGATGGGCGCCGAAGGCGCGGCGCTGTGCCTGCAGGCTGGCGCCAACGACCTCGGCGGCACGCTGATGTACGAATCGATCACGCGCGCCGCGGGCGGCGCCAACGGCCAGTTGATGGAGACCGCCGACCTGCGCGCGATTGCGGCGCGCTGCGAACGTCCGCTGCGCCAGCGCAGCACGCTCTATGAGGCGGTGCCGCCCGCGGCCGATCGGGCCGCAGTCGGACCACCCCAACACCCGCGGCAGGTGCATAGGCTGCACGCGACCGCCTGAACCCCCACGCTCCACGCAGTACCGAACCGCGCCACCCCGGCGGCGCGGCCGGCCCCCTACGTCCCTAGATCCCGCAACAAGCTGGAGAATCCATGACACTCACCCACCTGCAACGGCTCGAAGCCGAAAGCATCCACATCCTGCGCGAGGTCGTCGCCGAAGCCGACAACCCGGTGATGCTCTACTCCATCGGCAAGGACAGCGCGGTCATGCTGCACCTGGCGATGAAGGCCTTCTACCCGGCCGTGCCGCCCTTCCCGCTGCTGCACGTCGATACGCGCTGGAAATTCCAGGAGATGTACCGCTTCCGCACCCGCATGGCGCAGGAGACGGGCATGGACCTGCTGGTGCACATCAACCCCGAGGGTGTGGAGAAGGACATCAACCCCTTCACCCACGGCTCGGCGATCCACACCGACATCATGAAGACCGAGGGCCTCAAGCAGGCGCTCGACCAGTACGGCTTCGACGTCGCCTTCGGCGGTGCGCGCCGCG
>NZ_JARQZE010000012.1:0-103357 GCF_029588855.1 Thauera mechernichensis | reverse complement strand
TGTGTGGAACCACCCCTTCCCTTCCCGAACAGGACCGTGAAACGCACATGCGCCGATGATAGTGAGGTCCGCCCTCGTGAAAGTAGGTCATCGTCAGACTAACCCACAAAACAAAGCCCTGCTCTCAGAAGAAAGCAGGGCTTTGGCGCGTCAACGCGCCCCAAAAACATGAACGCCGCCCACAGCGCGCTCGAAAACGCGGCAAGGCTGACGTTCGGTCGGGCGCGTAGTGGGGGATGAGTCAGTCGCGTGCTGGTACGAGCAGCTCCGCTTCGCCGTCGAGAACGACTGCCCCTCGCACAGTGCAAACCGTCGAGAAAACGGCGCGGCGCTTTTCGACTTTCAGCTCCTTCACCGTAACACGCGCAACGACCGTATCACCGACCTTGACCGGTGCCTTGAACTTGAGGTTCTGGGAAAGGTAGATGCAGCCGGGACCGGGCAGGCGGGTTCCGAAGACGGCGGAGATCAAGCCTGCGGAGAGCATGCCGTGCGCGATGCGTCCGCCAAACATCGTGCTGGCAGCGAACTCTTCGTCCAGGTGTACGGGGTTGGTGTCACCCGAAACGCCAGCGAACAGCAGGATGTCCGCTTCGCTGACGGTGCGTGAGACTGCGGCGTTCATGCCAACGGTGAGGTCTTCGAATCGATATCCATAAACTTCAGCGAAATCGCGGGCCGTGCTGCTCATGTTTTTCTCCTGGGGTGGGTGAGGGGTCTAGCCTCGGAAAGCTACCGTCTCCACATGCTAAAATCAATGCTCGCGGGATGTGTCGATCTGCGGTTTTTCTCGAATCTGTTGTTTCGACTGATTTTTTAACTTCGACTCTTGGTCGATGAGCGTGATCGATTTAATAGGCGTGCATGGGTCGATCAGCTATCTTGGTGGCGACCTGGCAGACCGGAAGGTCTAGCCGACGAACACGACCACGGACGCAGAGGTTCTCCATGCTGAAGATCTTCAGCCATTACCTACCAACGCATACGCTGCATCAGGTCTTGTTCGATGCTGCGCTGTTGTTCATCGTGGTGCTGGGGGCTGTTGCCTTCCAGGCTGCGCCCGGCGCCCTTGACTGGGCGGCGTGGGTGCCTGCCGCGCTGGTGTTCGCGGCATCCATGATCGGTCTCAATGCCGCGATGGGCTTGTACCGGCCTGTGTATCAGCGTTGCCGCAGGCAGGCGTTTGCGCGCGTGGCACTCTCCCTCGTCGTCAGTGTGCCGGTGGCGTACGTGACGTTTGGCCTGATGCCCTGGCCGGAGATCGCGCCGCACCCGATGCAGGTGAGCATCCTTGTCTTGTTGTGCTCGCTGCTGATGCTCAGGGTGGTGGTCAATCAGCGCCAGGCTGCAGGTTTCTTCGTGCCCCGTGTCCTGATCGTGGGGACCGGACGGGATGCCCTGGCTGTGTACAGGGATCTGACGCGGCCTTTGCAGCGCAGCGTGGATGTCGTGGGGTTCCTTCCTGTGGGTGGGCAGGAGCGTGTCGAGGTCGAGCCACGTCAGGTTTTGCCTCCGGGTAGCCTGCTTGACGTTGCTGGCAAGCTCCGTGTAGACGAGGTGATCGTCGCTGTGCGCGAGCGGCGAGGTGGGGTTCTATCCCTGCGCGAACTGCTCGATTGCAAGCTTGGTGGTATCCGGATCCTGGATCTGTCCACTTTTTTTGAGCGCTCGCTCGGTCAGATTCGGCTGGATTCGCTGCGTGCGAGTTGGCTGATCTACGGTGATGGCTTTCGTCAGGGGTGGGCGCGGACCTTCATCAAGCGGGTGTTCGACCTTGTGGTTGGTTCGCTTCTCCTGATTCTGGCCCTGCCAGTGATGATCATCACTGCGATATTGATCCTGCTTGAGGATGGTGCGCCAGTGTTCTATGGCCAGGAGCGCGTGGGGCTGGGCGGAAAGCCATTCCGTGTGATCAAGTTCCGTAGCATGCGCCGCGATGCGGAGCGTGATGGCAAGCCTCGTTGGGCGAGTTCGAACGATGATCGCGTGACCCGCGTGGGTCGGGTGATCCGCAAGCTTCGCATCGACGAGTTGCCGCAGCTCTTCAATGTGCTTGTCGGTGACATGAGTCTGGTGGGGCCGCGCCCCGAGCGTCCCTACTTCGTTGATCAGCTTACTCAGCAGATTCCGTTCTACGCGGTTCGGCATTGCGTCAAGCCGGGCGTGACCGGTTGGGCGCAGGTGCGCTATCAGTATGGTGCGTCCGTTGATGACTCGGCCGAAAAGCTGCAGTACGACCTGTACTACGTGAAGAATCACACGCTCATCCTCGACACCTTGGTGTTGTTCGAGACCGTGCGCGTCGTGCTGACGGGCGAGGGTGCGCACTGAGTGCAGCCGTTCAGCGCCGGCCCGGGGCAGGTGAGGAGGCCTGATCTTGGGTGAGATCGCGACGTGGGGCTACGGAATTGCCGGTGCCGCCTATCTGCTTTTTGCGCTGTATATCTTCGTCGCTTGGCGGGGAGGGTTGCCTGGCGGTGTATTGCTCGCCGCGGTCGTGCTGTCCAGTGCTTGGGCGATCGCGTCGTCGTTCAATGTTGCCGGCGAGGGCGTGGCGGGCTTGCTCGCGGCTGCATTGCTCGACGTGCTGCGTGGTGGTGCCTGGTTTGCATTCCTGATCATTCTTTCCCTGCCATTGTGGGGGCGGCGTCTGCGCTGGCCGGCGCTGCTCGCGCTTGCCGTGCTGCTGGCCCAGTTCGCCGCGCTCGCGACCGAGGCTGTCGTCGATCGCGCAGCGTTGCCCGTACAGCCGGCCTTGGTGGCCTGGCTCGCGCACGCGGTTATTGGTCTAATGCTGGTCGAGCAGCTGTACCGGGGGCTTCCGGCCAACTCGCGGTGGGGTATCAAGCCGCTTTGTCTGGCATTGGCGGCAGGGTACATCTTTGACCTTTATCTTTTCGCCGACGCGTTCCTGTTCTCGCGAATCGATTTCGACGTCTGGGCGGTTCGCGGTCTCGTACATGCCTTGCTCATTCCGCTGATCGTGCTTGCGGGTATCCGCAGTCCGTCGTGGACGCTCAGGATGTCCGTTTCGCGCGAGGTGGTCTTCCACTCGACAGCGCTGGCTGGAGCCGGGGTCTATCTGCTGGTCATCGCGGGGGCAGCGTACTACGTGCGCTACTTCGGCGGTGATTGGGGCCGGGCGCTGCAGATGACCCTGCTGTTCGCCGGCATGGTCCTGCTTGGCGCTCTGTTGTTCTCGGGCAGCTTGCGAGCACGCTTGCGCGTCCTGATCAGCAAGCACCTGTTCTCGTACCGCTACGACTACCGCAATGAGTGGCTGCGCTTCACCCAGGCGCTGTCATCGAGCGACTCGGGGCTCGACCTTGGACAATCGGTGGTCAAGGCGCTGTGTGACCTCGTCGAGAGTCCGGGAGGGGGGCTCTGGTTGCGCGACGCGTTTGGCAACTTTGCAATGCATTCGCGCCTCAATCAGCCCGCGTCCGACTGGGTCGAGGCGCAGGATTCCGTTTTTGTCCGCTTCCTGGATGAGCGCGAATGGGTCATCAACCTGGCGGAGTTCCGTGCGCGGCCGGGGCACTACGAGGGCCTGGTGCTGCCCTCTGGCTTGTCCGATCTTGGTGACGCGTGGCTGGTGATTCCCCTCAAGGCTTCGGACAAGCTCATCGGCTTCGTCGTGCTTGGCTCGCCGCGCACGCCGTTCGAGATCGACTGGGAGGTGCTGGACCTGCTGAAGACCGCACAGCGACAAGCTGCGGGCTATCTCGAGCGGATGCTCGCCGCCGAGGCGCTACTGGAGGCGCGCAAGTTCGATTCCTTCAATCGCATGTCGGCCTTTGTCGTGCACGATCTGAAGAACCTCGTTGCGCAGCTCTCGCTGATGTTGCGCAACGCCGAGCGGCATCGAGACAACCCGGAGTTCCAGCAGGACATGCTCGAAACCGTTGCCCATGTTGAGGCGCGCATGCGCGGGCTGATGACACAACTCCAGGAGAAGCGCTCGATCGATCCCCCGCGGCCAGTCGAGCTTGTCACGCTCCTCGAGGCGGTCTGTCATTCGAGGCGGGCACTGCGGCCAGCGGTCGAACTGCGGCTCGAAGCGGCAGCGCCGCTCGAGGTCAACGCGCATCCGCAGCGGCTGGAGCGAATCATTGGGCATGTCGTGCAAAATGCACTGGATGCCACGGATGAGGATGGTAAGGTGGCCGTGACCGTAACCGAGGCCGGCGATGCGCTGCAGGTTGTGGTAGAGGACAGCGGTTGTGGCATGACCGCGGACTTTCTTCGCGAGCGATTGTCGCGACCCTTTCAGACGACCAAGACGAGCGGCATGGGGATCGGTGTGTTCGAGACACGCCAGTATCTCGGTGAGATTGGTGGTCAAGTCCGTTTCGAGAGCGAAGTGGGCAAGGGGACGCGTGTGACGATAACCCTGCCGCGCAATCAGCGCGGCCAGTGATCCCGGTATCGGGGGCAGGAGTAACGGAATCCCATGTCAGACAAGCAGCGAACGCTTTTGATCGTCGAGGACGACCCGGCGCTGCAGAAACAGATGCGCTGGGCGCTCGACGCTTGTGACACGGTTGTGGCCGGTGATCGTGAGAGTGCGATTGCGCAACTGCGCAAGCATGAGCCTGCGGTCGTCACGATGGACCTTGGCCTGCCGCCCGCGCCCGATGATGTCACTGAAGGCTTCAGGCTGTTGCGAGAGATCCTCACGCTTGCGCCCGATACCAAAGTCATCGTGCTCACCGGCCAGCATGACCGTGAGAATGCGGTGAAGGCGGTAGGAATGGGGGCCTACGATTTCTTTGCGAAGCCCTTCGAGCCCGAACTGCTGATCCTCACCATCGATCGCGCTTTCCGCATGCACGACCTGCAGATGGAAAATGCGCGCCTGTCTGCGCTGCAGGCGGGGCCCCTGTCCGGTCTGCTTACGCGCGACCCGGCGATGCTCAAGATCTGCCGAACGATCGAGAAGCTGGCCTCGGCCTCGGTGACGGTGGCCCTGCTTGGAGAAAGCGGGACGGGCAAGGAGATCCTTGCGCGCGGCCTGCATGCACTGTCGCCGCGCGCCAACGAGCGTTTCGTGGCGATCAACTGTGCCGCCATCCCCGACGCTCTGCTCGAGAGCGAGCTTTTCGGTTACGAGAAGGGGGCCTTCACCGGTGCGGTCAAGCAGACCCAGGGCAAGATCGAGACCGCTCACCGTGGCACGCTCTTCCTCGACGAGATCGGCGATCTGCCGCTTCCTCTGCAGGCCAAGCTGCTGCGCTTCCTGCAGGAGCGCTGCATCGAGCGCATCGGTGGGCGCGAGGAGATACCGGTCGACGTGCGCATCGTATGTGCAACGCACCGTGACCTGAAGGCGCAGATCCACGCCGGTGTATTCCGCGAGGATCTCTACTACAGGTTGGCCGAGATCGTCGTGGAGATTCCCGCGTTGCGTGAGCGCGAGGGTGACGCGACCTTGCTTGCGCACGCATTCGCGCAACGTTTTGCGCGTGATAATGCACGGCGTTCGCTCGTACTTGCCGATGATGCGTTGTCGGCGATCGAGGCGCATCGCTGGCCCGGCAACGTGCGCGAGCTCGAGAACTGCATGAAGCGCGCCGTCATCATGGCCGAGGGCGACTGCATCACCGCAGCCGACCTCGGACTGCAGACGCCCGACGAAAGTCTCGAGCACCTCAACCTGCGCCAGGTTCGCGATGAGGCCGAGCGCGGTGCCGTGCTCAAGGTGATGGCACGCACGAACGGCAATGTTGCCCGCGCAGCCGAGATACTCGGCGTGAGCCGGCCCTCGCTCTATGATCTGCTGGGCCGCTTCGGCCTCAAGAAGGAGAATGGTTCGTGAGTCAAGAAAACCACTCGATGCCTCGTAGCAGCTGGTCCCGTGCTGCGGGTGGGCTGGCGGTGACCGCGCTGGTGTCCGCCCTGTTGACGGGCTGCGGCGCCAGTGCCGAGGAGATGCTCGGGTCGGCCAAGGACTACATCGCAAAGAACGACCTCACCGCGGCCAGCATCCAGCTCAAGAATGCGCTGCAGGAAGATGGCAGCCTGACCGAGGCGCGTTTCCTGCTGGGCAAGATCAATCTCCAGCAGGGCGAGATTCCAGGTGCCGTCAAGGAGTTGCGCCGTGCCAGCGAGCTGGGGCATGCGCGCGAGGAGGTCATTCCGCTATTGCTGCAGGCGATGGTCCGCGCCGGCGAGTTCGACGCGGTGCTCAAGGAGTTCGAAGGCACCCGCCTGCCCGACGCAAGAGCGCAGGCTGTAGTGTTTGGCGCGCTTGGCGACGCCCACTTTGGCAAGGGCGATGTCGACAAGGCGCTCAAGGCCTACCGCGATGCGATCGCGGCCGATCCGGCCCAGGCCGATGCCCGCGTCGGGCTGGCTCGTGCCCTGTTGGTCAAGGGCGAACTCGATGCTGCGGAGGCTCAGGCCAGGGATGCGATCGCCCGTGCCGAGGCGCATGCAGAGGCACATGCAGTGCTGAGCGACATTCTCGTCAGCAAGGGAGACCTTGATGCGGCGGTGCAGGCGCTGCAGGCTGCACTCAAGGCCTCGCCCGGGACCGTCCACTATCACTTCAATCACGTCTCTCTGCTGATGCGCAAGGGACAGTTCGAAGAAGCCGAGCGGGCACTGGCCGCCATGCAATCGGTTGCGGCTGCCCATCCGACCACGCGCTACCTGCGTGCCTTCATGGATTACCGCGCCGAGCGCCTGAGCGAAGCGCGCGATGGCCTGATGCAGGTCCTCAAGCAGGCGCCGAACTATCTTCCCGCTGAGCTCCTCGCCGGCACGGTGATGGTGCGCATGAACGAGCATGTGCTCGGGCGCACACATCTCGGGCGAGTGCTGGAGCGCGCGCCCGGACAGCTGATGGCGAGGCAGATGCTCATCGCGTCGCATCTCGCCACCGGCGACGCGACGCGCGCGCTCGAATTGCTCCAGCCCATGCTGCAGATGCCCGATCCGAGCCCCCGCGTACTGGCGCTGGCGGGGCAGGTGTTCATTGCCAACAACGACTACCAGCGTGCCGAGGAGTATTTCGCCAAGGCGGCCGAGGCTGCCCCGGAGGATGCCCGCGCGCGCTTGCGCCTGGGGGTGGCACGCATGGCCAGCGGCGATGCCGATGCCGCGTTTGCCGACCTGGAGTCCGCCGCACAGATGGACCAGGCCGCGATTCAGGCCGACCTTGCCCTTGTCGTGGCGCATCTGCGCAGGGGGGAGGCGGACAAGGCCCTCGAGGCGCAGCTGCAACTCGAGCAGAAGCAGCCCGACAACCCGCTGGTGCACAACCTGCGCGGTGGCCTGATGCTCGCGAAGCGCGACGTTCCCGCGGCACGTGCCGCGTTCGAAAAGGCGCTCGCGCTGCAGCCGGGTTATCTTGCTGCAGCGGTCAACCTTGCGCGTCTGGATCTCGCAGAGCGTCAGCCGGAGGGCGCTTTGGCACGGATCAGGGCGGTCATCCAGCGCGATCCGCGAAACGTGGAAGCACACCTTGCCTTGGCCGAACTGCAGCGCGCCACCGGCGCAGCTGCTGCGGAAGTACTTGCCACCCTGGAGCGCGCCGACGGTGCCGCACCGGGCGGTGTAGCGGCTAATCTCGCCCTGGTGTCACATCACCTGCAGCAGCGCGAATTCCCGCGTGCGCTGCAGGTTGCGCAGAAGCTGGCCGCCGCGCACCCTGACGAGGTGCGTGCGGTCGAAGCCCTTGCCCGGGCGCAGGTCGCTGCGGGTGACAGCCAGCAGGGTATCTCCTCGCTCAACCGGCTAGCGGGTCTGATGCCGCGTTCGCCGCAGCCGCACTTGTTCCTTGCCGAGGTCTACACCATGCTGGGCGACAAGACGGCGGCGGAGCAGTCGTTGCGCCGCGCACTCTCCATCGCGCCCGCCGCGGTTGACATCCAGCAGCGTCTGATCGCCGCTGTGATGGCGCGCGGCGACGCCGCTGAGGCGCTGCGTATTGCCCGTGACATCCAGGCTGGTCAGCCCGATGCACCCATCGGGTACTTCTTCGAAGCCGAAATCCATGGTGTCGGGCGCGACTGGAAGGCCGCGGAGGCCGCTTTCCGCAAGGCGCTGGAGCGCAACGGCGGCGCCCAGGTGGTCAGCAGGCTACATACCGTGTTGTTGCTTGCCGAGCGCAAGGCCGAGGCTGACCGCCTGGCGGCAGACTGGTTGCAGAAGAACCCCACCGACATCGCCGTGCGCGGATACCTTGCCGAGCGGGCGCTCGTCGATGGCAGGCATCGTGACGCCCACGACCTCTTCGCGCGCATGCACGAGATGGCGCCGCAGAACGCGCTCATCCTCAACAACCTCGCGTGGACTGCCAGCCAGGTCAAGGATCCGAAGGCGTTCGAGTACGCCGAGCAGGCTTTGCGCCTGGCGCCGGACAACCCTGCGATCATCGACACCGTGGGCATGATCCAGGTCGAGCGCGGAGACTTCGATGCCGGGGTGACCAATCTCGAGCGCGCGGTGAAGCTGGGGCCGGATCTGCTGCCGCTGCATCTCAACCTTGCCCGCGCCTACGTCAAGGCCGGGCGTGCGAATGATGCGCGCAGCCAGCTCGATGCCCTCCTGCCACGCCTCAAGGATGGGACGCCGATTCACGCTGAGGCCAGCGAGCTGCGGAAGTCGCTGTGAGCGCAGGTACGGGGTTGTGGGCGCGGCGAGCGTGCGCTTCGCCAGACGTGCGTATCCGGCTGGCGTCGATGACAGAGATCTGCCATACATGAATCATGGTCGATAGCGCATTCGGTCTCACACGCAGGTCCTCCACATGCCGCAGTGACGGTGAGTGGCGCGCACGCCTGCACCGTATGCTTGTGGGGGTTTGCCTCGCCGGTGTCGGTACGGCGCCTGTTGGCGCGGTGAGCAGCGATGTCGTCGCGGCGGCGTTCGCGCAGCAGGCGCGCTACCTCGCCGAGGAGGCGCTGGGTTACGAGCATGGCGAGGGCGTGCCCCGCGATCAGGTCTATGCAGCGCGGCTGTACTGCGAGTCGGCTCGACTCGGTGATGCCGAAGGTATGTACGCCCTTGGCTGGATGTACGCCAACGGGCGCGGCGTGGAGCGCAACGACGCCTATGCGAGCACCCTGTTCGCAATGGCTGCCAAGCTCGGACATGCGCACGCCGAGCGCATGTTGCGCTTCACCGGTGAGGCGGCGGGCGATGTGCCGAGCTGCCTGCATACGCCGGCCGAGATCATGCCGCCGCGCTGGCCGGTCGAGGCGCTCGTGGCGCGCCTGCCTGCGGAGCGGCAGGAGGTTGCCCGCCTGCTCATTACACTGGCGCCCAGCTACGGCATTCAGCCGCAACTGGCGCTTGCGATCGCGCTCACCGAGTCGGCACTGAACCCGCAAGCCCTGTCACCCAAGAACGCCATGGGGGTCATGCAACTCATCCCGGAGACGGCAGCGCGCTTCAAGGTCACCAAGCCCTATGATCCCGAGCAGAACATTCGCGGGGGACTTGCCTACCTGCGCTGGTTGCTCGCCTACTTCGAGGGCGATGTTGCACTGGCTGCGGCCGGCTACAACGCGGGCGAGGGAGCGGTGGACCGTTTTCGCGGCGTGCCGCCGTACCGGGAAACGCAGGCCTATGTCGAGCGTATCCTGCGCCATGTCGGGCAGGGGCGGCATCCGTACGACAGTCGCGTGGTTGCGCCCAGTCCGCGCCTCAAGACCCTGCGCCTGGCGAGCCAGGAGGATCACGACTCATGAGCGCGCGCCGCCCGTCACCGCGGTACGATCCGACCCGTCGCCGCCTGCTGGCGGCCGCGCTAGCCCTGCCTGGGGCGCTGTTCCTGCCGACGGGCGCACGTGCCGATCTCGTCGCCACGGTGCCGCGTATCAAGCCCTCGATCGTGGCGGTGGGCACCTACCAGCGTACCCGCAGCCCGGCTTTCCAGTTTCGCGGCACGGGTTTCGTCGTTGGCGATGGGCAACTCGTCGCCACCAATGCGCACGTCCTGCCCGAGCGTCTCGATACGGCCAACATGGAGGCCCTCGTCATCGTGCTGCCGGGGGACGGGCAGACCGGCACCGTGCGCACGGCCAGCGTCGCCGCGACCGATCGCGGTCGTGACCTTGCCGTACTCAAGCTCGGCGCAGGGCCGGCCTTACCCGCTCTGCGCCTGGCTGCCAGTGGCGGCGTACGCGAAGGGCAGGAAATCGCCTTTACCGGCTTTCCGATCGGCAACGTGCTCGGCATGACGCCGGTCACGCACCGTGGCATCGTCTCCGCGATCACGCCGATCGGCATTCCGCAGGCCAATGCCCGCGACCTCAATCCCGCCCTGGTTCGCCGCCTCGCAAACGACGTCTTTCGTGTCTACCAGCTCGACGCCACCGCCTATCCAGGCAACAGCGGCAGCCCCCTGTACGATCCGGCAAGCGGCGCCGTGCTGGGCGTGCTCAACATGGTGTTCGTCAAGGGTACGAAGGAGAGCGTGTTGTCCGACCCCTCGGGCATCAGTTACGCGATTCCCGTCGAGCATCTGCACCGCCTGCTCGGCGAGGTGAGGTAGGCGGAAGCCTGGCGTTCAGGCCGGTGCGAGGATGTCCTCGGCCAGCGCCGCAGGGGTGGACACTGCACGCCAGTGCGGCGCCATCTCGCCGGCCTCCAGGCTGCCGTAGCCCCAGGTGGCGGCCAGGAAGGGCAGGCCATTGGCGTCTGCAGACTCGCCGTCCTCGCTGCGGTCGCCCACGTAGACCGCCTGGTCGCGGGGAATCGCACGGTCCTGCATCAGGCGCGCGATCATGGCGGCCTTGTTTGGCAGGCGTGGCTCGAATGCGTCCAGGGCATACACGGCAGCGAAATGACGGCTCCAGCCCAGGTGGTCGAGAATCAGCCGTGTCGGGTGCAGGCGCTTGTTGGTGGCGATCGACAGCGTACAGCCTGCCGCCGTCAGGCGCTCGAGCATTTCCGTCACCCCGCCGTAGGCCGCCGTCTGGCGGTATCCCGTGTTGTCGTAGCTGGCCTTGAAGTGCCCGGCGAGGGTGTCGAGCAGTGCGCTGTCCTTGCTGCCCGTCAGCATCTGCAGGGTCTCGAGCAGCGGCGGACCGACGATGCCGGCGTCGATCGGCATCACGGGCTCGCAAGCCGCAGCCACAAACGCTTCGCGGTAGCTGGCGAGGATGGCAGGGGCTGAATCGATCAGGGTGCCGTCGAGGTCGAACAGCACGTGCGGGTAACGGAGCATGCAGGCCGGAGACCAATGTGCCGCGCACGGCGTGCCGCAGCCGTGCAGCGCGGAGGGGTTGAATTGTCGAATTGGTCCGTCACCAGGAATCGAAAAGCAGGTGAGGGGCCAATGTTTATAGGGTTCTGCTCTCTGGCTCTTTCTCGATACCGTCAAAAATACCGTCATCAATGTGAGTCTGGCCAATTTTCGGGGGAAGACACATCGGCCTCAACCTGCGGCGATGATACAACAAGGTGACATCCGTCTAGGCGTGGCTGCAGAGATCGGCCGGGCTAGAATATGCCTTTGGAGCATCGAAAGCCCGTCATGAAGCTCAAGATTTACGCCGGCGCCGAGGTCCGCGAACTGCGTCGCAAGCTGCACCTCAACCAGTCCGAGTTCTGGACTCCCTTCCAGACGACTCAGAGCGGCGGCAGCCGGTACGAGTCCAGTCGCGACATCCCGAACCCCGTCTAAGTGCTCCTGAACATCGCTTTCAACACCGATGCTAAGGCCGCAGCGATCTTCGACGAGCTGCGTGCGTCCGGGAAGCCGAAGAAAAAAACCAAGGCCGCCCAAGCCGGGGGCAACTAGAGCCCGGGGACTGCAGCGTCGAAATGAGCCGCATGCATCAAAATACCTCCTCATAGCCAGATGCAATAGGTTATCCACAGCCGAGTGCGCTGAACGGTGTTAATCTTTGGTCGTCCAACTTAAGCCGCCATCCCAAGCGGCTTTTTGTTCGTCAATACGGAGAACATCATGAGCATCGCTATGTCACGCAACAACGAAGCGGGAGCCCGCCTCGTCGGCGTGGCTCGATCGACCGAAGCGGCGAGCATCAACCTCATCGACGCCGTCGACGGAACGGTCGACGCATTGGTGGGCCTGGCGGGCGTAATGAACGGCTTTAACCGCATGATCGCGTCGATCTGCGAAGAGGTTGCGACGGCCGAGTGCATCGAGGGGCGTTACATTGACGCGAACGACGAAGCGGTGGACGCCCTTGGCCATGCTGCCAGCAGCCTGAAGGATCAGCTCACCAGCCTAGTGCGCAAGCGCGCGAGCATCGACAAGGATGGGCGGCTCAAGGGCCACCACTGCGAATCCCTGCACGACGCCTACGAGCAAGCGATCGAGGCCGTTGCGGAACTTGCGGAGTCCTGCATGCAGATGCGCGCCGCTATCATTCGTCACGACTTGGCGGCCGAGCCACGCAGCGGGGAAGCTTTCGCCACGGCTGAAGCCTTGATCGAGAGCCTGCGCAACGCATGACGGTCACCGGGGCGGGCGGCGTCGTAATCACACATTGGCGGAAGTCGAGACGTTTCCATAAGGATTACGACAAGCTTAGCCTCGATCTGCGTGACTTGGTCGACGCAAAGCTCCAGGATCTTGCGCGCCCCTTACGTCCGGCGGGGCTCGCATTCGAGAAGCTCAAGGGCCATTCAGCTCCGGACATTTACACCGTGCACGTCACTGGCAACTACAAGATCTCGATGGAGATCGATGGCACGTCTGCCTTTCTTCGCCGCGTGGCCAATCACGACGAGATTGATCGGTCCCCCTGAGTCGACTAGCGCCGATCACCCTTTAATCCGCTTGAACGGTAACTCGCAGACCACCAGGCATGTGCGACGCATGCTCGCTACGTTCGCAATAGCGGCATCCGCCGGGTGAGTCTGGACCGCGTGCCGATATCGGGCGGCAGACTCGACCGCTACAAGCGCATCGTGGGCCGGGTGTCCTGCGCGGGCGTGGATGCGAACGCCGCCCAGGTGCGCCGCGGCATGGCGTGGGGGTATGACCGCTACGCGAAGGACAAGACGTTGTATCGCCTGCAGGATGAGGCGCGCAGCGCCGGGCGCGGTCTATGGGTCGATCGGTATCCGGTCGCACCGTGGGACTGGCGCCGGCAGCGAGGGTAGCGACGAAGGAAGACCGGGCGCTGCTGGGTCAATGCTTCGAGCCGCTCGCCGGCCATTCGATAGAACGGTTCTTCGAGACTATCTGGCGCTGCACATCGTCTCCGATACCGGTCGACCTCACAGACTCCATCAATGCCTCTTCCGCCTTGGCGATGCGCTCGCGTTCCCGCAGTGAAGAGCGGAAGCGCCTGAGCTCCTCTTGCCAGTACGCGTGAGCCAAGACCGAGTGGGTCGAAAAACCAACGGCAGCGCCTGCCATTGCGACCGTAAGCGCATAAATTGGCATCTTGGCCTCGACAAGGACCGATGGCACGAGCGTCAGGATTGCCGCCAGCACATTACCTGCTGCGTACAGCCACACAGTCTTCACTGCCTTACGTGCCTTCGCCTCGAGATCCCGATGCTCAGTCGGCGATAGGTTTGGTGCCTCGGTCACATCCGTAACCTTCAGGGCGAAGGCCATCACCGTCACCCATACCGTTCCGATGAACACGGCAGAGGTCTTGGAAATCGCACCGATCAGGTGATAGGGCGCCCAGAGAAACAAAGCCCAACCCGCGAGCGCTCCGAGCAGCATCAGGCCCGCTTGAGCAACACGTCTCGCCGGATTGAGCATGGTCTTCATGTCTTCAGCTTATACGGGGATCTGTCTGCTTTCCACCAACTCTTTCAGCCACGTGGACATCGCCGAGAAGGCCTTGTCGGCCAACAAGACGCCCTCCCTGGATTCGATCCTGCAGTTCTTCGAGAGTTTGAGCTCGCCCGCCGCAATCGTCTGGCCGTTGTTCAGGGTGATGACGGTTTCGAGGTCCTCCGCGTTTCGCAGGTTCAACGCAATCCTGTCGAGCAGGCGCTGAGCGTCCTCGTTCGTCTTGCGCTTGTAGGACACGTGCAGCCACGCTTCAATGTTGCCGTCCAATGCGGCAGCCCAGTTGAAGCCGGGCCCACTCTCTCCCTCGAGCAATGCCGACACGGCCTCGAGCATCGCACCGCCGACCTCGATTCGTCCGCTCGTTACCGCAGAACTGGCAGTCGGCGCCGCGGGCACTGCATGCAGCAACGGTCCGCCTACCTTGACATCCTTAACATGCGATGCGCTGAGCTGCTCCAGTGCCGAGCGTCCATATTGGTTGACCAGCTTCACGGAACAGGCGCTGCCATCGGCGCCAAGTAGCCAGGATAAATGTGACTCGAACTGACCGGCGCGCACGGCTGCGGATTGAATCACGATCACCAAGTCGCCAAGCACGTAGAAGTAGAGCAGTCCGTCGACCCATTGCCGCTCTTTGCCATCGTCTCCAGGCGGGGCCTTGATCTGGTCGACGGTGAGGGCCTCGGCTGTGAGATCCTCGAGAACTGAGACCGCGCTCGCGCCGCGCTCGAAGGCTGTAAAGATGCCGGCAATCCCCCCGTCCACCGGATAGTGCTGCGCTACGATACGAAATGCGGCCGGGCTTGTTGGCTCGGCTCGATCCCGAACGATTGCCTTTCCGGCCAGCGCGGTCGCTAGGCGGCTCTGGAGGGAGCCCATTGCAGGGGTGATCTCAGCGCGCTTGCAGAAGAGTTTACGTGGGCTTTTTTCGTTGGCCATCCAAAGGTCTCCATCCTTGATATTCATGGCTGAGTGGGTTGGTTTTCCCGCTTCTTGGCCGTGTTGGTCACCAGAGCAATCAGGGCCACCCGCCTGCTACCCGAGAGATCGCCATAATCTGAGCGCTCGGATCAATGCTGGTGGTGGTGCACCCTGCCGGGATACTTCGCGAGGTAGCTCCGGCGCATCAGAACGGCTCGATAGCCCTGAAGGCGCCGGTTCTGGTCATCAGTCGGCGGTTTTCGAAGCGGCCCAGCGCCTCAACGACATCGACCGACTCAAGCGCGTCGAAGTTGATCTGCACCCACTCCTCCCGGCGCACACGGACGGATAGCAGGTACTGGTCGGTCTCGTGACCGGTGCTCGGGTCCGCCCGCTGCGTGAAGCCGGAGAGGATCACCTCGGAGAGGGTGGGCAGCAGCGCGAAGGCCTCGGCGATCAACCGAAACGTGATCGAGTGCACGTGCTCGGCGTAGAGCTGCTGAACCTTCGTCTGGCTCAGCTCCTTCACCGATAGCTTGTAGCCACGCTGCGGCACGCCAGCCACCTTCGTCGGCATGTCTTCGATCTCGGGAAGATCGACGTCGAACACCAGGCGCGCGCCGCCGTCCTGAATCTCGAACGACACCAGCGTCTCGCGCGGCCACACGATGTCCTGCAAGGCCTGCTCGAGGAAGATCTCCATGAACGTGACCTTCCCGGCCGCGGCCTGGCTCATAAGGATCGACTTCCGCCGCTCGGCGTTCTCGTGCTCCTCCTTCGCTTGCTCCCAGTCCTGCAGTGCCGCTCGGTACGCTCCTTCCGCGCGGGCGTTCTCCTTTTCGACCGAGTCGGCGCCGCCGAAGAGCTTCTTGAGGAAACCCGGTGTCTTTCGCTGCGGCGGCGATGGGCGGGGATCGTCGAACGGGGATGGCTGATACGCCGGGTGATCGGTCGGGCGCGGGGCGAAGTGATGGAGCATGCGCAGCGCGCCGACCTGCGCATTGATCTCGTCGCACTTCGACTGCATCAGGTTGCGAAGGGAATCGCCCTGCTGGCGTTTCGCGACCGCGACGAGCTCGCTTGAGAGTGGGTACCCGGCCTCGTCCTTGAAAATCATTGTGCCGTCGTCTTCAACGCCAACGGTCACACTCATCGAGACCTTGCCCGAGCTCGACGTCGCCGGGGCCCGCCTACCGCCTGTAGCGCCAGGGCCGAGCCGTTCTCGGAACGACAGGCCCGTGCCGGGAATGCCAGCGTTCAGGTAGGTCCCGCGCTTCCCGATGCCGATTGAGGCGCCACGTGGACCGAGGGACCAGCTCACACCGCCGCCCGAGAAGTTCATTCGGATGCCGGGTGCGAGCTTGACGGATTTGCGGAATCGAAGCGCCATGACTAGGACGTTATGTTAGTCGCTTGTAATCTATCATATTATGCAATCGGCAGCTCTGGTGACGCGTCACACATTGGGCACTCTCGAGCATCCATAGCCGCGCAGGCCACCAGCCCGATAGCCAGGAGGGGCAGGAGATGAGGGGATCACTCAAGGTGCTACTGCTGCTGTCCGTCGCCATGCCCGGGCTTGGGTACGGCCACGGCGGCGGACTCGACGCGAAGGGTTGCCACATGAACAGGAAGACCGGCGACTATCCCTGCCACCGTGCGGGCTACTCCCCACCGCCTCCGGCCATGAATTCCGCTCCCGTGCAGCGCCTGGCGCCTTCGCCGGCCGCGCAGCCTCAGCGGTTTGCAGGCAGTGGGGGCGCATCTGGTGCGCGACCGGCGGGCACAACGGAAACGAATGCTCTGGCCCAGATCGTTGAGCGCCAGGAGGCGACGATCATGCGGCTGATGAGCGAAATCGCCGAGCTGAAGGCGGAAGCCGCGGCGTGCCGCTCTAGCCGGCGATGAGCGAAACATGGTCTCGCGTGCGTACCACTCTGCCAACGCGCGTTCCGTGCGTACCGGCTGCGTACCAATCGCGTGCGTACTGCTGAGGCTCGCTCGGGCACGGGCGGCAGCGCCTTGCCAGGATCGGGGCTCAGGGATTCCACCAGGCGGTGGACGCGTTCCGCGCGGGCGGCAGGGCTACCGCTCATGGCCTGGCCCTCGTGCATGTCCCGGGGGAGGGTAGCGCGCCGCCGATCGTCCATGAAAAACCCGCCACGTGGGCGGGTCTCGTTCCGGGTTCATCGTTGCCTCTCGGCCCAGTCCATCACTTCCTTGGCCTTCCAGCGCTTCATCGCGCGCTCACCGCCGAGCGTGATCGCCTTGGGGAACCCCGGCTTGTGCGCCCACTTCTCGGCCACGGTGCGAGGCGACACGCCGAGATATTCGCCGACTCGCTCAGCGTCCCACAGAATGCGATCCGGCGGCAGGGGCGGGCGCTCGAGCGCGGCGGCAAGCCGCTCCAGAATGGGGGCGAGCTCGGTCACGTTGCGCCCCCCGCTGGCCGCGCGCTCGAAGGTATCGACAAGCTCGGAACTCATGGCTCAACACCCCTCTTCCGGCAGTTCAGGTGGTACGTCGCCTCGTCGCCGACATGGGCCATTGCCGCAATCGTGTCGAAGGAATGCGCCAGGGCGCACAGCAGCGTGAAGACGCTGTCGGCGCCATGGAACGATCCAGCGGGGTGACCGCCTCGCGCGTCACTTTCAACGGTACACGCGATCCCTTCGCAGACTTGGGCAAGGCGCAGCGCTTCATCCGTGGCGTGCTCGGTCAGGCTCGCGAACTCTTCCATATCCTTGTCGCTGATGCTGCCCTTCGCGTACTCGAACAACGTCGACATGGTGTCGTACATGGGGCGCCTCATGCTGATTCTCCTGAGAAGGGGGCTTGGAGCAGTTCGCGCGCCTCGCCGATCAGTGTCATCGACATGCCGAGCGCGTTGCAGAGGGAGTGCCGGTCCAGCGAATCAAGGTCGCCCGTGCTGTCGAGAGTGAAGACGAGATCAATGACGCTACACACCGTCGCGAGCTTCAGGTCGATCGCATCCACATCCAGGGTTTTGGCGCGCGTGCTCATGACTTGCTCCCGTCGGCGGTGTTGCTGGTGGTGGTCAGTGCAGCGCGGGCGCGTGCAATGCCCTCGGTGGCGCCGTCGAGCAGGGTCAGCACGGCGGCCCGCTCGGTAGGCTTGAACTGCGTCAGGGCGATCGCGCCGGCAAGGCAGGCGTCAGCGAGCTCGAGGCGCGACAGGGTGTCGTCGTGCTGGGGGCGGGTGGGGTGTTGCGCGAGGTGCTTTCGCGCGGCGGCAGTGGGGCTGGGTCGGGCGGGCGTGCCCGTGGAGGGGGTGTGCATGGTGCGTGCTCCTGGTCGATTGAATCGGCCAGCTCCCGCCGCCAAGCGGGGTGGCTGGCAACTGCGAGGTTGGCGGACCGGGACCAAGGCACCGGCAAGCCTTGCGGCTTCCTCGCAGCGCCAGCCATTGAACGAGCGCATGCGATGGACGAAAAAAATCCGCCAGGGGCGGCGGACACGTCCGCCTTGGTCATTTACGAGCCGCCAAGCTCGCGCACCGTTGTTTACGGCGCAAACGAATCATGCACTCCGGATTCTGCCGGGTCAAGCGGTCGGGTGCCGGGCGTCTGCGAATCTGAAGAGGCCGTCGACCCGGGCGAACTATGGTTTTCCAGCGTCCTCATGGGGTGGCATGCGCCTTCACCATCGCCCACCGCTTCTGTGCGGCCTCTCTGCACCGCTCGCGCCCTTCGGTGCTGGTTGGCCCCGTGCTCAGTCCGCCGTGTAACTTGCAGCGCCCGTTCATGTAGATCACGGTCAGCTTGCACGGCGTGCCCGCCCTGGTTCGTGCGCCGCAGGTCAGGCCGACGAGGTCGCGCGGCATCTGGGGATAGACAGGCGGCGGGTACTGGTAGCCCCGTTCAGCCCACTCGCGGGCGATGCGTTCGTGCTCCTCGTGATACGCCCGCCAGCGCCGACGGCGGTCACGTTCTGCAGCTGCAGAAACCTTCACATCTTTCAACATGCCGCACTCAATTCGTGTCGGTCCGTCTGGTCCGCCCTCAATTTGAGGACGAACCCGGAGCAGACGCGATCCGCCCCTCCACGCTCTGCCCTCGATCCGCGCGCTATGAATGGGGCGTCCTCAGTTTTCAGGACACCCACCGCCTTGGATCCCCGCGCGCGTCAGGGACGACCGTGGCGCGACCGTTCACAAATTTCTGAACCGTGAAATCCTCGCCCTCGGCGAAGCCGTACTTCTCGATGCGGCCCTTGATCCAGTTGGCGAACTCCTGCCTGCTCTCGACGAACGCTTGCGCCTCGCTGCTCCCCGGTCGGACCGGCGGGAGTCCTGCCTTCCAGTGTTCGTGGTGCTTCATTCGGCCCCTGTCTCGTCCCCGGTTGTCGCCTCTCCCGCTTGCGTATCGGCCGCAGGAGCGGGGAACGATGCGCCGGTAGTATCTCGGGCTACCGCGCCGCCTCGGTGGCCTCTGGGGGGCGATTCCGGGGGCGGCAGACAGCGCGGGCGATACAGCGGTGCGTCGGCCCCGTGTGCTCGGCCTTTCCATCGGCCTGAGAGCCCGCTTTTGCCGGTAACCATCCTGGTAACCATGCGCTGGTAACCATCGATCACAGCCCCCCCCTTTCCGTGTTGGACGGTCGGCCGACTGTCCGATCGATTCGCTTATAGCCCTAAGTTATAGCTCTGAGCTGGGTCGACCGGCGTCTGCGAATATGCAGGGGCCGTCGACATGGGCCGACCTCGCGTTTTCTTCGCCCCTCACGGGGTTCGCTTCTTCTTGGCCATTCCGTTGCTCGCTGACCGTGCCTTTCCCTGTGCGCTGGTTGGCCCCGTGCTCAATCCGCCGTGCAACTTGCAGCGCCCGTTGCGATAGATGGACGTGATCTTGCACGGCGTGCCGGCCCTGGTGCGTGCACCACAGGTCAGGCCGATGAGGTCATGCGGCATCGGCGGATAGACAGGCGGCGGGTGCTGGTAGCCGCGCTCACGCCATTCGTTTGCGAGCCGATCATGCTCGGCGTGATACTCCCTCCATCGGCGGCGGCGCTCTCGATCCGGATCAGTCTGCATTGCGTTCATCGTTGTTTCCCCCGTGCTGCTTCCTTCCTCGCGCGCGCGCATATTTCACCAATCGGGTTCGTGCGTACTTCACTGCGTACCGCTTCCTTGCGTAGCTGCAGCGGTCAATCGACGTTTGCAAAGCGTCCTTCCTCCCTGAGTGCATCACGCTTCCGAGAAAGGTGGATTCCGTCTCGAATCTGCCCCGCGTTGCGCAGCTTGGCTCGGTACGCCTGCTGGAAGGATAGGACGTTGATCGCGAACTCTGGATTCAGGTTGTTGAACCGCCGGGCGGCTTCGGCTGCCTCGGTCATCCCGTCGTGGTCTCCGGCCATGTTCGCCGCCACCCACAGGTTCAGGATCTCGCTGCGCCGATCCTGGAGCTTGGCCTCGCGCCCCTTCACCGCGTTGCGGCCCTCGTACATCTCGGCCAGTCGTGCAGGCTGGAACCCGAGCGCCGTCCCGACGATATCGGCGGGCGTGAGTTCGATCCCGAGATCATCGCCACGCCAGGACCGCACGCCCTCGTCGCTGTAGCGGTAGGCTCGCAGCGGGGCACTTGCGAACTTCGGCATCATCGCCTCGACGCCGCGGGAGAACTTGCCTTCCTCGAACGCCTTCGCGGCCGTGCCCATCTGGCCCGCGTAGCCCGCCACCGGCCCAAGCAGCGAAATCAGCCAGGCCTCTACGAGGTCGCGCCCCTCGGCCTCTTTCTGCGGTCCGCGGATCCACAGGTCGCCGAGACCGACGCGAGAGGCAAGATCCACGTTCAGCAGCATGCGCACGGGGCCGCGGGCGACTGCCTCGCCGCCTTCCTTGCCGAAAACGTCGGCCAGCATCTTCCGGTACTCTGCTTCCCAGTCCCACGGGTCATCCTCGTCGCCCATGCCCATGCTCAGCAGCCCAAGCAGTGGTGTTATCCCGAAGACGCCCAGCGGCAGGCCCAGCGACCCGGCAGCGGTGAAGTGCATCGCAGCGACGCCCACCAGCATCCGGCGCGCCTCCCGCCTCACCTCGGGGCTTTCGCCCTTCAATGCCTGGTAGGCGTTGCGCCAAAGCAGGTAGGTCATTTGCTGGCTGTACTGCTTGAACATCGTGATGACGCGCGTGAAGTTGCCATGCATGAACCGGGCGCGGTTGCTCGCCGAGTAGTCGAAATGCGTGCGGATCAGCGCACCGCGGGCGGCCTCGACGGCGCCGGCATGGTCCCGGCCGTTGCCGCGCGCCAGGCGATAGGCAGCCAGTGCCGAAACCTGTCGGTTGAAGACCTCGGGAACGTGGAAGGTCCAACCGACGATTTTCATCGCCCGATCGATCGCAAAGGCCCGCTTGCTCACTGTACTGTCCGTGTTCGCCGTTCCCGCCAAGTCGTGAGCCTGAGTCAGGTTGATGAGGCCCATGCTTTCCAGCTCGCGAATCGCTTGCTGCTCGTCGCCCGTGAGCTTGGGATTGCCCGCCATCACGAAGCCTGACCACTTCTCCCACTTTCCTCCGAAGTAGTCGCGCGCGGCCTGGGTGAGTGCCGTGCTGGCCTTGCCGAAGCCGTACCGGGCACCCAGCCAGGGCAGCGTCACGAACGGGGTCTGCGTCAGGTTCACCAGACCGCTCGCCACCGAGCCCCCCAGCGACATGACGAAGCCGACCTGTCCGGCTGCTGCCGCTACTGGGTGGGTGTTCGGGTTCATCAGGTAGTCCAGGCGCCGACTCAACTCGTTGATGACCTGTTGCTGTTCGGTTACATCCACGTCGCCGCGCGCGTCGCGGGCATCCTTTTGCATCTCGTCGAGCAGCAGGGCGAGTTCCTGCGCGTGGCGTATCTTCGCGATGTGGTGTCCGGCGTGCTGCATGCTTGCGGCGAAGGCCCGCATGGCGTCGGAGCTGAAGCCGGGCACGCCCTTGCGGTGGCGGAAGTGACGCCGGTAGCTGGCATCCGGAAGGGTCCCGATCGCCAGCTGGTTCAGGTTGTCCATCAGCTTCGCTTTCTGGTCCGCCGGCATCTCCAGGGCGTTGATTTTCTCCAGCACGTCGCCGATGAACTGGCCGGCGGCGCCGTCTCGGGTGGCCGAGTACTGCGCCTTGCTCGTCGCCTTCACCGTCCATCCGGCGCCGCGGAGCTGGCGCATTCGCAGCTCGCGCTGCGCGCTCGACTCGAAGGTCTCGACGATACGCTCGTTGCCCTTGTCCGCGATCAGCATCAGCTCACCGAAGCGAGCCAACGGGAAGTAAGGGCCGTCCTTGAGGTAGTTGTCGAACTCGAGTCGGATCTGTGCCGCGATGCGGGCGCCGTTGGTGCCGGCGTTCTCCGCGCGGTTGGCCAGCCCGTCGCGGATCGACAGCAGAGTTTCGCGGTAGGTGTCGCGCACGTCCCGGTAGAGCGATTGTGCCGCTGGCGGAAGTGCCTTCCACATGCGCAGCATGTTCGCCTGCTCGGTGTTGAGCGCGCCCGTGCGGTGGGCCTCCGGGTCGAACTGCGCCAGGGTCGCGCGGTGCATGAGATCGGATACCCGGTCTGCGGCTTCGGAAGGCAGCTCGCGCCAGCGTTCGAGGATCACGTCTGCGCGCTCGGCAATCCGCTGGCGCACCGTGTCCATGTTGCGCACCACCTCGTCAAAGCGCCGAACGCCCGGCATCGAGTCGCCCCAGATGTCGGTGATCTGGTCCCGCGTGAGCGCACCCATGGCCCAGCCGCGATTCGTGCGCAGCGCGTGGCTGATCCACTCGGCGGACGTGAGCTGCGGCGCCGGGGGCAGGGCGTTCGGGTCGGCTTGGGCCTGGGGGGCGCCTGCTGTGTCGCGGGCGTAGTGGGTGGGGGCGTCCTCTCGCACGCGGTGCACCGGTCGATTTCCGAAGCCGCCGACTTGGCGGTTTTGCGGGGCGTCATCGGCGACGGTGTACGGGCTCGCCTCGTCGCTGATGCGCATCACCTTCGCGTCACGCCCATCGAGGAAGTCACCGCCCCACGGTGTGCCGCTCATCCGCATGCTGTCGCCGTTCGCGGTGACCACATCCGACACCACGCCAAAGCGGATCAGCTCGCCCATCGCGAAATTCGTTTGAGCGCCAGCCGGCAGCACGATGAAGCGATGGCCCCCGCTGCCTGACTCGCGCGCCAGTGCACGCATGACCCCTTTAACCTTGCCGCGCGCTTCGGGCGATGCGTCATCGAGCATGGCGGCCGGCAGGTCGAGCAGCAGCGACACGCGCCCATCGGAGCCGGTCAGCACGAGCGTTGCGTGACCGCCAGGAATCTGCAGCGCCTTCGCGATCGACACCACGTCATCGGGTCCGCTGATCTCTGTGTTCAGCAACTGGTGCTGCAGCTCGGGTTTGCTCTTGAAGTCGATTCCGGCCAACTCTGGCGCATCGACGCGTTGCACATGTCCGCCACCCTGAATGACACTGTACTCATTGAAATCGATCACGACATGACCGAGCATGCCCGGGGCCTTCTGGTCGACGTCGTTGGTCAGTCGCAGATCCGCGACTGATGGCTCTGAGCGCCCGCTCGGGTGGTTGTGCAACAGGTAATAGCCGTCCGCGCCGAAGGCCTGCATGTCCTCGCGGACCTGCTCAGGCATGTTGTCCGGCACGCGCACGACCGCGGGCAGGCGACTCGAATAACCGTTCTCGCCGACGATTCGGCCGTTCTTGACGAAGAAGGCGCGGAAGGTCTCGAATCTCGGATCGCGATAGACCTGCGCCAGGGCGGCGAGGTCAGCAGGGCTGCTTACTGCTTGTCCGACGAGTTGGCTTGCTTCTCCAGCGACGAAGCCGTCGTAGAGTCGGGCACCAAGTAGGGAGAACGCGCCTCGATCAGCGCCACCGTTTCGCCGACCTTGGCTATTTTCGAGCCGTCGGAGTAGGTCTCGGAGTCCGCTCCGCCCAGCATCTCGCTGAGCTTCGGTGGTGCTTGGTCGGGTTTCGACATGCTCGTACACCTCATCTGGTTGAACAGTCACCGTCCATCGGCCGACGGGAGCCTTCTTCAGCTTCTGCGCGAACGCCTCGAGATTCTCGGGTGTGTTCAGCACCCGGTAACGCGCGGTGCCGGCCCTCAACTCGACGAACCCGATCTGCGTCCGCAGTCGCTCAAGCTCCCGATCTTGGTTATCGGCCCAGCTCGTGAGCGTTTCCGCCTCGGTGCGCTTGGTGGCCTTCAGGCTGGCGCGGCGGCGGGCGTCGGCGATGCGGTCCTTGAGTTGATTGTAGTCCGCAACGAGATCCGCGGGCGCCGTGCGCTGCTTGAGCACTTCGACCTGCGCGAGGAGCACGTCACGGCTCTTTGCCGTTTGCCCAGGTGCGACCGCGGGCGCGGCTTCTGGCGTTGCGGTGCTGGTCGGAATGTCCTGCTGCATGTCCGGTGCTGCGAGAGGTGTTGCTGGTGCGTCCACCGGGTCCGGCACGAGGCCGGACTCGAGTCGGTCGCGCGCTGCATTGCTCAGGTCGGCCCACGCCGTCTGTGCAAGTCGTCTGGCGATTACGTTAGGGGCGCCGGCCCTTGTCGCCCATCCTGCCCTCACGGCGACTTGCTGGCGTTGCTCGCCGGACATCGCCTCCCACCTGGTTGCAGCGTCGGGAGCTCCGCTATTCGCGGGCAGTGCTTGAATCGTGACGCCGCTCGGTATAGCAGGCGATGGGTCCGGTTGCATCGCGCCCGCGAGCCGATTGCGCAGCACATGACCCATGTTGCGCCAGGGCATAGCCTGCACATTGCGGCGCTGCACTGGGTTAAGGCCGGCGCGCTGGATGAGCGCATGACGTTCTTCTGCCGGCATGGTCTCCCAACGTGCGCCGGCTGAGTCGATATCCAAAGCCCCCGCAACTTTCCCTTGATCGACGCTCGCAAGTCCTGCCGCGGCGGGGGGCTCGTCCTCGATGGGCGCTTGATCCGAAGGCTGCGCGTCGGCCTGCGGCTGGAAGCGCTTCACTGCTGTCCGTTGCTCGGGCGTCAGGGCGTCGGCCGGTGCCAGCCCGAAGCCCGAGCCGTCGACGTTCGGCACTATGAGCACCGCGCGGCCGTTCTGTTCCAGCATCTGCGCCAGACGCTGCGCGTTCTCAAGTGGGACGGGCGACTGTTCCGGCGTGAAGGGCGCGAACTCGCCGAAATCCGAGATCGGGGCGCCGTCTGCCTGTGTAGCATCAGGGGAGGCGTTTCCGCCTTCCGGGCTTGTCGTCGCGCCTAGATTCCAGCCGACCAACTGATCCGCAGGGACATAGCTCGTGCTGGTTCTGCCGTCGATAGTGCCGCGCACCGGAACGAAAAGCCGGCCCCCCTGGTCCGGCTCGGGTGGGCCGACCACATCAACTGGCAGGTCAAAATCACCGTTGCGCCACACAACGCCGGGATTCCCTGCGGGCGTGGCAGGCTGTGCAGTAGGCGATGCGCCGGTATCGACGGCCAGCGCGGCAGCGGCCGACATCGGGCCGGTAGCAGGATCAAGCCCCATCTGCTGCGACGGCGTCGGCGCGAGCGGGAAGACGCCGGCTCGCGCAAGCGCCGACTCATCGATAATCGGGCGCGCGGTAAGTCCCAGTTCCGTTTCTTCAGATCGCAGCGAGACGGGCGCGAGGGCTGCACCAACATCGAATTCCTCGCCGGTCGGCCGGACGGAGCGGTCGTTTCGGGTCGGCCCCACAGCTGCGCCGCCCAGCCCGAGAACCCCCTCGGCTGCGGCATTCAGTGCCACGTCTTCGAGCAAGGCCTGATCGGGGAGCGTGCGGCGAGCACCGACGTTCGAGGCGAGTTGCTCGGCCGCGCCCTGGGTGCTTTCATCGAGCACGCCGACTGCCGCGTTTGCGAGACGGGTGCGGGCGGGCGCGACCCGCGCTGCCATCCCCTCGAGGCCGTACTTCCCACCCAGCGCACCGACGGCGCCCGCGGCCAGGATCTCGGGGGCGTGGCGCCCGAAGTCGCCGCCGATCTTTGCCTTTGCCTCGGCTTCACCCATGGTCTGACGCAAGCGCGCGTACTCCGGACTGGCCTCCTGCAGTTCCGCATCAGGCGTGCTGCTGATCTTCTCGAAGATGTTGCCGCGCACCTCGCCGGCCGACAGCCCGCCAGCAAGCCCCATTATGGCGCCGGTACGCGCGGCGGCGTCCAAGCCCTGCAGGCCTCGACCGACTGCGCCGAAGGGGCCGATGTTGCCGGCCACCTCTGCTATGGTGCCGAGCGGATCCTCGACGATCGCATGCTTCAGGTACGTGCCCGCCTTGTCTAGCTCACCGTCGGCGCTCGCGAGTTTCTGCCCCAGATCGGCGCGCGTCTGTTTCTTCCAATCGGACTGCTTCTCCTGCCCCGACTCGATGAACTCGCCGATGGCCTTCGATGGCGCCGACCCCGGCGCAACCAGATCGACGCCCGCCTTCGCCAGCCCGGCCGCCGCGTTCGCCGCATCGATCACCGAGTCATTCGCGTACGCGAAAAGGCTCCGCTTGGGCTTTGCAGAGCGGGTTTCGTTGTCGAGCTTGCCGCTGAAGGGCGTCAGGCCGGGGGGCGGCGGATCCAGTTCGCCATCAAACGGGATGAGTGCCATCAGTTGCCCCCCTGCAGAAAGCGGCGGCCGTTCTGGTCTTCATAGACTGGCTTGCCGTTCGACGTGCCCACGTAACGCATGCCATCCGGCGCGTCTTGTGTGGCTCGGGGCGTGACGACGGTCGCGGTGCCGTCGCGGTTCAGCAGCATCGGCACGCGACGGGTGCCCGCCATAGGTTGCGCAGGGTTGATGAGCTCTTCGCTATAGATGACCTGTGCGTTCATCTCGCGGTCCTTTCCATTCAGGACTCGAATCTGCTCGGCGGCCGCGGCGCGCTCTTCCGGGGTCTTCGCATTTTCATACGCCGCGTACAGCTTCTCCACACGCTCCAGGCCGCGCGCCTCGAAGCCGCGAACGCCTGCCTCGGCATCAGCACGCTGCTGATCAATGTCGAGCCGGCGGCGGTCGATCGCTGTTCGATTGACCTCGGCCTGCGCAGTGAGTCCGCGGTTTGCCGCGCCTTCGCGCTCGCGCATGGCAAGCTCGGCTTCAGTGCGCTGCCCCGCCATGTCGGCATTGCGCATTGCGACTGTCGCATTTAGGCGCGTGCGCCCCATGCCCTTCATGGACTCTCGAAGAGCGGACTCTCGGAACCGTGCGTTCGTTTCCTCGGCAGCAGAGTTGCCGATGACGCCGCCGCGAGGCCCGCCATCCGATCCGGCCTGCGCGTCGAGATAGCTCTGGCGGATGGCGTTGGCTGCAGCCATGCGCTCGTTGCCGGCGTTCAGATCGAAGCCGCGCGTGTAGTTTTGCGGCAGTGCGCCTTCGCCGTTGCCCGAAAACTCCATCACGCCGTTGGCACCACGACGCGCGGTGATGTTCGAGCCTCGAACCTGCTGCTCTGCGTTGTAGAAGCCTAGCGCCTGATCGTTTGCGCCACGCATCCCGGTTGGCGCCTCGCGTTGCCAGGCGGAACGGTAGGCGTCGCCAGCATCGTTGCGCTGCTGCTCGGTCAGGGCGGACGGGTTGAAGCCTCGCGGTTCGGTGGCGGTCGGCGTGCGTGCGGGGGCGCTTGCTTGGCTCCGAAGCGCAGTTTCGGAGGTCGCCGGTTGCGGCTTGGGTTGCGCAGAGAATCCGGCGGCAGGCCGCGTGCCTTCGATCGGCGTGGCGTCACCAGTAACCGCTGTCTTCAGCGCATTGGCTGCCGGGTCGATCAATGTCTTCACGCCGCGACCAATGTCGTCGGCCAAGCCGAGCGCGGGCACAGCCGTATTCCGCACGGTCGCGCCAATTGCAGCCGGGACGCCCCCCTTCTGGTAGGCCTCGGCGATGTTCTGACTTGCGCCTCGGATCGCGGTGTCCGTACCCGGGAAGGCGGCGCGGAAGCCGCGAGCAATCTCGCTGTTTGCGCCCTCGTACATCCCTTGCCCACCAGAGCGCTCCAAGCGCGCCTGATTGCCAAGCGCAACAGCGCCCATCTGGGGGCTCGGCCCGGTGCGGCGGCGTTCATCATCGACAAGCCCCCCATCGGAAAAGTAGAGCTCGCCCTCGTGCTGCTTGAAGCCCTGGGCCGCGACAGGGGTGTGGGTAGCGTCCTTCATCTGGTCGAGCACCTGTGCGCCGACGGCATGCACCGCCTCGGGCGGCATCTGGTATTCGCCGTTGCTCAAATTGACCGGGACGGGCTTGCCCATGTCGTTCATCGCCTTCTCGCCGATTTTCGCGGTCGAGTCTGCCGGCATGATGTAGCTGCCCTTGGGAACTTCGGTCTTGATGCTGTCGGACGTGCCGGAGCCCGGCCCTTTGATCTTTCCGCCTTGACTGACGTTGCGCTCTTTGCGCGAGTGAAAGCCGTACATGGTCGTTGCCCCGATATCTGATTTGAACGATCAAATGGTCGGGTTCGCTTCTATCTGACTCCAGCCCTAGAGGGGGGCAGTGCAGGGCGTCGGCGACTTCAGTCAGATTTGGCTTTGCTTGTCCGCGCGCGTACAAATCCAACTGAAGTTTTCTGAAGGTGCATATGGGCGGCGTTTCCTGCCTTTAGGGACTCGCGAAACCCGGGTTCGTGCGCGCGCGTACAAGTCGCACAAAGCCAGTCGCACAAAGCCGCCACCGTCGGCTGAACGCTATTCTTCGTTGTCGGGTGCGGTCGTTGCTGCGCCCTCTTGGAGTTGACGCAGCTCTCTGCGAACCTCGCTTACCTGTCCAGCTAGTGCGGCATTGAGCCGGGCGGCCTCGTGGCCGATCTCGATCGCAGCGTATTGCTGGCTGCTTCCGGCCATCAACTCGCCGATCATCCTGACCTCCCTGGGCGACAGGATAATCACCGACTCCCCGACCTCGAGCACTGTCGTGCCGTCTGGGCAAAGGGTTCGAGAGATTGGGCGGGCGGGCTTGTGGTGGTCAACCGGGACAAAAACCCCTCGCTGCACGCGGCGGACCTTTCCATTGTCGACGAGGTGCCCTAAGCGGTCGTCGATGGTCGTGAGCTTGAGCCCGGTCAGCTCGGCAAGGATTTCGCGCGTGACAATCTGCTCGCGGGCGTGCAGATCCTGGATCGCCTCGAGGACTATCTCAGCGTTGCTCTTGGTAGGCTTTTCGGCCTTCGTGGTCGTGTCGGTCATTCGCCACCCCCCTCACTTCCCGGAGATTCCAAGGTGCTCGCGCTTGAGGCGGCGCAGCAGACGATCGAGCTCGCTGCGGGCGGCGCGCAACTGATCGAGTTGCGGGCTCCGTCCGTTGAATTTCCGGTTCAGGTCCCCGAGGGCGGCTTCGGCCGCGGTAATGACGCACGTCAGGCGGCGGGCCTCCTCTGTCGCGGCAAACGCGCGCCTGAAGGTGATGGGATCGTCGGCAAGGTCGTCGATCGCTGCATTGGTCACATCTGCCGAGCGCTCGACCAGCTCGAGGCGCATTGCCGCAATCGCCTCGGCGAGCCGGCGGCGTTGGCTCGGATCCTCAGTCAGTTCGGATCGGCGCTCCAGAAGGGCAACCCGCTCGCGGTGGCGCTTGACCTCCGGATGGTCGTCGAACTGTGAGTCGGGCACTGCCGCAATCTGCGCGGCGATCTTCATCTGTTCGGCCTTCGCGGCTTCTCGTTCGCGGATGTTGCTCAGCAGGTTGGCGACTCCGTTGTTGCTGCTCATATTGTTCTCCGGTTGTGGTCCAGGTGGTTGATTGAGTTGAGGGCACTGTGGCGAGTACTTGGCGCCCACCTTCAGTGCCATCCCATCGGACGGAATGTCATCACGATGGGCGCGCGAGATGCGGCATGGATGAAGAACTCGGATTCCGTCTCGGTCTGATGCTCCGTGCAGGACAGCGCGTCCGCTGGAAAGCCGTTCAGGCATCCGTCTTCGTCGTAATGGGCGCAGGTGATGCAGCGCCGGGCGGGATCAATCTCGGGGTGGATCATGCTGCTGCTCCTTGGTAGTGGACCGCCGGGCCGTGGATGCGGTGTTTCGCGAAAACGGCCGCTGGCGGCTTCTTTGTCGGTCGGGTAGGGGTAGGTATTGCCCGCGTATCGTTCGGGGTGTCTGCGAGCCGGCAGGTACGTTTCCGCCGCAATTGGCGATCACAGATCGAACCCTTTTCGCCGGCTTGGCTGTCCGGCGCCGTTCTCGCGAGGCGAGGGGCCGTCGTGGTCGGTGAAGCGCATCAGGGGGCCGTCGATCGCCAGCAGGCAATCACCGGTCGGCCCGTTGCGGTTCTTGCGGATCAGCAGCTCGGCCAGGCCTGCCCATTCCGGGGCGTCGCGGTACAGGCTTTCGCGGTGGAGCATCCCCACGATGTCCGCGTCTTGCTCGATCTCGCCCGAGTCGCGCAGGTCTGCCAGTATCGGGCGCCGATCTGGGCGACCCTCGGATGCGCGGTTGATCTGGGCGAGGGCGATCACCGGCACATGCAGTTCCTTGGCCAGGGCTTTCAGCCCGCGCGAGATGCTGCCCACCTCTTGCGTCCGGGTGTCGCCGATACCGCGCATGAGCTGCAGGTAATCGATCACGACGAGGCCAAGGCCTTCGGTGCGCTGAATCCGGCGAGCCTTCGCGCGGACGTAGGCCACGCTCACGGCCTGTTGGTCATCGATGAACATCGGCCAGTTGGTCGACGCGGTGATCGTGTCGGACATGGCATCCCAGTGCCCGCGCTCGCTGGTTCCGGAGCGCATCGCATGAACCGTGACGTGCGAGCGGGCCGCGAGGATCCGCGCAGCGATGTCGCGCCGGGTCATTTCGAGCGTGAAGAAGAGCACCGGGGATCCGCCCGCCGCGGCCTGTGCAGCGATGTTGCAGGCGGCGATCGTCTTCCCGACGCTCGGGCGTGCGGCGAGGATCACGAGCTGCCCCGGCTCAAGCCCGCCGGTCATGCGGTCGAACCGTTGGAAGCCCGTGGCGAGGCCTGCGAGCCGTCCGCCACGCTCGCGGCGCGCTTCCACGTCCTGCAGAACCTCGGCCATCGCATAGTGCAGGCGCACCGGGTCGCTCTCGCTGCGGTCGACGAGCTGCAGCATCTTCGCTTCGAGCTCCGCGGCGATCTCGGCGGGGTCGCGGTTGTCGCCTGCGGCGCACGCGCTCTGCAGGTCGGTGGCCAGCTGCTGCAGGGCACGCAGGGTCGAGCGCTGGCGGATGATCTCGGCGTAGCGCTTCACGTTCGCGGCCGACAGGCAGGAGGCGGCCAGCTCGCCGAGGTACGCAATCACCCCGGTGCGCTCCGCGTAGCCCGCGGCTGTCAAGGCGACGGAGACCGTCACCACATCGACGTTCCCGCCGGCCTCGTGCTGCGCCTTGGCCGCGGCGAAGATCCGGCGGTGTTCCTCACGGTAGAAGTCGGCCGGCTTGACGACGCCCTCGATGCGATCGAGCACCGGGGCGCCGAACATCAGGACCGCCCCGAGAAGGCCCTGTTCGGCCTCGATCGAGTGTGGGGGCATGGTCGGTGTCTGCGCCGTGTTCATGCCGCCTCCCGGTGATAGCGGTTCTCGAGCGTCTTCGCGAAGCCGGCCGGCGACATCAGGAAATCGATGTCGGCAACGAAGGGCGGCTTGCCAGGCTGAGGCGTTGCACGGCCGGTGAGGAAGGCGCTTTCGGCGCAGATGGCGAAGAAGGCGGCCCAAGCCTTTAGCCCGCTTGCACGGTCCTGGTAGCCGAAGGGCCGGCAGGTCAGCGAGGCAGCTTCACGCCAGCGCGCCCGAATTAGCCCCTTGCGGCGATCGTTGAGGATCTTCACGCGGGGATTTGCCGGCATGTGCTCGTGGTACAGCGCGACGAGCTCGGCAATGGGGGCGTCTGGGGCGCTCGCTCCGGTGTTCTGGAGTGCGATCTCGCCGAGCAAGGAGGGGCACGCGGCAGCGTGTCCACCTACCTTGGTCTGTTCACTGGTCTGTTCACTGGTCTGTTCTTTGCGTGTAGCCGAATCGGCTAGGGGTGGGGTAGCCGAATCGGCTAGGGGTGGGGTAGCCGAATCGGCTAGGGGCAAGCGTGTAGCCGAACAGGCAACCGTAGCCGAACAGGCAACCGTAGCCGAACAGGCAACGGTTCCGACCTCGGGAGACTCGGGCGTGGTTATGGTGTAGCGGGTGGCCTTCGAGTGTCCGCCCTTGCCGTCTTTGAGGAGCCACCCCAGCCGTTCAAGTCCCGTAGTCGCTGAAGAAACGTTGCTGATGTGCATGCCGCAGCGCGCGGCGATTTCGGCACGCGACGGCCACACCACATCGGTGTTCTTCCCTCGGAACGAGAACAGCACGCCGAGCACCCGCACCTGTTCCAGGGTCAGGCGCTTGTCGCGCCATACCTCGATCGGGACGATGCTGAAAATTCCGTTCATGGGCGAGCCCCGAAAGGACGCCCGAACGCGCCGCGGCGGTCGTCCGTGGCCTGACGAAAGTCGGCCATGATGCGCAGGAGCGATTCGTCGTCGAAGTCGGCCAGGAAGGCCCAGCACCGGCCGTTCGTGCCCCATTCGATCACCGGAGCCTCAAGCTGGATCGAGACGCGGTAGGGGCCGCGGATGTGCCGGTAGCTGACGGGATCGTGAAACTGCACCCGCAGCTCTGGATTCGCGGGGTAGGCACTCCGGCGCGGGCGGTCGAAATCCTGGTCACCGTGGATCTGCACGTTCGAGTGCACGCGCCGGCTGTGGCTGCTCGGCCGGTTCATGCTGCCACCCCATACGCCCGGAAGCGCGCCGCAGCGCTGGCGGTGGCGGCGTCCTGCAGGTCGAGTACGTACTCGGCGACCACTCGGCCGTTCTCCGCGACCTCGCGGCTTCGGATCGCCCAGCCGTCATCCTTCAGGAAGCGGACGTATGCGGCGAGTCGCCACGAGCGTTGAAAGCCCGATTGGCGAATGGGGCCGGAGACCAAGGCACGCAGCGCGGCTTCGCGGATGCTGTTCGCCTTCGGGAATACCGGGCTGCTGGCCGGAGCGCTACAGTGCGAGGTGTGTGATTCGCAAGGGCGCGCGTTCTCGAAAGGGGCGGCGCCCTTTTCTTTGTTCTGATCGGGCATGGCGCCACCTCATGACGCGGTCAGGCTTGCGAGGTATGCGCGAATCGCACCAACTTTCCAGCGGGTTGTCTTGGGGCCAACCTTGACAGGAGCGGGGAGGGTGCCGGCCTTGGCTTTGCGCCAGACCGTATTGCGGCTTTGCCCTGTCACGACGGCGACGGTCTTGTCATCGACCAGAGCCGAGTCGGGCAGGCTGTCGAAGTTGATGATCGACGGCTTGATGATTGCGCCGTGCGTTTTCAGCGTTGGCGAGGGGTGGGTGACTGTCTGCATGGTTCGCTCCTTGTTGCCGTGTGGTGCGGCATGGGGCGCACTTTGAAGTAGTCGTTACCTTCGGAATGAGCGCAGGAAGCTACCCGCAGTCGGGGCGTTTGCTACGTCGCGAGAGATAGTCGCGCCACGTGCGCTTGGAAAGAGTGATTCCCGCGATCGATCCAAGGCGCTCAAGTAGCTCGACCGCCGGCGATGATCCGTCGAAGTCTGCGTCGGAAGTTCTTGAAACGGGGGCGCCGAAATGCTCGAGGGTTTCGGCGAAGCATTCGGCGAGCTCGGTGGCAACCTCCCGGACGCGTTCGTCAAACCGAGGCGCCCGAGGCTGCTGCTTCAGGGTCTGAAGCGCAGCGTCGACCTGCCGCATCATGAGCTGCAACGATCTGCGTGTTTCCGCGACAGGGTCTGAGTCGTCTGGTGACGCGAACAGGATATGAGTCTCGAAAGACAGCATGAACAGCTTTCTCTCCGAGTCGGCTAAGCTGGCTTTCAGGGAGCTGAGCTCCAGCTCTCGCTCTTCCTTGTTTGTCCCGCCGGCCCTGTGCAACTGGATCGCCGCTGCGGCGTAGATGGTATGCATCGAAAGAAGATCCGCAAATTCGCTGGGATCGATGTCTCGGGCACAGTGCTGCACCGCATAGCCCTGCAGTTGTCCTGAGAGCTCCGGCGGCAGCTCTACGACTGGGCAGACGGGGCCGCTGAATTTGGCTTTGGCGGTCAATCAGAACTCCCTCGAGCGATTGGGCTGGCGGCGGCGCGGATGTCTCGATCTACCCGTTCACCACGCTACGGAAAGGGATGATTCGTGCTCCGGTCTGCAGCGCGTCCAGGTGATCCGCCCACGCTTGCATCATGGCCCGGCGCTCGGCCATGAATTGCGCGTGGTGGCTGTAGGCCGCGAACACCTGTTTGCGCTCACGGTGCGCGAGCTGTCGGTCGATCACGTCAGGTCGATAGCCCAGCTCCAGCAGCGCGCCGGTAGCAGTCGCGCGGAAGCCGTGCCCAGTTACCTGGCCAGCCTGATAGCCCATCGCGCGCAAGGCGCTGTTGATTGTGTTCTCGCTGATCGGTCGGCCCTGTCCGTTGCGGTTCGGGAAGAGCAGGTCGCTTCCGGCTGAGTGATCCTGCAGCTCGCGAAGCACCGCCACAGCTTGCCGGGAAAGCGGAACAACGTGTTCCTCGCGCATCTTCATCCCGGTCAGGCCACGTGCGCGGTCGCGCTCGGCGGGGACGGTCCACACGCCGGCCTCGAGGTCGAACTCTGGCCACTGCGCACACCGCAGCTCACCCGGCCGAACGAAGGTCAACACCAGAAGCTGAATCGCGAGCTTGATCGGCCTGGAGATGCGTACCGCGTCCAGGCGAATGAAGAACTCGCGTAGCTCGCCGGCGCGCAGTGCCGGACGGTGTTCGCCTTGGTGCGGCGTTACCGCTTTGTGCAGGCCCTCGGCGGGGTTGCTCTTGGCGATGCCGTTCGCAATCGCGTGGATGTAGATCTCACCGATCCGAGCGCGCACCCGCTTGAGCATGTCCGTTGCGCCCTTCGCCTCGATCTTGCGGAGCAACTCCAGGACGTCGACGGGCTGAACTGCGGTGATCGGCTTGCTTCCGATAACCGGGAACACGTGGTTCTCAAGCGCGCGGATGGCGGCGTATGCAGTCCCCTCGGTGCGCGCTGTCTTCCAGCTACTCCACCAGGATCGCGCCACCGCCTCGAAGGAGTTTTCAGCGGCGAGCCTGGCGGCGCGCTTGGCGTCCTTCTTGGTTGCGGCTGGATCCACGCCCGCGGCCAGTTGCTCGCGCGCAGTGGCCAGCGCCTTCCGTGCGGCCGCGAGGCTGACGGCAGGATAGGCGCCGATTGCGAGCGTCTTGCGCTTGCCGGCGAAGCGGTAGTCGTACCGCCAGAGCTTGGAGCCTGTGGGCTGCAGAAGGAGGAAGAGCCCGTCGCCATCGGTCATCTTGATGGGCTTAGCGCCCTGCTTGGCCTGGCGGATTGCGGTGTCGGTCAGCGGCATGTCGATCTCCGGCTGACGGTATTTTTCGTGACGGTATCGGCCTGCTGCTGCGTGTACCGTCGAAAATACCGTCGCTGTGACGGTATTGACATGGTGCCACTTGGGGCGAACTGGGGCAACAAAAAACCCGCAAAGCCTTGAGCTGTGCGGGTTTCTGGTTCTGCGTGCTACGGGGTGAAGCTGTTAAGTGGTCCCGTCACCAGGAATCGAACCTGGATCTGGCGCTTAGGAGGCGCCCGTTCTATCCATTGAACTATGACGAGGACTCAGGGCGCGCATTCTAGCCGTTTGGTGGCGCCTGACCAAGTGCGGCGTCGCCCGGGCGCGGGGGGAGCAGGAAGGCGCGCGGCGCACGCAGCAGGCGGCGAAGCAACAGGCCGCCGAGGCTGCGGCCTTGCTCGAAGGTGATGCGGCGCGCGCGCATCGCCACGCTCAGCGTCAGCGTGAAGCTGACCAGCAGATTCACCAGCCCGATCAGGAGTACGCCCGAGAATGCGATGGCCACCGTGGTCAGCGGCACGGCGAAATCGAGTGCGACCGATGCATAGCCCAGATAGGCCGATGAGAAGGCGATGTGGCGGATGTCGATGGGCAGGCCGAAAAGCACGCCGATGGCGGTCGCACCGCCGAGCAGAAAGCCGAAGAAGACGTTGCCGGCCAGCGCGCCAAGGTTGTTCTCGATATAGCTCACGAGTCGTTCGGCACGCGCTGCACCCAGCAGTCGCCTGGGCCAGCGCAACTGGCGCAGGCGTTGCGGTACTCGGTTGTAGGCCGACAGGTTGTCGTAGAAGGCGGCGATCAGCCCCGACATGAACAGGCATACCCCGGCAATGGCCGCAAAGAACAGCGCTCCGCCACGCGGATCGATCTCGTCGAGCAGGTGGTGGGCTTTCTCGGGCGACACGAAGTGGCTGCCAGTGGCGAAGTGGATGATCAGGCCCACCACCAGCGCGATCGGGATGGCCACGCCGATGTTGCCCGCGATCGCTGCGGCCTGGCTGCGGATGGTGCGTACGATGAGGTCGGCAAGCTCCTCGAGGTCGCGCCCCTTGCCCTTGGCCTCGCCGATGGAGGCGGCAATGGCGTTGGCCGTCATTGCCGGCTGCTTGGTCGCCACCGTGCCGCCCAGCATGTGGATGAGGGCGAAGCCCAGGCCATAGTTGAGGCAGAACGACAGCAACTCGTTGAGTGGTGCCCAGCCCTGGCTGCCGAGCACGATCTTGTTGGCCGCCATGAAGGCGATGATGAGGCCACCGAGTGCAGCCGAGGCGAGCATGCCGAAGTACTCGCCGCGTGAATTGGTGATGTACTTCTCGCCCGTCTTGCTGGCGCTCTCGGTCATGCGCAGCGACAGCAGCTCGACGTTCTTGCCCCAGTAGTCGGAGAGGATGTTCTTTCGGCACTCGGCGCGTACCAGGGTCTTGAACAGGCGCACGATGCGCGGCGCGGCGTCTTCGACCACGCGCCGGGTGCGCAGCTCACCGAGCAGGGCCACCAACTCGTTGATGCGCTCCAGGTGCTGGCGCAGGCGTTCGAGCTTGAAGGTGAGGGTAAGGCTGGTGCCGATGCGGGTGGCGCGCTTGCGCACCCGCTGCAGGATCTCGTCGCACTGATGCAGCATCACCATCAGGTGCTTGTCATCGGCAATCAGTGCGCCTGGCGTCGTCCACCAGTCGCTGTAATGCTGGATGTAGCTCAGCAGTTCGGCGTTCTGGGCAAGGAAGGGCGACTCATGCTCCTCCACGTTGGGGTCGATGCGCACCAGTTCGCGGTCCAGGCCGATCGCCGAGACATGAAAGGACAGCACCCGCAACGCCTCGAGTACCTCGCGCACGGCCTGGGGCAGGGCGTTGGCATCTTCTTCGAACATCGGCGACTGGTGGCCGACGAGCAGACCCAGGAACGCCACCCAGTCGTCGTCCGGGATGGCATTGACCCACTGCTCGTCATCCACGCGGTGAAAGATCGCCGACAGGAAATCCTTCAGGTGCGTGGTGTCCACCACCTCCGGCAGCAGCCGGTTGCCGATGCGGTGAGAGGTCTCGGAGAAGAAGCCCGTCGAAGGCAGCAGGCCCGACGAGACGTACATCGTGACCTGCTTGCGCTCGTTGAAAAGGCGCAGGCATGCGGCGCGCAGGTTTGCGAGCAGGTCCGCCCGCCGTGACAGCAGACGTTGCAGCGCGCGCAGGTTCTCGATGGCTTCGTCGGCCTGGTCGGCCCTGGCCGGACGCAACTTCCCCACCAGGCTTGCCCACAACGCGACCTGATCCTCGTCGTGGTCGCCGAAGCGTTCGAGCAATCGTTCCATATGTCTTTTCCTGATGCTGTTCCGTGTTGCCGTCGGGCGTGCCACGATGAGCTTGCCACGCCCGCGAAATTGCCGCCTTGGGCGGATTTGTGCACTGCATTATGCGGTAATCCGCCCTGAGCGCCCGCAGCCGGCTAAAATCGACGCCCCTCTCCCGAACCCGCGGCCGATTGCCGCAACCGCGCAGATGCCTCTTCTTTCAGTCGATAACGCTTGTCTCGCCTTCGGTCATGTCGACCTGCTCGATCGCGTCGGTTTCCAGCTCGATGCAGGCGAGCGTGTCGCCTTGATCGGACGCAACGGCTCGGGCAAATCCAGCTTGCTGCGGGTGCTCGCCGGCCAGGCCGCGCTCGATGATGGCACAGTCTGGCGGCAGGCCGAGATGGTCACGGCCTATGTGCCTCAAGAGCCCGACTTCGGCCTCGAGCGCGACGTCTTCGAGACCATCGCCGACGGACTCGGTGGCGCCGCGAAGCTGCTGGTCGATTATCACGCGGCCATGCTTGCGGTCGCCGAGCATGCCACGCCCGAGGCCCTGGCACGGCTCGATGCCCTGCAGCATGCGGTCGAAGCCGCCGCCGCTTGGCGCCTGAACCAGCGCGTCGAGCAGGTCGTCGCCCGCCTCGGACTCGATCCCGCGGCAAAGGTTTCCAGTCTGTCGGGGGGCGGCGTCAAGCGCGTCGCGCTGGCGCGTGCGCTGGTGGCCGAGCCCGATCTGCTGCTGCTCGATGAGCCCACCAACCACCTCGACCTCGATGGCATCCTGTGGCTCGAAGAGCTGATCCGCGACTTTCGCGGTGCGGTCATCGTCATCACCCACGATCGCGTCTTTCTCGACCACGTCGCGACCCGCATCATCGAGCTCGACCGCGGCCGTCTGGCGAGCTACCCCGGGCGCTTTTCCGACTACCAGCGCCGCAAGGCGGAGGAACTCGACGCTGAGGACAAGGCCGCGGCACGCTTCGACAAGTTCCTCGCCCAGGAAGAGGTGTGGATTCGCAAGGGCGTGGAGGCCCGCCGTACCCGCAATGAGGGCCGCGTGCGCCGCCTCGAAGCCTTGCGCCGAGAGCGCGCGGCGCGCCGCGACCGCCTGGGCAGCGTCAGCCTGGCGGTCGATACGGGAGACAAGAGCGGGCAGATGGTTGCCGAACTCACCCACGTATCCAAGCGCTATGGCGACAAGCTGGTGGTACGCGACTTCTCGACCCGCATCATGCGTGGTGACCGTATCGGCCTCATCGGCCCCAACGGTGCGGGCAAGACCACCTTGCTGAAGCTCATCCTCGGCGACGTGGAGCCCGATCAGGGCTCGGTACGCCGCGGCACCCGCCAGAGCGTGGCTTACTTCGACCAGCTGCGCGAGCAACTCGATCCCGAGCTGCCGCTCACCGAGGTCATCAGCCCGGGGTCGGACTATGTCGACATCGGGGGCGACAGGAAGCACGTCATCGGTTACCTCGGCGACTTCCTGTTCGCCCCCCAGCGAGCGCGCTCGCCGGTCAAGTCGCTCTCGGGGGGCGAACGCAACCGCCTGCTGCTGGCACGTCTGTTCGCACGCCCGGCAAACGTGCTGGTGCTGGACGAGCCGACCAACGACCTCGATATCGAGACCCTCGACCTGCTCGAGGAGCTGCTTGCCGGTTACGACGGCACGCTGTTCCTGGTCAGCCATGACCGTGCTTTCCTGGACAACGTGGTGACCCAGGTGATTGCGGCCGAAGGCGATGGGCTCTGGGGGGAGTATGCCGGCGGCTACGGCGACTGGCAGCGCGTACAGGCCATGCGTGCCGAGGTGCAGTCCGCCGCCCAGCAACAAGCTCGCCGTGCCACGGCGCCAGTCGACAAGCCGCGCGCGGCCGAAGCGAAGCCGGCCGCCAATCGCCCGACCAAGCTCTCCTTCAACGAGAAGCGCGAGCTCGACGCCTTGCCCGACCGCATCGCCGCCCTGGAGGACGAGCAGACGCGCCTGCATGCGCGCATGGCAGACCCCGCGCTGTATCAGGACGCACCGCAGGAGGTTGCGCAGGTCAAGGCGCGGCTCGAGGCGATCGAAGGCGAGATCGAGGCGGCGATGCTGCGCTGGGAGGCGCTGGAGTCGCGCGCCGCAGGTTGAGCATGCCTGGCCTGCCGTCGGCGGCCAGCTCGCGATGCGAGCTCAGAACACCCCGATCTGGGCGAACCAGGCCGTGGCTGCCGCTGCAGCAATGACCACTGCGGCATGGAAGATCGCCAGCGCGCGATACCTGCGCGCGATCCGGGCGGGGTCGTGATCGGAGATGAGGTAAAGGCGCCGGCCTGTCGGCCGACGCATCACATGGACCTCGGGCGCTGCCATCACTTCCTCGTGTAGCCTGCGTACCTCGCGTCGAGCCTGGGAACGCGCGAGCTCCCATTCGCGTACATCGATCTCGCCATTGCCATCGAGGTCGAAGCGCGCCAGCAGGCCGGGGTGGTCGGCCTTCCAGCTGGCCAGCAGCTCGCGCACCTGGGCCGAGAAATCGAAGTCGGTATTGACGCTGCCCAAGGTGGCGAAATCGCCCAGCACATAGATGCGATCGTGGCGGATCAGCGACCACTGGGTATAGCGCATGTCGCCACGGCGTACGACGTCGCAGCGTTTGACCATCATGTCCGCGCCCTCGGGGTCGACCACGCACTGCCCGCTTGCATCCTCGAGCAGGAAGGAGGCATCGCTTTCGTCGGCGGTCTCCCGTTTCCACTTGCCGTCGCGTTGGCGTTGCTCGATCAGCACGCGGTACCAGAGCACGGGCAAGCCGTTGATCGGCGAGCGCAGCGGCGTACCGTCGAGCGGCTGGCCGCGTCCTCGCAGCTCGGTGTAGCCCTGGGCCGCCGAGGCGATGCGCGAGGTCGGTGTGTCGGCGATCAGGCGTGCGTGGCGCAGCGCGCGCTTCCAGCCGATCAGTCCGGTGGCCAGCAGCACACCCAATCCGGTCACGGCACCCGGCCCTTCGCCTGCGCTGAGGGCGAGCACGACGGCGCCAAACTGCACGAAGGGCAGGATGACGTCCGTCGGTCGATGACGAAGCTGGACCAGCATCAGGCGGTCGTGGTGCTGCGGGCGGGGGGGCGAAAGCCTAGCGCGCGCTGCGCGTCGGCCGCGTCTCAGGCATTGAAGAGCGCCTTGAGGTCGACGTCGGCCTTTTCCGCCGTGCTGAACTGCAGCAACGGCTGGGCAACATAGTTGAACAGGCGCGCAATGATCAGGTCCGGAAACTGCTCGATGCGTACGTTGTGCACGTTGACCGATTCGTTGTACCACTCGCGGCGGTCTGCGATGCCGTTTTCCAGCGCGGTGATGCGTGTCTGCAGCTGCATGAAGTGCTCGTTGGCCTTGAGCTCCGGATAGGCTTCGGCAACCGCGAAGATCTGCCCCAGGCCCGCGCGCAGCAGGTTCTCGGCAGCGCCCAGTGCGGGCACGTCGTGGGCTTCGCGCGCCCTGGCGACACGTGCGCGCGCCTCGGTGACGCGGGCCAGCGTTTCCTGCTCGAACTGCTTGTACTGGCGGCAGACCTCCACCAGCTTCGGCAGTTCGTCGTGGCGTTGCTTGAGGAGGACGTCGATGTTCGCCCAGGCCTTGGCGATGTTGTGCTTGAGTTGTACCAGGCCGTTGTAGACCACCACGCTCCAGACCAGCGCAAGGACGATCAGGGCGAGGAAGACCGCATTGCCAATGCTCATTGGACGACTCCTGTGTTATTCGTGCCATTGTAGATCGCTGGCATGAATAATCCTGTTACACATGACACGCCTGCCGCGCAACGGCGCGGGCACGGTGGCGTATGCGTCAGGCAGGCTCCGCGGGCTCTGGAGGCAGCAGGCGTGCGCGCGCCTCCTCAGGTGCACCGAGGCGCAGGAGCAGGGGTTCGCGGCCGAGGTGCAGCAGGGCTTCGATGGCGGCCAGGTCGTCGGGCAGGGCAGGGTCGTCCCAGCCACGGGCAAGGTGCCGGGCAAGGTCGGCGGCGAGCTTGATCGTGCGTACCCTGGGGTTGTCCTGCTGGCTGTCGTCGAGCAGCTGGACAAGGAGTTGCGGCAGGCGCCAGGCACGGATCAAGCCGAGCTGGATCTGTGCGGCGGTGGCGCCCAGAACATCGCGCTGGGCTTCTGCGCTACGCAGACCGCGAGATGCCACCAGCTGTTCCTGGACCCTCAGGGCGAGAGCCGGAGCGTGGATCCAGCAAACGATCTCGGTCGCTTCGTGCAGCAGGGCGGCGACGGTGATCTCCTGTACGTCGAGATCGCGGCGCTGAATGGCGAAATCGCGTGCGTAGTCGGCGACCCGGCGCGCGCGCCCGATCACCTTGAGCACTCCAACCAAGGCCTTGGGCTGGCTTGCCAGTGTTGTCTCGACAGTCGGCAGGTCGCCGAAGGTGCTGAAGAAAGGCTCGATGCCGAGCATCATCACCGCGCGTTCGATGGTGGTGATGTCGTGGTTCTGCGATTCGCGCCGGTTGCGTTCGATGTGGGTGAGCAGTCGCATCGTCAGCAGCGGGTCGGAGAGCACCACGCTGGCGAGCTGCTTGGCACCGACAGACTCCCCGCTGTCACGCAGCGCGGCAAGGTCGAGCATCGTCCGCCGCAGCACCGGCAGGGGCTGGGCCGAGAAATGATCGACGTAGGCCTGCACGGATGGCAGGGCCTGTGACAGCGAAGACATGCGGACCTCTGCAGAAGGCGTGTGTTGTGCTGCATTATCGGCCTCCGGCGGGCGGAACTGAAGGGCTGCCTGAGGGCATGCGGCAGGCCAATGGCCCGCCCGTCGCTTGGAGCTATAATTACGGCGTCGAAATGGCCTCACGGCCACGCTACGAACACACAGGAGACGTCCGCATGACCCCCTTCAAGGCCTTCGTGATCGACCAGGACGAGAACCGCAAGGTTGTCAGCCGCATGGGTGCGCTTGCGCCCGAGCAGCTCGACGCTGGCGAGGTGACCATCCGCGTCCATTACTCCAGCATCAACTACAAGGATGCGCTGGCGGCTACCGGGGCGGGCAAGATCATCCGGCGCTTTCCCTGCGTGGGCGGCATCGACCTGTGCGGCGAGGTTGTGGACAGCGCCGATGCGCGCTTCAAGGCCGGTGACAAGGTCATCGCCACCAGCTTCGACATCGGTGTCGCGCATCACGGCGGCTATGCGGAATATGCGCGCGTGCCCGCGGGCTGGGTCGTGCCCCTGCCTGCAGGGCTGGACCTGTTCGAAGCCATGGCCCTTGGCACGGCGGGCTTCACCGCCGCGCTCGGCGTGGTGCGCATGGAGGACAACGGCCTCGCGCCTGCCAACGGCCCGGTCATCGTCACCGGGGCCACCGGTGGCGTCGGCGGGTTGGCGATCGACATGCTGGCCAACCTCGGGTACCACGTGGTCGCACTCACCGGCAAGGAGGCCGAGGCCGACTACCTGAAGATGCTCGGTGCGGCGGAGATCAAGCTGCGATCGGAGATCGATCTCGACAAGGTGCGCCCGCTCGAAGCCGCGCAGTGGGCGGGGGCGGTGGACAACGTCGGCGGTCCGGTGCTGCACTGGGTGCTGGCGACCATGAAGCAGGCGGGCACGGTGGCGAGCATCGGCAATGCGGCCAGCTTCAAGCTCGACACCACGGTGTTCCCTTTCATCCTGCGCGGCGTCAGCCTGCTCGGCATCGATTCGGGCTACATGGGTTTTCCGACCCGCCAGCGCGTGTGGGACCGCCTCGCAACCGACCTCAAGCCGCGTCATCTCGCGGCAGTCACCCGCACGATCGACTTCGATACCTTGCCAGCGGCTTTCGACGATTTCATCCAGGGCCGCGTCAAGGGCCGCACTGTCGTCCGCATCGGCGCCTGAGCGGGCACAGGTAAAACGGGGGCGAGGTGGTGACGAGCGAAGACGACAAGCTGCCACGCATCCTCGTGGTTGACGACTCGCGCATGGTGCGGGCGACGATCGTCAAGCTCATTCGCGGCCGCTTCGAAGTGCGCGAGGAGCCCGACGGCGAAGCCGGATGGGAGACATTGCTGGTCGATCCGGGCATCGATCTCGTGCTCACCGACATCGGAATGCCGCGCCTGGATGGCTACGGCCTGCTCGAGCGCATCCGGGCATCGAAGGTGGCGCGGGTGCGCGAGCTGCCGGTGGTCATCATTTCCGGCGACGAGGACGAATCTGCCCGTGAGCGGGCGCTCACCCTGGGTGCCAACGGCTTCGTCACCAAAGGGGCGGGCAGTGTCGAGCTCCTCGCCACCCTGACCTCGCTGGTGCGCCTGTCGAAGGCCCAGCTCGAGCTCGAACGCAGCCGTGCCGCGCTCGCCCGCCAGAGTCCGGTTGACCCGGAAACCGGGCTCGCAAGCGAGGGCTACCTGCAGCATCGTGCCAGTCAGGTGGAGGCCGAGTCGCTGCGCCGCCAGACCGACATTGCCGCTCTGGTCATCGAGCTGGACCAGTTCGACGAGCTTGTCGATCGCTACGGCGCGCACGTCGTGCAACTCATCGTGCGCAAGTTGTCGAAGATGCTCACCGGGCGCATTCGCGCCGAGGATACGCTGTCGCAGCACTCGGCCTCGCAGTTCGCACTGCTGTCGCCCGGCATCGATCGCGTTTCGAGCTGTGCCTTTGCGCTGCGCCTGCGCAGCAGCGTCGAGAAGCTGGTGATGGGCTACCGCGAGGAGCGCATCCGCATCACGCTCAGCATAGGCGTTGCCAACGCCGTGGTGGACGGGCGCAGTGCGGTCAGCGAGTTATTGGGCCTGGCGCTCGAGCGTACCGCGGCCGCGCGCGCCGCGGGGGGCAATCGCGTGGTCGCCGATGCCGGCGAGGTGGATGCCGACTCCATCGAGCGTGCGCTCGGCCGCCTCGTCAGCATCGATGGCGCGCTCAGGCAGGTGCGCGCGGGTGCGCGCGACGAGGTCGAGCGCCAGTTGCCCGAGATCATCGCGGCGCTGATGCCGCTGCTCGAATTGATAGAATCAAAGACTCACTGCGGACTGCCGCTCAGGCATCTCGATGCCCTCAAGAACAGAAGCGCAGCCGATGGTGATGATGATGACGGGGAGTCCACCCGGACCTCCATCTGAAGCAGGAGTGGTCGCAGGTTTCGCTGCGCTGTCCCGGCGCTGCGGTGCAGGCAACACGTCATTTGCAGTACAGGGAAAATAGAAGGGAGAGGAAGCAATGACCGATTACCAGCAATTCCACCGCCGTTCCATCGAAGACCGCGACGGGTTCTGGGCCGAGCAGGCCCAGCTCGTGCACTGGAACAAGCCCGCCGAGCAGATCTGCGACTTTTCCAAGCCGCCTTTCGTGAAGTGGTTCAAGGGCGGTGAGACCAACCTCTGCTTCAACGCAGTGGACCGCCACGCCGCCACGCGCCCCAACGACCGCGCGCTGGTGTACATCTCGACCGAGACCAACGAAGAGAAGGTGTATTCCTTCGCCGAGCTGCAGCGCGAGGTCGAGCGCATGGCGGCGATCTACCAGGACCTCGGGGTCAAGCGCGGCGACCGCGTGCTGATCTACATGCCGATGATCGCCGAGGCGGCGTTCGCGATGCTCGCCTGCGCGCGCATCGGCGCCATCCACTCGGTGGTGTTCGGCGGTTTCGCCGCCGGCTCGCTCGCCACTCGTATCGATGACGCCAAGCCGGTGCTGATGGTCAGCTCGGACGCCGGCATGCGCAACGGCAAGCCGGTGCCTTACAAGCACCTCGTGGACGAGGCCTGCAAGCTGGCCGAATTCCCGCCGGCCAAGGTGCTGATCGTCGACCGCGGCCTGGACAAGGGCTTCTCGCGCGTCGAGGGCCGTGACGTCGATTACGCCGAACTGCGCGCCCGGCACATGGATGCCCAGGTGCCGGTCGTGTGGCTGGAATCCTCCGAGCCGAGCTACATCCTGTACACCTCCGGCACCACCGGCAAGCCCAAGGGTGTGCAGCGCGACACCGGCGGTTACCTGGTCGCGCTCGCCTCGACCATGCCGCACATCTTCACCGGCGAAGCCGGCGAGACCATGTTCGCGACCTCCGACATCGGCTGGGTGGTCGGTCACAGCTACATCATCTATGGCCCGCTCATCGGCGGCATGGCCACGATCATGTACGAAGGCACGCCGCTGCGTCCGGACGCGGGCATCTGGTGGCAGATCGTCGAGAAGTACAAGGTCAGCGTCATGTTCTCGGCGCCCACCGCGGTGCGCGTGCTCAAGAAGCAGGACCCGGCCTTCCTCAAGAAGTACGACCTGTCCTCGCTCAAGCACCTGTTCCTGGCCGGCGAGCCGCTCGACGAGACCTCGCACGAGTGGATCATGCGTGAGCTCGGCATCCCGGTCATCGACAACTACTGGCAGACCGAGACCGGCTGGCCGATGCTCGCCATCTGCCGTGGTGTGGAAGACAGCCCGATCAAGCTCGGCTCGCCCGCCTTCCCGGTGTATGGCTACGATCTGCGCATCTTCCGCGAGGATGGAAGCGAGTGCGGCGCCAACGAGAAGGGCATCGTCGGCATCGTGCCGCCGCTGCCGCCGGGCTGCCTGTCCACCGTGTGGGGCCAGGACGAACGGTTTGTGTCGACCTACTTCTCCACCTTCCAGGACCCGGTCGTCTACTCTTCTTCCGACTGGGGTATTCGTGACGACAAGGGCTACTACACCATCCTCGGCCGCATGGACGACGTCATCAACGTCGCCGGCCATCGCCTCGGCACCCGCGAGATCGAGGAGGCGGTGCAGACCCACCCGGCGATCGCCGAGGTTGCCGTGGTCGGTGTGCACGACGAGCTCAAGGGCCAGATGCCGATGGCTTTCGCGGTGGTGAAGGACGCCAGCACGGTCGACACCGCCGAGAAGCGCGCTGCGCTCGAGAAGGAGGTGATGAAGAAGGTGGACGAGAGCCTCGGTGCCATCGCCCGTCCAGCCCGAGTGCACTTCATCAACGGCCTGCCCAAGACGCGCTCGGGCAAGATGCTGCGCCGCTCCATTCAGGCGCTGGCCGAAGGTCGCGATGCAGGCGACCTGACCACCATCGACGACCCGAGCACGCTCGAGCAGATCAAGGTAGCGCTGAAGGGCTGAGTTCGTTTCAGTCAGCGTTGAATGGGGCGCTTCGGCGCCCCATTTGTCTTCGTGCGGGGGGTTCAGGCCCGGGCTTGGTGCTCGCCTGATCGGGCGCGCTCGAGACCGGCATCGACTTCCTGCTGCACGACACGCCAGATCGGGCGCAGGATGAAACGCATGTTCTTGATCACGCTATTGACGTCGAGTACCGAGGGGACGCGTGCACCACGATGTTCGACCGCGTCGCCAATGCGGCGGATGTCCACGCCCAGCTTGGCGAAGTGGCTGGCCAGGCGCGGTTCGGTGAGTACGAACAAGGTGTCGATGTCGTGACGGTGCGCCAGCGCGATGGCGCTCATGTACAGGCTGATCGGGATGTAGGGGAAGCGCGGCTGTTCGCGCGAACCGAAGTCGTCGTCGTTGATCGGCGCTGCCTCGCGGTCTTCGCCGCGCCGGCGGCGATACCGCGAGCGCACGGCGAGACGGGAAACCTCGGCAATGCGGCCGCGGGGCAGGGCGGCCGGGTCGATGATGCGGCGATCGAGCACCTCCGCGCAGGTGTGCTCGAATGGCAGGGGCTTGGCGGGATCGTCCGGGTCGGTGAGCACGATGCGTACGCAGCCCACGGGTTCGTGCGGTTCGTCCCTGGTGCGCAGCAGGCAGTGAAGGCTGTGCGCGTCGTAGGTGTCGATCTCCCGCTTGTCCGGGCGCTCGGGCTCGAAGTGCAGGTCGGAGCAGTAGACCTCGTGCCGGATGCCGAACACGAGATCGCGCGTCGCCTGGTCGGTCGCCGGGATCAGCTCGAAGTACTTCTTGAAGCCGTGACCCAGGTTGAAGCGGTCAAGGAGAGACATGTTCAGTTTCCTTGTCTGAGGAGATCGACGATCGGCGTGGCGCCGACGCGTCGTGCCGGGAAGAGTGCGGCGAGAGTGGTGGCGACCAGGCCGACGAGGCATGCGCCCAGCACGACGGAGGGCACGACGCGGATCATGGCGGTGTAGCCGACATTGGCATTCGGCGGCGGCGGCATCGGGATGCCGATTGCCGAGATGGTCACCGCCAGGAAGATGCCGATCAGCGCGCCGAGCACGGCGCCGGCCAGCCCCAGAACCGTGTTCTCCACGACCAGCAGGCGGAAGATGTCGCGCCTGCGGTTGCCGAGCGCCTGCATGGTGCCGAATTCGGCCTGGCGCTCGAATGCGGCCATATTGACGCTGTTGGCGACCGACAGCAGCACCATCACCAGGATGATGCCCTGCAGGACACCGAACTGGCGCTCGTAGAGCCCGAGCGTCTTCTCGTAGAAGTCCGACAGCATCTTCCAGTCGAAGACCTCGAACTGGGCTGGGTCGACCAGCGCGGCTACTGCCGCGTAGGCGCGTGCGGTGTCCTCGGTGCGGTGCAGGGTCGTCACCAGCATGTTGGCGCCGTCGGTGTAGAGCAGCTCGCGCGCGGCGGCGAGCGGAACGCGCACGGCGCGCGAATCGAACTCCTTCGAGAAGCTCTGGAAGATGCCGACCACCTCGAAGTCGAGCGTGTTGACCGCGCCTTCGGCCGTGTTGAGCACGAGCACGATGGAGTCGCCCACCTCCAGGCTCATGGCGTGCGCCACCCCCTGGCCGATGACTGCGCCGAACAGGTCGTCATCCCGCAGCTGGCGGCCGGCGAGGATCTCCAGCGCGGTACCCAGGCGTGCTTCCTTGTCGGGTTCGATGCCTTCGCCAACGATGCCCAGGTCTCGCCGGCCATTGTTGAGCACACCGGCAAAACTCAGCCGCATCGAGACCTCCTTGACCTCGGGCAACGCAGTGATGCGTGCGGCCAGGGCCTCGGGGTCCGGGATGAGGTAGTTCTCCGGCTGGCGGGTACCCTTCTCGCGGAAGTCCTTGCGGAACACCTGTACGTGCCCGGTCTGCGAGTGGATGATCGATTCGCCCAGCTGCACGAAGATGTCCTGCACGAAGCCGCCGGACACGATCAGGCCGGATACGCCGAAGATGATCGCGGCCAGCGTCATCGCGGTACGGATCTTCTGGCGCAGCAGGTTGCGGATGGCGAGCCGGATCAGCATGCGGCCTTACCTCTGGTGGCGGAGTGCGTCGACGATGTTCATCCGCGATGCCTTCCAGGCTGGCAGGATGCTCGCGAGCAGGGTGGTCGCAAAGGCGAGCTGGAAGGCCTCCCATGCCAGCGTCGGGGGAACTGAGATACGACCGGTGAAACCGGTCTCCATGCCCGGCGGGGGGGGCATCGGGATGCCCACTGCCGAAATCGCGGTAGCGAGCAGAAAGCCGAGACCGACCCCGACTGCGCCGCCGATCACTCCGAGTAGCGCCCCCTCGGTCAGGAACATGCGCAGGATGCCCGCACGGCGCACGCCCAGCGCCATTGCCGTGCCGATTTCTCCCGTGCGCTCGACAACCGCCATCGACAAGGTGTTGGAAATGCTCAGCACCACGATCAGCGCGATCAGGATGCGCACTACACCGACCTGGCGGGTGAACAGCTCCGCGGTCTTGTTGTAGAAGTCAGCCAGGTCGTACCAGGGAATCGGTTCGAACTCGTTGGCGGGGAGCCGCGCCTTCAGTGATGCGAGTGCAGCGTCCGTGTCGGCCGTGCGTTCGAGCAGCACGACCCAGCTCGTCGCTCCCTCGACTCGCATGAGCTTGCGTGCAGTCTCGATCGGCACGCGCAGCGCTGCGTCGTCGTAGGCCTTGACGGTGGTGCCGAACAGGCCCGCCACCGTCAGTTCGACGGCGTTGAGTCCGCCCTCGGCTGTCGTCGCCAGCAGCACCACGGTGTCGCCGGGCTGGACGCCGACGTTGGCAGCCAGCCCGCGCCCCACGAGCACGGTGTTGTCATCCGTGCCGTCCAGGTTGCTGCCGGCGACGATGCGGATGGAGCGCCCCACCAATGCCTCGCGCTCGGGGTCGATGCCCTCGCCCATGAATGAAATGGTGTTGTCGCCGCTGCTGAGCAAACCGTTGAAGGACAAGCGTGGCGTGATCGTGACCATGCCCTGCGGCGGCTGCGCGCTCACCGCTTCCGTGCCCGACGGCAGCAGGTAGCTGTAGGGGTCGCCCAGCCCCTTCTTGAAATAGCCCGGACGGATGACCTGGATGTGACCGAGCTGCGAATGGATGGTCGACTCGCGCATGTTGTCGAGCAGCCAGTGGATGAATCCGCCCGCCAGCACGAAGGTGACCACCCCACCGCAGATGATGAGCATTGCGAGCAATGCCCGCCGCCGCTGCCGGAACAGGTTGCGCGCTGCGACCAGCGTCGCACGCGCGGCGCGATTTGCGGCTTCGTTGAGCATGCTCGTTCGTGTGGTCGAAAAGTAAGTCTATGATAGCCTCTCGGCGGACTTGGAACGAGGGGGCCGAGATGCGGCCAGAATTCGATTACAGCGCGGCATTCTCGCGCAACATCGGCTGGGTGACCGAGGCCGAGCAGCAGACCTTGCGCTCGCGGCGCATCGCCATTGCTGGCATGGGGGGGGTTGGTGGCGTTCATCTGCTCACCCTCGCGCGCTTTGGCATCGGTGCATTCAGCATCGCCGACTTTGACCGTTTCGACATCGTCAACTTCAATCGCCAGGCCGGCGCGATGATGAGCACGCTGGGCGAGCCCAAGGTCGAGGCCCTGGCGCGCATGGCGCGCGACATCAATCCCCTTGTCGATCTGCGCTGCTTTCCCGAGGGAGTCGGCGAGGATAGCCTCGATGCCTTCCTGGAGGACGTCGACCTCTACGTCGACGGTCTGGATTTCTTTGCCTTTGCCGCTCGGCGAGCCGTTTTCGCCGCCTGTCATCGTCGCGGCATTCCAGCGGTGACGGCAGCCCCGCTCGGCATGGGGGCTGCCGTGCTCGTGTTTGCGCCCGACAGCATGTCGTTCGAGGACTATTTTGGTCTCGAGGGCTGCGATGAGGATGAGATGGCGCTGCGATTCCTGCTTGGCCTGTCGCCGGGCATGCTCCAGCGCGCCTACCTGGCCGATCCGTCGCGGGTTGACCTGGCCGCGCGCAAGGGGCCTTCGACCATCGCCGCATGCCAGCTGTGCGCCGGTATCACCGCAGTCGAGGCTTTGAAACTGTTGCTCGGCCGCGGCAAGGTCTTCAAGGCGCCCTGGGGGTATCAGTTCGATGCCTACCAGAACCGTCTCAAGCGCACCTGGCGCCCGGGTGGGCATCGCAATCCGCTGCAGCGCATCGGCCTCTGGCTTGGTCGCATGCAGCTACAACGCATGAAGCAGGAGGCGCTCAAGCATGGCAAGTCGTGAACAGCTGCACCGCATCCTCGAACGCGCGCGCTGGGCGCCCAGTGGCGACAACACCCAACCGTGGCGCTTCGAGATCCCGGCCGAGGGCCATGTGGTGGTGCGTGGGTTCGATACCCGCGACCACGTCCTCTATGATTTCGATGGTCGTGCCAGCCAGATTGCCCATGGCGCGCTGCTCGAGACCCTGCGCCTGGCGGCCAGCTGCGAAGGGTTGCGCACCGAATGGTCCGTCCGGCCCGGTTGCGCGGACGATGCCCCCGTTTACGATGTGCGCTTCTTCGCCGATGCCAGCGTGGAGCCCGATCCGCTCGCGCGCTACATCGAAACCCGAGTCGTTCAGCGCCGGCCGATGCGCACCACGCCGCTCACCGACGCTCAGCGTGCTGCCTTGGTCGATGCCGTTGGCCCGGCCTTCAGGCTGCGCCTGTTCGAGCGCTTCGCCGAGCGTCTGGCCGTCGGCAGGTTGCTGTGGGCCAACGCTCATATCAGGCTGACCACGCCCGAGGCCTTCGAGGTTCATCGCAGCATCATTGAATGGAACGCCCGGTACAGCGACGATCGCATCCCCGATCAGGCGGTCGGCGTTGATCCCGCCACCGCCAAGCTGATGCGCTGGGTGATGCAGAGCTGGCAACGGGTGGATTTCTTCAACCGCTATCTGTTTGGCACCGTGGCGCCGCGCATCCAGCTTGACCTGCTGCCTGCGCTCGGCTGCGCTGCCCATATCCTCTTGCTGCCGCCGCGCTCGCCCCAAGGTATCGAGGACTACCTCGCCGCCGGCGTGGCGATGCAGCGGCTGTGGCTGGCGGCGGAGGCGCAGGGGCTGCACCTGCAGCCTGAGATGACGCCGGTCATCTTTCGCTGGTACGCGCGTGCCGGACGTTCGTTTTCCGCCCACCCTGGCATCGATGCTGCGGCTGCACGACTCGCCGAGCGGTTCGAGCAACTGGTCCCGGCTGCGTCCGACGATGCCTTCATGTTCTTTTGCCGCGTGGGCCGCTCGGCAACGCCGCATGCGCGCTCGCTTCGCTTGCCCCTGGCACGCCTGCTTGGCGAGCGCCCGGAGGCTCCGGGCTAGGTCCACCATGCCTTCAGGCTGGTCGAGTGAGTGTCGGGAATTTTTACACTCATCATGCCTGGAGGGTTTGGTTGAGTAATGTCGCTTCCTCAAGTGGATGAAAGAAAAGGGGTTTGTAAATCTGGCATGCTGATTGCTTTATGTTGTCCGAGCGGTTCGGCAGTGCTGGCAAGGTAGCTTTGATCGCGAGCGCTCGATACCTGCGGTACTACTTGAATAACGGAGGACATTATGAAACTTAAGAAAACATCGCTCGCGACGGCGTTGGTGGCAGCCCTGGCAATGGGTGCGGCTGGCCAGGCCTCGGCGAGTGTCTACGCTGGTTCGTCGCTGGATGTCAGCAACCTGGTGATCGGTTTTGTGAACCAGAATACTGGCGCTGTCATCACCAACCTGAGCCCGAACTTCACCTTCAACGTGGAAGATTCCGCCACGCTGAACGGTTCGACCCAGGCCTTTGCCGCATCCTGCAGCAGCCTGCTGGGCAACTGCAGCGCGGTGCCGCCGGTGCTGGCAGTCAATGCCGCCAACGCGCCGGGCAGCAGCCTCACGCGCGCCAACAACGACTACACGCTGCTCGGTCAGGGTAACGGCACCTACGCCAACTCGAACGCCGAGATCACCACCGCCCAACTGGTGAATGGCTTCCCGTCGGAAAGCCAGCAGGTTGCCGAGGCCGAGCTTCTGGTTTCGGGTGCAGGTCAGGCATCGTCCAACATCCAGTCGAACACCACCTGGACGTTCGATTTCGTGATCGACACCAACACGGCGCTGATGAGCCTGAGCTTCGTCGCCAATCCGGAAATGAAGGCTGATGTCTCGCTCATCCCGCCTTACACCTCGGGTCTGGCCCAAGCCAACCTGACGACGAACTTCACGCTGTCGCGTGAAGGTGTCCCGCTCATCGTCTGGAGCCCGAATGGCGCCGGTACCGGCCTGCTGTGCGGCTTTGGCCTGACTTGCAACGCTGCTGAGGGCGAGTCGCTGAACATCACCCTTGGCGTTGGTCCTGAGAGCGAAAGCGCTCAGCACAGCCTGGGCACGGCTGGCACCAACTTCTCGCTGATCGCACAGGGGCTGACCGAAGGTCGCTACTCGCTCACGCTGGCGGCGCTGACCAGTGTCAACGTCACCCAGGTGCCGGAACCCGGTACGCTGGTGCTGCTCGGCGGCGCGCTCGCTGCGCTGGGTGTGGGTGGCCTGCGTCGTCGTCGCGAAGAGAAAGTGGCCGCCTGATCCTGTGATCGGTGCTGGCTTGGCAGCCTGAAGCAAGGCCGCCAGGTGGAAGAAGCCGCGAGTTCCTCAGGGAGCCGCGGCTTCTTTGCGTTCGCGGTGCGTGCGCAGTTGTTCGTACGTCCTTGTGCCCCGTTCGGCCCGGCCCACTTGTTTCGTTCATCGCCCCAGATCGCGATCGATACGGGCAACGGCCAGGCCGGTAAGGGCGAGGTGAATGATCAGGTAGATCGACAGGACACGCGCGACGAAGCTGCTGATCGCGTTGGCGTCGACGAGCTGCCCAACGACTGCGAGCGTGGTGGTGGTGATCAGCATGGCGCTGTTGCCGCGTCTAAAGATGACGTAGAGCGGGCGCTTGAACGCCTGTTCCAGTGCAAGCCAGGTGCGCCGCCCCGAGTAGAAGAACAGCGCGAATCCGACGATCCATGCTGGGTCCGGTGCCGGGGTTGTTCCCGTGCTCAAGTGCGCAAACGCGAATCCCACTGGGACGACGTGAGTGATGATGTGGGCTTTGACCCAGCGGACGTCTGATCCGGTGCGCTGGCAAGCCAGCTCCGGGGCGCGTCGCCAGGCGTGCGCCAGCAGCGTGCAGATGCACAGGCTGGCCAGACCCGCCGTCGGCATGACGGCGCTTTCGAGGGGGGCTGCAGCCAGTGCCAGCCCGGTGCTCAGCAGTATGGTGCAGGGTGTGAGTACCGCCAGCCGGTCGAGGGCTTTTGGGGGCAGGGCCATGCGAGTCCAGCGTCTCATGCGACGAAGCCTCAACCAGAGCTGGCTGGCTTGCCCGGCCCCAGGTCGAAGGTGCTCATGTAGTCCGCAAATCGCTCCCGAATCGACTCGCCCGACAAGCCGAAGTCCTCGGGCGTGTAGCGATGGCTGCGCGGTTTTTCGCGGTCCTTGGCGAGAAAATCGCTGAGCTGCGAACGTGCGCTGCCTCCGAATTCAAGCCCGAAGTGACCGTAGATGGCGGACACCGAGCCCATCGGGTCTGCGATGAGGCGCTTGTAGGGGATATCGAGAACGCCGTGTTCTGGCCGGCGTCGGCGTGCAGCCAGATATGCGTCCATGTCCGTCGCAAGGCGCTGCAGCACCTGCTGGCCGAGCTCCGTGTTGTCGATGCGTGACGCGCATATGCCGCGGAATGCGGCATTGAGGCTGGCCCAGGAGGCAACCGACTGAACCGGGTCACGGTGCAGATGAACCAGGCAGGCGTCCGGATAGGTGTCAAGCAGGCAGTCGAGGGCGGCCAGATGGTCGGGCGACTTCAGCAACCAGCGCTTGGCGGGGTACGTGGCTTGCAGTACCTGCAGCGCGCCTCTGTGATGCAGGTAGGTTGGCCGGTGGTCCACATGGTCGAGCCATGTGGAGTATCCGGGCACGTTGAACATGCCCGCAAGTGCCTGCGTTGCGAAGCTCTGCATCAGGATCGGGGTGCATTCCTCGGGGCCGTCGAGGTAGAACTCGTGGATGTGTTCCAGCTGTGGTGCGAGATAGCGCTGGAACGCCATCAGAAAGCGTCCGGTTCGGCGCCGAGGGTCGTGCTCCCTGGCTGTTGCTTGCCTGGGCGGCATCTGGGAAACGGTTGTCTCCCAGTTGCTGAGATAGCGGTGCTCAGGGTCGCATGCGAGCAGGTTGAAGAGGAAAGAGGTTCCCGATCGCGGCAGGCCCAGGATGATGAGCGGGCGGCTTACCGGAGCGTTGATGACCTCCGGGTGTGCGGCCTGGTAGGTCAACAGCTTGAGGTGGTTGCTCAGCAAGCCGACGAGCAGCTCGGATACGTAGTAGCGACCGAACGGATGGAGGTCCGCTGACTCGTTCAATGCGCCCACCAGATGCTCCAGCCCTGTTGCGGCATCCGCGGGCAAGGACACTTTGCTGCCGCTCTTCTCCATCGCCGAGGCAATGAGTGCTGCGGAAGACAGCGGTTGGCTTGCCGATCGCCCGAGGGTGCTCGACAGCAGGTTCCAGGTCCTGACCAGCAAGCTTTGCTGAGGGGGTGTGTTCGATGGCACGGTCGGTTCTCCTTGCTCTTGCCCTCAGGCGGCTGGATGCTGCGCTTGGAAAGCCGTAGCGCTCAGCGCTGTGATCCAATCTCCGCAAGCTGCGCCCGCGCCTCGGCCTCGAAGCGGGTGCCGACGCCGTCTATGATGAGCTTCTCGAGTGTTGCCCGCGCGCCCGCAGCATCACCCTGGGCGGCCTGCACCTGGGCGACATGCAGCCGAACCTGGCCGCTCTCCGGGTTGAACTTGAGTGCCTGGTCCAGCAACCAGCGTGCTTGGGTCAGGTCGCCGCGCTCGAAGTGGATCATGGCCAGGGTGTCGAGGACGTGCGGGTCTTCGGGAGCAAGCTCGTTGGCCCGGCGCGCCGATCGCAAGGCATCGTCGGGTGCGCTCTTGCGGCTTAGCCAGGCGACGTTGTTCAGCGACGGGACATGGTCGGGATGCCGTTCGAGCAACTTCCGGTAAGCGCTGATGGCCTCCGTCGTCTGGTCCAGTTCCAGGTGGGCACCGGCAAGATGGAGCAGCATGCCGGTATCGTCCGGATGGTCGGTGAGCCAGCGCTTCATGAACTGGAAGGCGTCGTCATGCTTCTTCTGCCCCCATAGGCTGCGGGCGAACTGCTGGGCAAGTTCTGAGCGGGGCGAATGTTCGAGTGCCTTGCCAAGAAGGTCCTCGGCCTTTGCGAAGTCGCTGGTCACCAAGGCGTGCCAACCGGTGGCCGCGAGAACCTCGGGCAGCTCACCGAAATCCGCCGCAAGTTTCGAGGCGGCGCCGGCCGCTTTCTCGAGTTGGGTGGACTGGGTCAGGAAGCGCAACTCGGCGATACGCGCCGGAAGGTGGCGCGGATTGAGGCGGAGTGCCTCGGCCAGCTCGCGTTGGGCGCCACGGAAATCCCGCTGCTGCAGGAGTGCTTCGGCGAGCAGAACGCGTGCATAAGCCGCATCCGGGGCGATCCGGCTGAGGTGCATGAAGGCGGTGCGTGCCGCTTCGGCATCGCCCTTGGCCAGGTAGGCAGTGCCCTGTAGTTCCAGGAAGATTGGGGTGGTCTCGATCTGCTTGGGGCTGAGTTCGCCCAGCACCGCGAGGGCCTTGTCCGGCGTGCCAGCATTCAGGTGGCGGCGCGCCAGCAGGCTGCGAGCGGTGATCGCGCGCGGGTTCTGTTGCAGCAGGCGCTCGAGGATCCGGTTTGCCTCCGCTTGCTTGTCCTGGCCGTGTGCGGCCGCGACCAGCAGAAGTGCGACCACTTCGTCGTTCGGGCGCTGGTCGGCCAAGGGGCGGATGAGCGTGTCGATGCGCGCGAAGTCGCGGTCGTTGAGGGCGAGTCTGGCCAGGTTGATACGCGCACTCGCATTGGCGGGGTCACGTTGCAGAACCTGCTCGAGGATGCCGCGGGCGCTTTCCCATTGACCGGTCGCAAGGTCGATGGCGGCAGAGAGGCCGAGTGGTCCCAGCTGGTCGGGGTGGCTGGCACGCAGGGCCGCGATGCGCGTGCGCGCCTCGTCATAGCGCTGATCCCTGAAGGATTGCAGAGCGAGCAGGAAGGAGGTCCTGTAGGCGTCCTCGCTGTCGGCGCCGAGTTCGGGAAGCTGCTGTCCGGCCATCAGTTGAGCCAGCATCAGCAGGTTGAGCGATTCGCGAGAATCAGGGGCAAGCCTGGCAAGCCGCTCCGCATGCAGCAGGGCACGAGGGGCGTCGCCCTCCTGAAGTGCCGTCCATGCGACCATCTGCAACGCCAGGGTGTCGTCGGGATTGGCCTTGAGTGCCGCTTCGAGAGGTGCCTTTGCAAGGGCGAAGTCCGAGCGACCCGCCTGGGCCGCGCCGACGAGGATGTTCGCCGATCGCGACTGCGGCGCACGGGAGCGGATGAAGTCGGCGTGGACGAGCGCTTGTTCAGGCTGGTTCAACAGCAGGCGCGTCGTGGCCAGGAAGTAGCGGTTGGGGATGAAGTTGGGGTCGTCATTGAGGCTGACCTCGAACTCGTTGGCCGCCTCCACAAGCTTCTGTTGCTGGAAATGGGCCAGGCCCCGCACGTAGGCGACATAGGACGTGCGCGCAACCTTTGACAGCGGCGCGAGGTCGGCGAACGCCTCTTCGACCTTGTTCTGCAACAGTTTTGCATGGGCTCGCTTGGCGCGGTCGAGCGTGAGATAGGCGCGGTTGGCGACAGCCTTGTCGTAAGCGGCTTCCGCGGCCTCGTAATTGCCCTGTTCGAGCTCGAGATCGCCGAGCAAGGCCCACGCGTCTGCACTGTCGGGGTGGCGTTCGACAGCCGCACGCAAGCTCGCCTTGGCGTCGTCCAGCCGCCCGCGTGTGGCGAGTACGAAGGCGGCGCCGATGCTCGCATCCACGTTGCCGATGTCGATCTCCTGCGCGCGCGCGAACTGCTCGTCCGCCTTTTCGGTTTCCCCTTGAAGCAGCAGCGCCTTGCCGCGCAGGGCGAGCAGCGTTGCCTGGACCTCCGGCGAGGCGTCCTGCGGCAGGATCGAGGTCTCCGTGAGCAGGCGCGCGGGGTCCTGCTGCAACAGGAGGGCGCGTGCAAGAACCGGAAGTACTTCCGTGCGCGCAATGCCGAGTTCGATGGCACGTCGGGCGTCGCGCTCAGCCTTGTCGCCGTCGCCGAGCTCGAGTGCGACTTGCGCCATCAGCCAGCGTGCCTCCAGATTCTGGGGGGCCTGCTGCAAGGCGTTGTTGAGCTCGATCGAGGCCGCGTTGAAGGCTTTCTGGTCGATATGGCCCGCAGCCTTGCGGATGTAGTCGTCCGGGGAGAGGTCCTTGCCGCAGCCGCCGAGGGCGAGCAGGCTTGCAAGGGCAATGATCCGGAGCGACTTGCTTGGGCGGCGGTGCGGCATACGGCATCCTCGGTGGGCTTGGGGTGTGTCGGGGTGGGCGCGTGTCGAGGTTGCGCCCGGCGGTCACAGTCAAAAAGCATTGTAGCAAAGCGGGCGCACGCCATAGGGTGACGCAATGCCGCGGTGACGGTGTCCGTTCGTCGTGAACTCGTCAGACGGTATGGCCTAGCCGGTAGCGCCGGTGAGGCTCGTGAGGTGGCCGACAAGGCTGTCTGCGGCACCTGCTGTGATGCCCTGTTCCGTATCGCGGAGGTCGCGTGCACGTTGCGTGAAGCCCGGATGTGTCAGCAATGCCCTGAGTGTAGTGGCCGCCAGCACAGGCGATACGCGGTCCGCGCGCATCAGCAGTCCGGCGCCGAAGTCTTCAATCGCCCGCATGTTCAGGAACTGATCCATATTGCGTGCGATACCCAGCACTGGTACGCCGTGACTCAGGGCCTGGTTGGTGGTGGGGCTGCCGCCGTTGCAGATCACCAGGCTGGCCTGGGCGCACACACGGTCGCCGGGCAGGTAGTCGAAGATGCGTGCACGGCCGGTGTCGAGGCCCATCGGCAGTGGCTTGCCTGCGGTGGTGAGCACGATGTCGCAGTCGAAGCGCTCGAGCGCGGGCAGCAGGGCGGCGAGGACCGCCGGGGAGCCCGAACTGCCCATGGTCACGTACACAAGAGGGCGGCCGTCCTGCTTAAGTGCGGCCAGTTCGCCCTCACCTGCAGGGGACCACGCCAGGGGGCCGATGAAGGCGGCGCCCGCATGTTCGTGCACCTTTGGAAACAAGGCGCGCGGGTTGGCGAACAGGCGCAGGTCGGCGTCGGTGTAGCACAGGCGCAGGTCGTGGCCGAGACTGCCCAGGCCATGGCGACGGCGCAGGCGCTCCATCGGACGGGCGTGGATGCGGAAGGCGAGCGGTGCGACGCGTTGAAACACGGCCTGTGCCAGCTGGATGGGGGCGAAGCGCGTCCACGGAAAGACCGGAAGTGCTGGTTCGAGCGGTGCTTCCGGACTCCAGTAGGCATCGCACAACGTGACGTAGGGGATGCCCTCCAGGCGCGCACTCACCGAGAGCGAAAGGCGGAAGTCGCCGACCACGACATCGGGGCGGAGGCCGCTCAACAATGCGCGGTCGGCCGTGACATAGGCTTCAAGGGTCTCGAGGTCGTACAGCGGCTGGCCCGCATCCAGACGGCGGGCGAATTCGGCGGGGGGCTGGGTGTGCAGGTCGACGACGGTGAAAGGCTCGTCCCGGGTCATCCACGAATAGGCAGGTGGGCGCGCGAGCGTGACCCGGATGCCGTGGCTGTGGAGCAGGCGCGCGACGAGCAGGGGGCGGCCAACGTGCGCCAGCGTCGAGCCTTCCGCGAGCAGCAGGACGGATTGCAGCGTATGGTCGGGCATGGGCGCATCCGGTTGCGGGAATAAGGATGCCGCGCGCTGCGGCTGGCTTCATTATCCCCGCGTTGCCGGTACCGCGCCTAGCGTCACACCATGTTGTCGCGGTGGATGAGCTCGGGTTCGTCGATGTAGCCGAGCAGCTTCTCGATCTCTGCCGTCGGCTTGCGCGCGATCCGCCTGCACTCGGATGCCGAGTAGTTGACCAGTCCGCGTGCCACCTCCTCGCCAGCGGATGTGCGGCAGGCCACGGCTGCGCCGCGCTTGAAGTCGCCGCGCACCTCGATCACACCCACCGGCAGCAGGCTCTTGCCACCCTTGAGGGCAGCGACGGCACCGTCATCGATGACGAGGTCGCCGGCGAGCTGGAGGTGGTCTGCGATCCACTGCTTGCGTGCCTGCAGCGGCGTGCTGGTGGCGTAGAGCAGGGTGCCGAGCGCATCGCCTGCGGCAAGGCGCAGCAGCGGGTCGGCTTCGCGCCCGCTGGCGATGCAGGTGTGGGCGCCGCTGCGGGCAGCGCGCTGGGCGGCGCGGATCTTGGTGATCATGCCGCCACGGCTGATGCCGGTGCCGGCGCCGCCGGCCATGGTCTCGTACTGGCGGTCTTCGGCGCGGCCTTCGCTGATCAGTGTCGCAGTGGGGGCGCGGCGCGGGTCTGCGGTATACAGGCCTTGCTGGTCGGTGAGGATGATCAGCGCCTCAGCCTCGATCAGGTTGGCGACCAGCGCACCCAGGGTGTCGTTGTCGCCGAACTTGATCTCGTCGGTGACCACGGTGTCGTTCTCGTTGATGATCGGCACCACACCGAGCTCGAGCAGGGTGGTCAGCGTGCTGCGGGCGTTGAGGTAGCGTGTGCGGTCGGAGAGGTCCTCGTGCGTGAGCAGGATCTGCGCGGTGTGCAGGCCATGGCGCGAGAAGGCTTTCTCGTAGGCCTCGACCAGGCCCATCTGGCCGACTGCGGCTGCGGCTTGCAGCTTGTGCATCTCATGCGGGCGCTTCGCCCAACCCAGGCGCTGCATGCCGGCGGCGATGGCACCCGAGGACACCAGCGCTACCTCGCGGCCTTCGGCGCGCAATGCGGCGATCTGGCGCGCCCAGGCGTCGAGTGCGTCCTTGTCGAGGCCGGCGCCGTTGTTGGTGACGAGTGCGCTGCCGACCTTGACCACGAGGCGGCGGGCGTTGCGGATCTTGGTTCTCATTTCGATGCGTGTGCGCGGTTGAATGGGCTTCTGTCGGTCAGGGTTGGCTCGGCGCGTCGCTCCCGGCGTCGGGCGTGCCATCGTCTTCGGGCAGGGCGTCCTCGTCTTCGCCCAGCACCTCTTCCTCGAAAGCCGCGTCGGCTGCCGCGCGTGCCGCTTCCAGTGCCGCCAGCCGTGCGACTTCGGCAGCCTGGCGTTCTGCGCGCTCGGCCTCGATGCGGGCGCGCTCGGCGTCGAGGAAGTCCTGGATGGCGAAGATCAGCCCCTGGGTGCCTTCGCCCTTGATGGCGGAAATCTCGAAGTGGCGCTCGACCGGGCCGTAGGCGTCGAGGAAGGCCTTGACGCGCGCTTCGCGCTCATCCTCGGGGATGAGGTCGAGCTTGTTGAGCGCCAGCCAGCGTGGCTTGTTGTAAAGATCCTCGTCGTACTTGCGCAACTCCTCGACGATCGCCTTGGCGTCCGCGACCGGGTCTGCCTCGGGGTCGAATGGTGCGAGGTCGACCAGGTGCAGCAGCACATGGGTGCGCTGCAGGTGGCGCAGGAACTGATGGCCGAGGCCCGCACCCTCGGCTGCGCCTTCGATCAGGCCGGGAATGTCGGCGATCACGAAGCTGCGTGCCTCGGTGGTGCGTACCACACCGAGGTTGGGGGCGAGGGTGGTGAAGGGGTAGTCGGCGACCTTGGGCTTGGCGGCCGAGACGCTGCGGATGAAGGTGGACTTGCCGGCGTTGGGCATGCCGAGCAGGCCGACGTCGGCCAGCACCTTCAGTTCCAAGTGCAGGTTGCGGTACTCGCCTTCCTGACCCATCGTCTTCTTGCGCGGTGCACGGTTGGTGCTCGACTTGAAGTGGATGTTGCCGAGACCGCCGCGGCCGCCGCGGGCGATCAGCACGGTCTTGCCGTCCTCGTCGAGATCGGCGACGAGGTCCCCGCTCTCGAGGTCCTTGATCACCGTCCCGACCGGGAAGCGCAGCGTGATGTCGTCGCCGCCCTTGCCGTAGCAATCGCGGCTGCCGCCGTTCTCGCCGCGCTCTGCGCGGAAGCTGCGCGTGTAGCGATAGTCGATCAGGGTGTTGAGGTTGCGGTCGGCCACTGCGTAAACGCTGCCGCCGCGCCCGCCGTCACCGCCGCTGGGGCCGCCCTTGGGAATGAACTTCTCGCGGCGGAAGGTGGCCGCGCCGTTGCCGCCGTCGCCGGCGTAGACCTCGATGCGGGCTTCGTCAAAAAACTTCATGCCTGATCAACCTCTTAGCGGAACACGCAGCAGTGCGCGCCCTGGAAACAAAAAAGCCCTACCACGTGGATAGGGCTTTTGGACTGCGATGCGATCGAACGCGTGCGATCAGGCCGCTTCCGGCACGATGATCACGGTGCGGCGACGCAGGGCGCCCTTGACAGCGAACTTGACGACACCGTCCTTGAGTGCAAACAGGGTGTGGTCCTTGCCGATGCCGACGTTGTCGCCCGGGTGGTACTCGGTACCGCGCTGGCGAACGATGATGTTGCCGGCGAGCACGAACTGACCGCCATAACGCTTCACGCCGAGGCGTTTCGATTCCGAGTCGCGGCCGTTACGCGAACTACCGCCAGCTTTTTTGTGTGCCATGTCGGATTACCCCCTGCGCCTTAGGCCGAGATCGCTTCGATGCGAAGCTCGGTGTAGTTCTGACGATGCCCCTGGTGCTTCTGGTAGTGCTTGCGGCGGCGCATCTTGAAAATCTTGACCTTGTCGTGACGGCCGTGGGAAACCACGGTCGCCTTGACGGTAGCTCCGGCAACCACCGGCGTGCCGATCTTGACGGCCTCGCCTTCACCGACCATGAAGACCTGGTCGATGGTGATTTCGGAACCCACGTCGGCCGGTATCTGTTCTACCTTGATCTTTTCGCCAGCGGCAACGCGATACTGCTTGCCACCGGTTTTTATCACCGCGTACATGGTGTTACTCCAGTTGATGGGTCTGCAAAGAATCGCGCACGATAACTGAGCTGGCGCGCGAAGTCAATGCAAATTGCGCTGCAATGCGTGCTTGCTCAGTCACTTGCCGCCAGTCCGGGCAGCAAGGCGGCGAGCGCCTGGTGTTCGGTGCGGTAGCTGGCCTGGGCGGCGATGCGCGGCCATAGGCCATCGCGCTCCATGGCATCGATAACCTGCTTCTTCAGTCCGCAGAAGGCGATGGCCTGGCCCTGGGCATGGAAGCGCTCGATGAGACCGGCCAGGGTGTGCAGGCCGGTGGCGTCAATGTCGTTCATGCCGGTCGCCGACACGAGCACCGTGCGTACCTTGTCCTGCGCACGCGCGGCTGCAAGCATGGCGTCCTCGAAGGTGGCTGCAGTGACGAAGGTGAGTGGGCTGTCAAAGCGCAGGATGACGAGCTGTGGGTGGGGGTGAGGCAAGCCGAAGCGCTCGCGGTCGCGGTAGGTGCCGTCCTCATGCAGGCCGAGCAGGGCTGCGCGCGGGCGCATGCCGCGATACACCATCAGCCCGAGCGACAGGATGAGGCCGGTGAAGATGCCGTTCTGTATGTTGGGGGCGAACGCAAGCGTGCCGAGGAAGGTGACGGCGGCTGCCGCACCGTCGTCCTTGCTCGCGCGCCAGGCGCGTCGCAGCACCCCGGTGTCGATCAGGCCGGCCACGGCCTGCAGGATCACCGCGGCCAGCACCGGCTTGGGCAGGTGCCACAGCAGCGGGGTCAGGTAGAGCAGCGTAAGTACCAGCAGAGCGGCAGTGACGAGCGAGGACAGGCCGGTGCGGGCTCCGTTTACATAATTGAGCGCCGAGCGCGAGAACGATGCGCTCACGGGCATGCCGGACGTGAAGGCGGCGGATATCTTTGCCAGCCCTTGTCCGATGAGTTCCTGGTCCTGTCGCCAAGGCTGCCGGGTACGGCCGCAGATGAGCTTGGCGCTGGAGGCGGCTTCCATGAAGCTGACCATCGCCACCACGAAGGCGGCCGGCAGGATTGCCGCAACCAGGTCCGGGCTCGGCGGTGGCAGGCTGGGCAGGGGCAGGCCGCGCGGGATGTCGCCGACCACCTCGCCGCCGCTGGTGGCAAAACCGGACCACGCCGACAGTGCGGTGGCGGTGGCGACTACCAGGGGGACGCCGGGCAGGCGCGGCCACAGGCGCTTGAGCGCGACCAGTGCGGCCAGGCTACCCAGGCCGAAGCCCATCGACGGCCAGTGAGGGGCAGTGAGGCCGCCAAGGGCCTGGGTGAAGTCCAGCACCAGGTGCTGCGAATGGGGCATCGACAACCCAAGCAGGGGCGGAACCTGGGTAAGGCAGATGATCAGCGCGGCAGCATTGACGAAGCCCATCAGCACTGGCACCGAAAGCAGGTTCAGCAACCAGCCCAGCCGCATCAGCCCGAGCCCGAGCTGAATGAGCCCGGACAGCAGCGCGAGCAGGAGGGCGAGTCCGAGCAGGTCGCCGCCGGCAAGCCCGGCCAGGGGCACGATGCTGGCCGCGACGAGCAGGCTGGTGAGTGCCACCGGTCCGGTGGACAGCTGCCCGCAGGAGCCGAACAGTGCCGCCACCACGGCGGGGAGGAGGGCCGCGTACAGCCCGACCTGTGGCGGCAGGCCGGCGAGCTTTGCATAGGCCAGCGCTTGCGGGATCAATACCAGCGCCACCGTGATCCCGGCCACAAGATCGCCGCGCACGCCGTGCGCCCGCCATTGCGCTGGCCAGGACAGAAAGGGGAGAAAACGCACGGAAGGCGGCATGGGGGCTGTGCGGCAGCGGTGACTGCGAGCGGGCAGGCGTGTCGTGAGTGCGAAGCGGGGCGGGAGCTCACATTTTAAGGACAAACCCCGGCGCTGGCGCTCTCCAGTGGGAGCGGCGCGAGCCGCGAGGGCATAATGCAGGCCTCCCCCGACGTGTCCGGAGCCCCGTGCAGATGGCGATCAGCCGCATTCCCCCGATCCAGTGCCTGCTCACCTTCGAGGCGGTGGCGCGCCTGCGTAGTGCGAGCCGTGCTGCGGAAGAGCTGTGCGTGACGGTGAGTGCGGTCAGCCATCGACTGCGCCAGCTCGAGACACACATGGGCGTGCGATTGTTCTGCCGTGGCGACTTTGCCCTCACGGCCGAGGGTGCGGCCTACCTGCAGCATGTCGCTACCGCGCTCGCCGCGCTGCAGCAGATGCCCGGCGAGCGCGCCGCGGTGGGGCCGCGCCGCCTGCGTGTCGCGGTGACGCCATCCTTTTGCCGCCAGTTCGTGATGCCCAAGCTCGAGCTGTTCCGGCGCAGCTATCCCGACATCGAGCTCACGCTGCAGGTATCGATCCCGCTGCGCGACGTGACCGCCGAGGCGGCCGACCTGGAGGTGCGCTACGGCCTGGGCGGTTACGCCGATGTCGAGCACAGGCTGATCCTGAGTGACGTGGTGACGCCGGCGTGCAGCCCGGCCTTCCTGGACGAGTTCGGCCCCTTCGACGGTTTTGAGCACGAGGCCGAATGTACGCGCGTGCGCCTGGTTCGCAGCCCGCTCGAGCCCTGGGCGCATTGGTACGCGCATTGCGGACTCCCGCTCGCAGAACCGGCCAGCGGCGCGCAGTTCAACGACCTCGGCTTGGTCTACGATGCAGCGGCGAGCGGGTTCGGCGTGGCGCTGGTGCGCCACAAGCTCGGTGCCGCGTGGTTCGACAGCGGCCGCCTGCTCAGCTTGTCGGCACGACCGATGAACTCGCCCTTCGGGCATTACATTTGCTGGACGCCAGGCGCGCTCGAGCGCTGGGAGTGCGCTGCGTTTGCAGACTGGCTGCAAAGCGTGCTGCCCTGAGTGGAGGGGTGCAGGGCGCAAGCCCGGCTTGCCGGCGTGAAGTTTTTTCAAGGGTGTGGCGAAATTGCTTCAAGCCGGTTGCGCCGAGCGCCGCCTATACTTTGAGCCTGCGGCGGCAGGGGCGGGCCCTGGCGGACGCTTGTCGCGAGGACTCTCGATGATGAACCCAGAAGCCGATGTGCTGCCGTTCGGAGAAGCCGAACGCGATTTCTCAAGCGTCGACAAGGCACGCGTCGTGGAAGCGCTGAGCCGCGTATTGCCTCCGGACACGCTGATGTACGAGACCGAGGACCTGCGTCCTTACGAATGCGACGGCCTGGCCGCGTATCGCGCGCTGCCGCTGGTGGTCGCGCTGCCGACGACCGAGGCGCAGGTGGTCGAGGTGCTGCGCATCTGCCATGAACTGGACGTGCCGGTGGTTGCGCGTGGCGCAGGCACCGGACTGTCGGGCGGTGCGCTGCCGCATACCCGGGGCGTGCTGCTGTCGCTGGCGCGCTTCAACCGCATCCTCGCTCTCGACCCGCTGGCACGCACTGCCGTCGTTCAGCCGGGGGTGCGCAATCTTGCCATCTCCGAGGCGGCTGCGCCGCACGGGCTGTATTACGCGCCCGACCCGTCGTCGCAGATCGCGTGCACCATCGGCGGCAACGTCGCCGAGAATGCGGGCGGAGTCCACTGCCTCAAGTATGGCCTCACGGTGCATAACCTGCTGCGTGTGCGCGGCGTGACGATCGAGGGCGAGATCGTCGAGATCGGCAGCCATGCGCCGGATTCTGCGGGTTACGACCTGCTCGCCCTGGCGACCGGCTCCGAGGGCATGCTGGTGGTGGTGACCGAGGTTACCGTCAAGCTGGTGCCCAAGCCTCAGCTTGCCCAGTGCGTGCTCGCGGCCTTCGACGATGTCGTGCGCGCGGGCGAGGCGGTCGCGCGCATCATCGCTGCCGGCATCATCCCGGCAGGCCTCGAGATGATGGACCAGCCCGCGACCGCCGCGGTCGAGGAATTCGTGCGTGCGGGTTATCCGCTCGACGCCAAGGCGATCCTGCTGTGCGAGGCCGACGGCACGCCGGAGGAAGTCGCAGAAGAGATCGAGCGCGTGCGCGCGGTGCTCGAGGGCAGTGGTGCCACCGAGATCCGCGTGTCGCGTGACGAGGCCGAGCGCCTGCGCTTCTGGGCCGGGCGCAAGGCGGCTTTTCCGGCGGCGGGGCGACTCTCGCCCGACTACTACTGCATGGACGGCACCATTCCGAGAAAGCGCCTGGGCGAGATGCTGACCGCGATCCAGGCGATGGAGGGGCGCTATGGCCTGCGCTGCATGAACGTGTTCCATGCCGGCGACGGCAACCTCCACCCGCTGATCCTGTTCGATGCCAACCAGGCGGACGAGTTCGAGCGCGCGGAAGCCTTCGGCGCCGAGATCCTCGAGCTGTCGGTGGCGCTGGGCGGCACCATCACCGGCGAGCATGGCGTCGGGCTGGAGAAGATCAACCAGATGTGCTCGCAGTTCACCACCGCCGAGGTGCGCCAGTTCTTTCGCGTCAAGGCGGCGTTTGACCCGCCCGGCCTGCTCAACCCCGGCAAGGCGATCCCGACCCTCAACCGCTGTGCCGAGTACGGCCGCATGCGGGTGAGCCGTGATCACGTGCCCTACCCGGATCTGCCGCGGTTCTGAGCCGGAGCAGGGGCGTGGTGGACGCAGGGCGACAATCAACGAGGGGGCGGCAGGACAAGATGGCAATGACGGCAATCGAAGCGCTGTGGCGCGAGCGCGTGCGGGCGGCGGCTGCGGCGGGCACGCCGCTGTGCCTGCGTGGCGGTGGCAGCAAGGATTTCTACGGACGCGAGGCAGGCGGCGACGTATTCGAGCTGCGCGCCAACACCGGCGTGGTGGCCTACGAGCCGACCGAACTGGTGGTTACCGTGCGCGGCGGTACGCCGCTGGCCGAGCTCGAGGCGCTGCTCGCGGCGCAGAACCAGTTCCTCGCCTTCGAGCCGCCCCACTTCGGTCCGGCCGCGACGGTCGCCGGCTGTGTGGCGGCGGGGCTGGCGGGGCCGCGGCGCATGAGCCAGGGCGCAGTGCGCGATTTCGTCCTCGGCGTGAAGATGCTCGATGGTCGTGGCGAACTGCTTTCGTTTGGCGGCCAGGTGATGAAGAACGTCGCCGGCTATGACGTGTCGCGGCTCGTTGCCGGCAGCCTCGGCACCCTCGGCATCGTGCTCGAGGTCTCGCTGAAGGTGCTGCCGCGGCCGGTAGCCGAGGCGACGCTGCGTTTCGAGATGGACGAGGCTGGGGCGATCGAGCGCATGAATGCGTGGGGCGGACAGCCCCTGCCGGTGTCGGCCACGCTCTGGCAGGCCGGTGTCCTGCACCTGCGCCTGTCGGGGGCGGATGCCGCCGTGCGCGCTGCCTGTGCGCGCCTGGGTGGCGAGCGCATCGACGATGCAACGGCCGCCGCGCTGTGGCAGTCGGTGCGCGAGCACGCCCACGACGCGTTCGCGTTGGCGCCGGGCGAGTCCTTGTGGCGCCTGGCCGTGCCGACCACGGCGCCCGCGCTCGGCCTGCCCGGGCGTCAGGTGATGGAGTGGGGTGGCGGTGTGCGCTGGCTGGCAGGGACGGCCGATGCCGCAGTCGTGCGCGCCCGTGCTGCGGCCGTGGGTGGCCATGCCACCTGTTTCCGCGGTGGCGATCGCCGCGGCGCGGTGTTTCATCCGCTCGCCGCGTCCGTCGCGACCTTGCACCATCGCCTCAAGAAGGCCTTCGATCCTGCCGGCATCCTCAACCCCGGCCGTCTTTACGCGGAGTTCTGAAGCATGCAGACCCAACTCGCCGATTTCGTGCGCGGCACCCCCGAGGGTGCCGAGGCCGAGGAGATCCTGCGCAAGTGTGTGCATTGCGGTTTCTGCACCGCGACCTGTCCGACCTATCAATTGCTCGGCGACGAGCTCGACGGACCGCGCGGGCGCATCTACCTGATCAAGCAGATGCTCGAAGGGGCTGAGGTCACGGAGAAGACCCGCCTGCACCTCGACCGCTGCCTCACTTGCCGATCCTGTGAGTCCACCTGTCCGTCGGGCGTGCATTACAGCCGCTTGCTCGACATCGGCCGCCACATGGTCAACGAGCGCGTGCCGCAGCGCGGCGGCGCGGCGATGACACGCTGGGTGCTGCGCGAGTTCGTGCCGCGTCCGCGTCTGTTCGGCGCGGCGATGAAGCTTGGCCAGGCGATGCGCGGGCTGCTGCCGGCCACGCTCAAGGCCAAGGTCATGGTGCCGCGCCCGGCGGGGGCATGGCCGGCGGCCCGCCACGCTCGGCGGGTGCTCGCGCTGGCGGGGTGTGCGCAGCCCTCGATGGCGCCTTCCATCAACGCGGCGGCGGCGCGCGTGCTCGACGCCGTGGGGGTATCGATGTCCGAGGCGCCAGGCGCCGGCTGCTGCGGCGCGGTGCGCTTCCACCTCCATGACCAGGAGGGCGCGCGCGACGATGCGCGACGCAACATCGACGCCTGGTGGCCTGCCATCGAGTCCGGCGCGATCGAAGCCATCGTGATGACCGCTTCCGGCTGCGGGGTCCAGGTGCGCGACTACGGGCATCTGCTGCAGCACGACCCCGCATATGCCGACAAGGCCGCGCGGGTGAGCGAGCTGACGCGCGACATCGCCGAGGTCGTGGCCGCCGAGGCCGATGCGCTTGTTGCTGCGCTCGGCGCGCGCGCGCTGCCGCGGCGTCGCCTGGCCTGGCATGCGCCCTGCACGCTGCAGCATGGGCAGCGCATCCGCGGCACCGTGGAGCGCTTGCTGGCGTCGGCCGGCTTCGAGCTGACTCCCGTGCGTGACGCTCACCTGTGCTGCGGTTCGGCGGGCACCTATTCCCTGCTTCAGCCCGAGCTGTCGACGCGTTTGCGCGACGACAAGCTCGATGCGCTGCAGGCAGGTGGCGCGGGGCTGATCGCTTCGGCCAACATCGGCTGCATATCCCACCTTCAGGGCGGGACAGGGACGCCGGTGCGGCACTGGGTCGAGCTTGTCGACGATTGCCTGGCCGGGCGTGAGCCAGGCGTTGGCGGCTGAACGTGAAATAAATCACGCCGCCGCAGGTCGCCCGGTCTGGTTGACCGCGTGCCGCCTCTGCCGCCCTGCCGGCGCCCTTGCTATGATGCTTCGTCACCATGCCTTGGGCTGCATCTTCTTCGATGTCATTCACCGCCGAGACCTGCGTCGCCATGCACACGGGCGACCGCAAGGAACAACAGGACCGCGTGGGCCTTTTCGGGCATCCGACCAGGCCCGGCATGATGATGGCCGTGCTCGCCGACGGCATGGGGGGGCACAGCGGTGGTGCCATGGCCGCCGAGCAGGTGCTGTTGCGCGCACGGCAGAACTTCGAGGCCTACGCGCCCCTGCACGAAACCCCCCAGCACCTGCTCGGCAGCGTGATCGACGAGGCGCACACGGTCATCAAGCTCACCCGCTTCACCAGCGAGCAGGATCCGCACAGCACAGCCGTTGTCTTCATGCTCCAGCAAGGCAAGGCGTACTGGGCGCACTGCGGTGACTCGCGCATCTACCATTTCCGCGGCGTACGCACGGTGTCGCGCAGCGCAGACCACTCGCTGGTGGGCGAGCTGCAGCGCAAGGGGCGCCTGGACGAAGCCGGCGCCCTCAACCATCCTCAGCGCAACGTGCTGCTCGCCTGCCTTGGCAGCGAGCGCGAACCGCGCATCGAGTACGGCAGCGAAGAGGCGCCCGTTGCCGGCGACTGTTTCCTGCTGTGCTCCGATGGTCTGTGGGCCTACTTCAGCGATACCGAGCTCGCTTCGACGCTGCAGGAGCTGGCGCCGCGGGCGGCGGCGGAGCGCCTGATCGCGCTTGCGCGCCAGCGCGCCTGCGGCAGCGGCGACAACATCTCGCTTGCCATCATCAAGCTCGTTCCTGCCGCGCCCAAGAGCGCGCTGCCGCCGCTGCGCTGACCCATTGCAGGGCCTTGCCGCGCTGCGAGCGCGGGGCCCGCTCCCCCTTCTGGTGCATTTGGATGATTGCATAGGCCGCGAATGCCGTTAATATGGCTTTCGTGTCGGCCCCATGCGCCTTGAGCGCGGGGCAGGGAGAGATCAACAATAGGGCGGCCGACGCGTCTTTCGATTGCAATTTCATACTGTTCTACAGGGAGGACTACGCCCATGCCTCTGGTCATCGGAGTGCTAGCGGAGACCCATCCCGGCGAGCGACGCCTGTCCGTCGTGCCGGATGTGGTCAAGAAGTATCAGGGCCTTGGCGCCCAGGTGGTGATGCAGAAGGAGGCGGGCAAGGCCGCGCACTTCCGCGATACCGATTTTGCCGATGTGAGCTTCGTCGATAGCGCAGAAGCGGTTGCTGCCGCGGCCGACGTGGTGCTGTGCGTGCAGGCCCCGCCGGCCGCCATCATCGGTGCCATGAAGCCGGGCAGCGTGCTGTGCGGCATGCTGCAGCCGTGGGCGAGCGCCGAGCGTGCGCAACAGCTCATCGACGGCCAGATCAGCGCGTTTGCGCTCGAGCTGCTGCCGCGCATCTCGCGCGCGCAGAGCATGGACATCCTGTCGAGCCAGGGGGCGGTCGCCGGCTACGAGTGCGCGCTGATCGCCGCTGACCACTCGCCCAAGTTCTTCCCCATGCTGACCTACGCCGCCGGCTCCATCCGCCCGGCCAAGGTACTGGTGATCGGCGCCGGCGTGGCCGGTCTGCAGGCGATCGCCACTGCGCGCCGCATCGGTGCCATGGTCGAGGCCTATGACGTGCGTCCCGAGACGCGCGAACAGATCGAGTCGCTCGGCGCCAAGTTCGTCGACACCGGCGTGTCGGCTGCGGGTACGGGCGGTTATGCGCGCGAACTCACCGACGAGGAAAAGGCCAAGCAGGCCGAACGCCTGGCCAAGGCCGTGGCGCAGTGCGACGCACTCATCACCACCGCGGCGATCCCGGGCAAGAAAGCACCCAAGATCATTACCGCCGACATGATCGCGCGCATGAAGCCGGGCGCCGTGGTCGTCGACATGGCGGCCGAGACCGGCGGCAACGTCGAGGGCACGGTCGCCGGCGAGAAGGTGTGGATCAACGACGTGCTCGTGATCGGCCCCACCAACATTCCCAGCCGCATGCCGGTGCATGCGTCCGAGATGATCGCCAAGAACCTGTTCAATTTCATCTCGCCCTTCGTCAAGGACGGCGCACTTGCGCTCGACTGGCAGGACGAGGTGCTCTCAGGCAGCTGCCTGACGCATGCGGGCGAGCTTCGCCACGCCGGCGTCAAGGCCGCGCTGGGCCTGTAAGGAGGACACGCCATGGATGGCTTTACCGCGCTGTACATCTTCGCGCTGGCCGCGTTCACCGGATACGAGGTGATTTCGCGCGTGCCGGTGATCCTGCATACCCCGCTGATGTCGGGGTCCAACTTCGTGCACGGTGTCGTGCTGATCGGCGCCATGGTCGCGCTCGGTCACGCCGACCCGGAAGACCCGGTGCAGCTGGTGATCGGCTTCTTCGCCGTGTTCCTCGGTGCGGCCAATGCCGCCGGTGGCTACATCGTCACCGAGCGCATGCTGGGCATGTTCAAGGCCGGCGGCCGCAAGGAAGGGGGTGCCAAATGACGTCTAACTGGTTCGTGAGCATGGCGTACTTCATCGTCGCCGTGGTCTTCATCCTCGGCCTCAAGGCCATGGCCTCGCCGGTGACGGCGCGCAAGGGCATCGTGTGGGCGGGCTTCGCCATGGTCGGCGCGACCGTGGTGACCTTCTTCATGCCCGGCCTTAACAACGTTGGCCTGATGGTGCTGGCGATCGTGCTCGGTGGCGGTGCCGCCTGGTACAGCGGCAAGATCGTCAAGATGACCGACATGCCGCAGATGGTCGCTATCTACAACGGCATGGGCGGCGGCGCGGCGGCGGGCATCGCCGCGATCGAGCTGGTGCGCGGCGTGCAGCACGACGCCATCACCTCGACCCTGCTTGCGCTGGGCGCGATCATCGGTGCGGTCGCCTTCTCCGGCTCGTGCGTGGCCTTTGCCAAGCTGCAGGGCCTGATGAACAAGGCGATCCGCCTGCCGCAGCAGAACAACGTGAACTTCTTCCTGACCTTGCTGACCTTCGGCGTGGGCCTGACCGTGGCCTACTCCGATTCGCCCGGCGGCTTCGAGATCTTCCTGTTCTTCGTGCTCGCGCTGGCGCTCGGCGTGGTGCTGGTGATGCCGATCGGCGGCGCCGACATGCCGGTGGTGATCTCGCTGCTGAACGCCTTCACCGGCCTGGCGGTGGGCTTCAAGGGCTTCGTGATCGGCAACCCGGCGCTCATCGTGGCCGGTATCGTGGTCGGCGCCTCGGGCATGCTGCTCACCCAGCTCATGGCCAAGGCGATGAACCGCCCGATCAAGAACATCATCTTCACTCCGCTCACCGGTGCGGCGGCCGAAGGTGGCGAGGCGGTCGAAGGCACGATGCGCGAACTGTCGTCGATGGACGCGGCGGCACTGATGCGCTACGGCCAGAAGGTCATCATCGTGCCGGGCTACGGCATGGCGGTGGCCGGCGCCCAGCACAAGGTGTGGGAGATGGCGCAGCTGCTCGAGGAGGGCGGCGTCGAGGTGGTGTTCGCGATCCATCCGGTCGCGGGCCGCATGCCGGGCCACATGAACGTGCTGCTGGCCGAGGCCGGCGTGCCCTACGACAAGATCTTCGACCTCGACGAGATCAACGCCGACTTCGCGCAGGCGGACGTGGCGCTGGTGATCGGCGCCAACGACGTGGTGAACCCGGTGGCGCGCACCGACAAGTCGAGCCCGATCTACGGCATGCCGATCCTGAATGCCGACATGGCGCAGAACGTCATCGTGGTCAAGCGCGGCAAGGGTGCCGGCTACTCGGGTATCGAGAATGCCCTGTTCTACAAGGATAACTGCCGCATGCTCTACGGCAGCGCGCAGGAAGCCATCGGTGAAGTGATCCAGCACGTGAAGGCGCTGGAGGTCTGACGCGTTCTGCCCCGCCGCCAGTTTGCGGCGGGGTGCTCAAGTCTGACTGGCATCGGGCCGTTACCGGAACCATGTGTTCCCGGGAGCGGCCCGATGCGTTTCTTGCCTCTGTTGATGTCGATGATTCTGATGCTTGCCGCTGGGCAGGTACATGCCCAGGCCGACGGTGCTGCCGGCATCGATGACGCTGCCGTCGATGGGACTCCGGAGGGGGCAGAAACAGCGAATCAAGGCGCCGACGGGCGCGAGCCGCCCGAGTGGCGCAGCACCGCGGGCTACCCATTCCCGGCGCTGGCCGACACGGTGGCGCGCATGCAGAACGTGGCGCACGCCATGCGGCTGCGGGATTACTGCGCCGATCGCCGCGTGTCAGACGAATTCGTGCGTGCCCGCTTGCAGCGCTTCAGTCAGCTCACCGGGCGCGAGGAAACCTGCACCACGCTGCTCGACTACTGAGCGGCGCTGGCCAGGAAAGCGGCGAACTCTTCTGCGCGGAGCGGGCGGCCGAACAGCGGGCCCTGCTGCAGTTGGCAGCCGAGGGCGCAGAGGAAGGCTTGCTGCCCAGGGTCTTCGACGCCGCGGGCGTAGATCTCGAGCCCGAGCGTGGTCGCCAGGCTGCCCACGGCCTCGACGACGGCCTCGCTATCTTCGTCCTTGCCTACGCCGCGGACGAGGGCAGGGTCCAGTTTCAGGGCCTTCACCGGGTAGCGGCGCAAACGGGGTATCGAAGACAGGCCGCGCCCGAAGTCATCAACTGCAAGGCGGATACCGATCTCGCTCAGGCGGTCCAGGGTTGCGCTCAGCTCGGAGCCCTGTTCTTCCAGGATCTTTTCGTCGAGATCGAGTTCGAGCCGATCGGCGGACAGGCCGGTTGCGCGCAAGGTGACCGCAACGCGTTCGGCGAAGTCGCCGTGGATCAATTGCTCGAGACCGACGTTCACCGTGAGGCGCGGCGGCCTGCCCCCCGCGACCGCTGGCCAGTCATGGGCCAGTCGGCAAGCCGTACGCAGGACCCAGTCGCCCAGGCGAGCGAGCAGGACCGGGTCGCCGATCGCGCCGATGAAGCGTCGGAAGGGCAGCAGGCCGAGTTCGGGGTGCTGCCAGCGCAGCAGGGCTTCGCCTGCCTGGACGATGCCGGTACGTGCATCGACCAGGGGCTGAAAGTGCAGCAGCAACTGATGCTGCTCGAGCGCGTCGCGCAGTCCGCTCTCCAGATAGGCGTCATCGAACCCTGGGTCGTCGGCGAGGACGTCGTAATGCTGATGGTTGTTGCCGCCCAGTCGGCGAGCTTGCTGCAGGGCAAGCCTGGAGTGGCGGAGCAGGGTGTCGAGGTCGCGCCCGTCCTGCGGGAAGAGCGCGACCCCGGCGCTGGCGGTGAGCGCGAGACTGCAGACGCCAACGAGCAGGGGCTGTGCGACGCTGGCGACCAGGGTGCTGGCAACGCGCGCTGCCTGGCTCGGCAGGTCGATCTCCGGGAGCAGTACCAGGAAGCTGTCGCTGCGCTCGCGTGCGACGATCGCCGTCTGTCCTGCCGCTTCCTTCAGGCGATGTGCGAGATGCTGCAGGGCGGCATCGCCGATATGGTCGCCGTGTGCACGGTTGACGGCCTTGAAGCCGTCGATGTCGATGCGCACCAGCGCCATGGTGCCGTGCTGGGCCCGCACGCGGGCGGCGCTGTCGTCGAAGCGCGCTTCGAGCAGGCGTCGATTGGGCAGGCCGGTGAGCAGGTCGTGGCAGGCCAGGTACATGGCCCGGAAGTCGGCGCTGCCTTCGCTTGCCGCAGAGGCACCGCGTGTTGGCTGTATCGCCTTGCGGCTCCTGGATTCCACGGCTGCGCCGGGCTGCGCGGGCGCGCTCAGGATGATGGCGTGGATGCCCGGTCGCAGCCGGGGGGCCGCGATGAACTCGAGAACGCGCTCGCCACCGCCGGGCAGCGCGAAGGCGAGTGTGCCGCGCTTTTCGCCCTGGATGAGCACGCGTGCGCGTGCGGCCAGGAAGGCCTCTTCACTTGGAAACAGTTCGGCGAGCGGGCGGCCTGCAACCTGGCGATAGTCTCGCCCCAGTAGGGTGCAGGCGGCGCTGTTGGCATCGAGCACGACCTCATCGCCGGTAATGACGAGGCCTTCGTCGAGCAACTCGAGCAGGGCGAGGTAGACGCCGGTCTCGGCGCCCTCCGAGAGGTCGGGAACGAAAGCTTCAGTCGTAGTGGGCAGGCCCGGTTTGGGGGGCGTGCCCGGGGGGCGTCCAGATGGATTCACGGGCGGCTTCAGCGTTGAGGTTTCCTGCCTTTACGGCACGACCTGCAGGATACTTGATGCTGTGTCCGAGCCGTGACCGGAAAAGGCCGCGCTGTGGGGGCTATTTTTTGCCCAAGCCGCCCAGGAGCACCGCGATCGGCCGTTTCGGCCGACGCAGCGGGTCGGCTTCGCCTGTGGTCGTGAGCGTGGAAGCCGCCTCGATGATGCCGGTGCCGACGCCACTGGCGGGTTCATAAGGCTTGCTGAAGTCGAAACCGTCGGCAGCGATCGTCGACCGTCCGCGGCGCGCTTGGTGACGCGTGTCGTCGCGGCTGCGTTCGCGGTCACCGTCCCGGCGCTTGTCCAGCGTGCGGGGGGGCGCGATGTCGTGTGCTGCCTCGTCGCCACCACGTGCACTCCCTGGATTGCGTCGACCGCGTTGGCCGCGTGAGCCGGCCTCGTGGAAGTCCGGGTCGGGGTCAAAGCCGGGTACGATCTCCTGGGGAATCTCGAGCTTGATCAGCTTCTGGATCTCGGCCAGCCAGTGCTTCTCTTCTGCGCTGACGAGCGAGATTGCGTTGCCCTGGTGACCGGCGCGGCCGGTGCGACCGATGCGGTGCACGTAGTCTTCGGCGGTGTGCGGAAGCTCGAAGTTGATCACGAAGGGCAACTCGTCGATGTCAAGGCCACGTGCGGCGACGTCGGTGGCGACGAGCACGCGCAGCTTGCCCGACTTGAATGCCTCCAGGGTCTCGGTGCGCTGCTGCTGGCCCTTGTCGCCATGGATGGCGTCAGCCGAGATGCCGCTGCGCTCCAGGAAGTGGGCCAGGCGACCGCACAGCAGCTTGGTGTCGACGAAGACCAGGGCCTGGGTGTCGGGCTTGTGGCGCAGCAGGTGGGCGAGCAGGTTGCGCTTCATGCCCGAGGACACCGGGTGCACCACATGGGTGATGGTCTCCGACACCATGTTGCGGCGCGCGACCTCGATCAGCTGCGGGTTCTTCAGCATCTGGTCGGCGAGCTTCTTGATCTCGTCCGAGAAGGTGGCCGAGAACAGCAGGCTCTGGCGCTGTGCAGGCAGCAGGGAGAGGATGCGCTTGATGTCGGGGATGAAGCCCATGTCGAGCATGCGATCGGCTTCGTCGAGCACCAGCACTTCGACCTGGGACAGATTGATCGACTTTTGCTCGATGTGGTCGAGGAGCCGGCCGGGGGTGGCGATGACGACCTCGATGCCGCGGCGCAGTTCGGCCTGCTGGGGGCGGATGTCGACGCCGCCATAGACGCATATCGAGCGTAGCGGCAGGTGCTTGCTGTAGGTCTTGACCGACTCGAATACCTGCATCGCCAACTCGCGGGTCGGGGCGAGGATGAGCGCGCGCGTCTGGTGGCGGGCGGGCGAGGTGCTGGTGTTGGCGTGGCGGGCGATGCGGTGCAGCAGCGGCAGGGTGAAGCCGGCCGTCTTGCCGGTGCCCGTCTGGGCGCCGCCCATGACGTCGTGACCAGCGATCACGATCGGGATGGCCTGGCGCTGGATGGGCGTGGGTTCGGTGTAGCCGGCGTCGGTGACGGCTTGCAGCAGTTCGGGAATGAGGCCGAGATCGGCGAAACTCATGGGCGCCTTTGCGGAGAGTGCAGCCCCGCTGCAAACGTGCGCGCGACTGCCGGATTGGTAAAGGCCGGATTATACACGGCGCGAAAAATCGTTTACCGCACAGGGGCTTCGCGTCGAGGGCAATTGCATCAAGTGTCGCTTGCCTTGCGGATGCACAGGCATGACCGCCTTCGGAAGCTCGTGGCTCGCGCCGCACCACAGAGGGTGAAGCGCGCCACGGTTCGCGGCAGGGGCGGCGCAAGCCGCGGGCCTTTCGTCATCCCGGGCCTGTCGCCACCTACTTCTTGAGCATCAGGAAGGCGGTGACTTCCTCGCGGTCGTGGTAGAGGTGCTTGATGCGCAGATCGAACGGGCCGACGCTGTTGAGCCGCTTGCGGATGAGCTCGCGGCACTGTTCGACGGCCTCGACGCGGCGCTTCATCGGCAGCTTGAGGTTGAAGACGGCGTAGCGGCAGCGGCCGGTGGCGACCCACTCCGCCATCAGTGAGGCGATGCGGCTGGGCTGCTCGACCATGTCGCACACCAGCCAGTCCACAGGTCGGTGCGGGCGCCAGGTAAAGCCGTCGGCACGCAGGTGCTCGACCATCTCGGTTGCCATCACGGTGTCGCGCAGCGGGCCGTTGTCGATGGCGGTGACGCGCAGCCCGCGCTGTACGAGTTGCCAGGTCCAGCCCCCAGGGGCGGCGCCCAGGTCTACCGCGCGCTGGCCGGCGCGCAGCATGTTGTCGCGCTCGTGGTCGTCGAGCAGCACCATGAATGCTTCGGCCAGCTTCATGGTCGAGCGGCTGGGGGCGCTCGAGGGCATGCGCAGGCGCGGGATGCCCATCGGCCAGGTCGAGCACTGGCCGGGCTGGCCGGCACCGAGCCAGGCGGTGGTGGCGTCCGAGAACAGCACATGGAGCACCGGCAGGCCGGCGCGGCTGGTGCGCAGGCAGCCGGCCTTCTCGAGGGCCTTGGCGAGCGGTTCGGTAAAGCGCTTGCAGAAGCCGGAGCGCTGCTTGGCCTCGTCGGTGTCCGGGGTTTCCAGCATGACGCCGGAGAAACGCTGGCCCGAGGCCTTGACCGCATCGACGATCGGGGTGGCGCGGTCGCGCTCGGGCAGGCCTTCGACGCGTGCAAACCAGGGCAGCAGCTGACGGGCGAAGGTGGCGCGTTGCCAGTCGGTAGCGTTACCGAAGTTGCCGAGCGGCGTCGGCTCGAAGGTTTCGTATACGACGAAACCGGAATTGGGCTCGGCGCGCACGTAGCCGATGAGTCCGGCCTCGGCGGCGAGGTCGTCTAGCTCGGCTGCCAGCTCCTTTTCGAAGCCGGCGCGGCAATAGCCGATGAGGCCGGCGCAGAGCAGGCCGGCGGCGGGGGTGTGCTGGTTCATTGGGCGAGGGCGCGCAGGCGCTGAAGTATGATGGGGCCCGAAGCTTGCATGCCGGGGCGGGGCGCAGCATGGGCCGAGGTCCCGATGATAAGCCGCCGCGGCCTCGGTGGCGAGCCCGCCGCTTTTGGTCGTGTAGTAACGGGTTTGGAAACGACAGGAGAACATGAAGATGCGCGAGATGGTTTACCGGCCCTTGGGCGACAATGGAACGCGGGTGTCGGCGATCTGCCTGGGTACGATGACCTTCGGCGAGCAGAACAGCGAGGCCGAGGCGCATGAGCAGCTCGACTATGCTTTGGCGCACGGGATCAACTTCATCGATGTGGCCGAGATGTATCCGGTGCCGGCGCGCGCCGAAACCAGCGGTGCAAGCGAATCGATCGTCGGCAGCTGGCTGGCACGCCAGGCGCGCGAAAAGCTGGTGATCGCGACCAAGGTGGCTGGGCCGGCGCGCAGCGTGGACTGGATCCGCGGCGGCCCGCTCGCACTTGATCGCGCGAACATCCGCGCAGCGGTAGAAGGGAGTCTGCGTCGCCTGCGCACGGACTATATCGACCTCTATCAGCTGCATTGGCCGGCGCGCAATCAGCCTCTGTTCGGGCAGGGCTTGTTCGATCCGGCACGCGAGCGTGAGAGCACGCCCATCCGCAGCCAGCTCGAGGTGCTCGCCGAGCTGGTCGCGGAGGGCAAGGTGCGCCAGGTTGGCCTGTCGAACGAGTCGCCGTGGGGGGTGATGGAGTTCCTGCGCCATGCGCGTGAGTTCGATCTGCCGCGCGTGGTGAGCTTGCAGAACGCCTACAGTCTGCTCAATCGCACGTATGAGTTCGGGCTCAGCGAGATTGGCTTCCGGGAACGGGTGGGCTTGCTCGCATACTCGCCGCTGGCGTTCGGTCACTTGTCCGGCAAGTACCTCCAGGATCCGGCGGCACGCGGACGCCTGACCCTGTTCGAGAGCTTCGGCGCACGTTATGCAAAGCCCGGAGTGGGCGGCGCCGTGCAGGCCTATGCCCGCCTGGCGGGCGAGTACGGCTTGAGCCTGACCCAGCTCGCGCTCGCCTTCGTCTACACGCGCTGGTGCGTCACCAGCACCATCATCGGCGCCACTACCCTGTCACAGCTGCAGGAGAACGTCGCCGCCTGGGATCTCGCCCTGCCGCCGGAGGTGCTGGCCAAGGTCGAGACACTGCATGCGGTGCATGGCAGTCCTGCGCCCTGAGTGCCGAGCCGCGTGACGCGTGCCTGCGTCCAGCGGCCTCAGCGCGTGGCCGGTGCCTGTGCGGGGGGCTGAGCGGGGCTGCCCGCTGCCGGGGACGCCGTGGCTGCGGACGGATCGGCTGCCGCGGGCGTGCCTGGCAGGGTCGGGAGCTGGGTGAGTTGGGCCGGCACGACCTCGAGCTTGCGTTCCAGCATGTAGTCGTTCATGTCGCGCCAGCCGGCAAACACCGCGGCCTTGTCGGCCGAGGGGTTGAGTGTGTAGCAGTCCTCCAGTGAGCGGCCGGAATGTCGGCAGCCGCTGCCAATGGCGCGTCCTTCCGCTTCCATCCGTGCCGCATCGCGCTCCGGGTTGGGCAGTTCGAGCAGTTCGGCGATCTGATCGCATCCCGTCGCAAGCGGCAGCAACGCGAGCAGCGCAAGGGTGGGCAGGAGCTTGGGCAGGGTGCGACGGTGCATGGTCGGGGCGATCGGAGTGGGCTGCAGGGTAGGGCGTTGAGTGCTTATCGGCAGGCGCGTCGGATACTTGATGCCGGCCCCGCATGTTACATCCGGGGGCACCCGCTTGACGCGCTGGCAACACTATAATCCGCGTGCTTGCGGGCCGTCGGTCCGGGCTTCTCGTCCTGTGTGTCAAGTATATGTATATGAAGCGTTTTCGTGGTTCATTCGGCCCTCTGGCCGCCAGCCTTTTCGTCACCGTCGCGTGCGCGCTTCCGGCGCAGGCCGCGGCCCCTCTGCAAGTGGAGCTTCATCATCGCCTGCCCGAGAGCCGGGTCGGCGCGCTGGCCGACCTGGTCGAGCGCTTCAATGCCCAGTCCAAGGACGTGCGGGTCGTGCTCAGCGACGTCGATTGGCGTGCCGGCAATCCGCACATGATGATTCTCGAAGGCGATGACGAGGAGGAGTTCGTCTCCGGCAAGCCGCGCTTCAAGCCCTTGCATGCGCTCATGCGCGAGAGCGGCGTGGCGCTGCAGGCCGTGCGCCCGCCGGCGATGATGACGCGTACGCCTGTCGATGCCCAGGGGCGTCTGCTGGCCTTGCCGATCGGACTGTCCACGCCGGTGCTCTTCCTCAACCGCGATGCCTTGCGGCGCGCCGGCATGAACCCCGAGACGACGGCCATCTCCACCTGGTTCGACCTTCAGGAGACACTGGGGCGCCTGGCCGATGCCGGCCATACCTGCCCCTACACCGTGTCGGAGCCGGGCCGGGTGATGGTGGAGAATCTCAGTGCGTGGCACAACGAGCCCGTGGCCGCAATGCGTGACAAGCGCGTCGTGCCCAGTTTCAACGGCATGTTCCAGGTCAAGCATGTGGCGATGATGGCGAGCTGGACGCGTGCCCGCTATCTGCATGTGTTCGATCAGCAGGCAGAGTCCGAGCGCCGCTTTGCCAGTGGTGACTGCGCGGTGATTGCCGCCCCCTCGGCAAGCTGGGTGGACTTCCGGCGCAGTGGTCAGGTCGATGTCGGTGTCGTCCGTCTGCCGTATTACGACGACTTCCCCGGTGCGCCGCAGAACACCGTTGCCGACGGCCCTGCACTGTGGGTCTCGGCGGGCAAGAAGCCGACCGAATACAAGGCGGTCGCACGCTTCGTGGCCTTCTGGCTGCAGCCTGAGAACCAGGTCGCGTGGCAGCGCGAGACGGGCTATCTGCCGCTCAATCGTGCCGGCCTGCTGGCGTCGACGAGCGAACTGCTCGGTGATGACCTCGACAACGTCCGCGTTGCGGTCGAGCAGCTCACCAACAAGCCGGCAACGCCGCAGTCTTCCGCTCAGCCTGCGGTCGAGCGCAGCAAGGTGCGTCGTATCCTCGACGAGGAACTGGCCGGTGTATGGGCGGACGAGAAGGCCGCCAAGGAGGCGCTCGATAACGCCGTCATGCGGGCGCAGGGCGGCCAGTAGCGCTTGTGGATATTGCCTGCGGGTACGGGCACTTGCGACCAGCCGGAAGCAGGTTTCGCTCCCGGCTGGTCGGCTTGACGCCGCGCGCGCGCGGCGCCTAACATCCCGCTTTTTTCGCGAGCGTGTCCGCCTTGTCCGTCAAGCAGCTATTCGCGCCGATCGCCGCCGACATGCAGGCAGTCGACGCCGTCATTCGCGATCGTCTCTACTCCGATGTCGTCCTGATCCGTCAGGTGGCGGAGTACATCATCCACAGCGGCGGCAAGCGCTTGCGTCCGGCACTGGTCCTGTTCACCGCGGGCGCCATGGGTTACAAGGGCACGCAGCACCATGAGCTTGCTGCGGTGGTTGAGTTCATTCATACCGCGACCTTGCTGCACGATGACGTGGTCGACGAGTCCGACCTGCGGCGTGGCAACAAGACGGCCAATGCGATGTTCGGCAATGCGGCCTCGGTGCTTGTGGGCGACTTTCTCTACTCGCGCGCCTTTCAGATGATGGTCGGGGTGGACAACATGCGCGTGATGCGCGTGCTGGCCGATGCGACCAACGTGATTGCCGAAGGCGAGGTGTTGCAGCTCCTGAACTGTAACAACGCAGATGTCGTCATCGACGATTATCTGCGCGTGATCCGCTACAAGACCGCCAAGCTGTTCGAAGCGGCTGCGCGCCTCGGCGGCATCCTGGGGGGCGCCGACAGCGCCCTCGAGGAACGTCTTGCAGCCTTTGGCATGCATCTGGGAACGGCTTTCCAGCTCATTGACGATGTGCTCGACTACTCGGCCGACGAAGTCGACACCGGCAAGCATCTGGGCGACGATCTCGCCGAGGGCAAGCCGACCCTGCCGCTCATTCACGTCATGCAGAAGGGCAGTCCCGAGCAGGCCGCGCTGGTCCGCAGTGCGATCGAGAATGGCGGTCGCGATGACTTTGCTGCCGTGCTGGCGGCAATCAAGGACACCTGTGCGCTGGAAGAGACGCGTCGTTACGCTGCGGCAGAGGCGCAGCTGGCCATAGACGCAATATCGACACTTCCCCCTTCCATTTTCAAGGATGCGCTGCTACAATTATCGGACTTTGCAGTTAGGCGAAATCACTGATATATTAGTGGGCTTCGCAAGGCAGCGAGTGAAAGTGTCGGGGAATAGCTCAGCCTGGTAGAGCACTGCGTTCGGGACGCAGGGGCCGGAGGTTCGAATCCTCTTTCCCCGACCAGTAATTCTTGAGGAAGTCCCGATACTTCCTCTTAAAAAACCGCCGCTTAGGCGGTTTTTTTGTTCTGCGTTGTTCCTGCTTGTTCCCCCCTGTTCCTCAGTGTCTTCGTGGCTCACTGTGCCAGCAATGTGCCAACACTGCGGATGGGCTCAGCTTGACATGTGGGAACAAACAGGCACAATTGAACCAGCTGGCAGCGACTTCACGTCGCAGCGCTTCTTGCGCCTGGGCGAGCCTATCAAAATCGGCGCCTTACAGCGCCAACGAATCCGCAAGCCAGCGCTCCGCTGGCACGACGGGCCGCGCCCATTCTGGGCGGCAGCCGCGGTTCTCTTCGCACTTTTTCAGATCCTCTCTTTTACACTTCGAGCGCGCTGAGGGTCAGCGCTCACGCCGTTTCTTGGCGAGCTGCCCGCCGTGGAGACGCGGCGATGGCATCTTTACTGACTTCTCTCGAGGCTGCGGCTTTCTTGCGGCTTTCGGAGCAGACTCTGCGGCATGACAGGTGCAGCGGTCGCCTTGGGATCCCATTTCTCAAGGTTGGCCGCCGGGTTTTTTACGATGTTGGTGTTCTGACATGCTGGCTCACGAGTCAGCGACATGTTCCCCCCCGCCCCGCATTCAACGCGGCTGAAATTAGGAAAGGGAGAGCGACCAAGCGGGAGGAGGTGGAGGCTAGGCGAAAGGGGGTCACGGTCAGCGAGCTTCGCCGCCGTAAGGCGGGGGAGGGCCAGCAATGATCCCGCTGGCCGTGATGCTGCAGAACATAGAGGCCACACGTCAGCGGCGTAGGCAACGAGATCTGGCTGGAAGGGCCGTTTCTTCAGTGCCGAAGCCCAATGCGCAGCTCCCGCTATGGCCGGAGCCTGTCCGGGCGGTGCCGAACGGCTTCCTGCGGTCGGCCCTGTTCGGTGCGATCCGCAAGGGGCGGCGGCGCTACCTCAAGGCCGAGCAGCTCGCCGCGCTCGATGGCATCGAGATCCGGTACACGGGCGAGCGCCTCGACCAAGGCGACCTCGATGTGTGGGAAAGCGTGCTGCACGCCGTGCGCCTTCAGGAGCTGGGCAGTCAGTGCCGCGTCACGTCCTACGCCCTGCTCAAGCTCATGGGCAAGACCGACACCGGCAAGAACAGGGCGACCCTGCACGAGCGCATCACGCGCCTACGTGCGAACGCCGTGGAGGTGCGGCAGGGCCGCTACTGCTACATCGGCGGCCTGATCGCCGGGGCAGCCAAGGACGAGGAAACGCAGCAATGGGTGATCGAGCTGGACGCCAAGCTGCGCCCGCTGTTCGCTGCCGACCAGTTCACTCAGGTGGAATGGGCCGTTCGCCACGCGCTAGACGGCCAGCCGCTGGCCCAGTGGCTGCATGGCTTCTACGCCAGCCACGCGAACCCTTTCCCGCTCAAGGTTGAGACGCTGCACCGGCTTTGCGGTAGCGAGGCTACCTTGATGAGCGACTACGCCAAGACGCTGCGCAAGGCGCTGGACGCCGTAGCCGAGACCAGCGCGGCCCACGGGGAGGGGTTCAGCTACGACATTTGCGGCGACCTTGTGCACGTTAAGAAGAAGGCTAGGGGTTCTCAACTGCGGCACTTGGCCAAGAAGGCTGCCAAGTTTAGGTCGCGTGCCGGTTGATACCGTTCCTGCGACCCCGACTATACCGTTCCTGCGACCCCGGCTTACCGTTCCTGCGACCCCGACTATACCGTTCCTGCGACCCCGCTAGCTGCGGGCCGAACAGGACAGAAAGGCAACGCTGGCAAGGGTTTCAGGCGTTTTTTGTTGTGCGCCTAATCCTTTTCTTTAATCATTTATTTAATCATGTGCGTGCTAGCACGCAGGGCACCCCTGCGGGGTTCCCCCGGCTTTGCCGGCACCCCCTCCCGGTCTAATACGCCCCCTGAGGGGGCGAGAGAGTCCCCCGGGTCGACGCTCGGCCGCCTAGACCCGGACAAATCGGCCTCGGGCCGCAAGCGGCACGAGGCCTCAGTCGGGCGTCTGTGGACGCCGCTTGTGACGAGACTTGCGGTTAACCCAAGGGCCGTCGGGGTGTTTCGTAGTGTGATTCACGGGCATGGCATACCGCTAAAATGACGCATTCAAGGAGACCTCTATCTCATGCCTTTGTCGTGGAACGAAATCAAGTCACGCGCCCTAGGAGATGTTCACATACAACGATATGAAATCACCGCACAAACGATCCGCACGAATGCCATGTAGCTGCAGACCGAGGCGAACAAGCGCTTCACCCACAAGATGTCCTCGACCCGTGCGCGGGTTGGGCACGTGTTTCGCGTCATCAAGTGCCAGTTCGGCTATCCTATCGCGCCGCGCGACGAAGTCACTCGGCAGATCGTTGACATGATGCGAAATGAAGCGGCATGAGGGACGCGGTATGATCGAACTTCAGAGCCTCGATGAACTCGCCCTCCTGCGCGAATCCGTCTCCCTCGAATGCAAGCTGGCCCAAGGCCGCGATGGCAAGGGCGCGCTGCCGGAGGATTTCTGGCCCAGCTACAGCGCCATGGCCAATACCGATGGTGGCATCGTCATCCTCGGCATGCGCGAGCGCCAGGGGCAGTTGGAGCCGGTGGGCATCGAGAATGTCGAGAAGGTACGCACCGAGCTGTTCAATAACTTGAACAACCGCCAGAAGGTCAGCATCAACCTCTTGAGCGACGCGCAGGTGCGCGAATGGCATGTGGCCGGCAGGACCTTGCTCGTGGTGGAGATCCCCCGCGCACGGCGTCAGCAGCGGCCGGTCTATCTCACCACCAATCCGTTCAACGGCAACACCTACCGCCGCCTCAACGAAGGGGACCACCCGCTGCCTGACGAGGACGTCAAACGCATGCTGGCCGAGCAGGTGGAGGACAGTCGCGATGACCGTATCCTACGTGGCTATGGCTTCGACGATCTGGACATGGGGACTTTCCGCAGCTATCGGCAGGTTTTTGCCAATCGTGACCCGGGCCATCCTTGGAACGAGCAGAACGATCCGGCTTTTCTGCGCCTGATCGGCGGCTGGCGCCGCGATCGGGAAACCGATGAGACCGGGCTGACGCTGGCCGGCCTGTTGATGTTCGGGCAGATGAGCGCAATCCAGGAGGCACTTCCCAACTACATGCTGGATTACCAGGAGCGTCCGGAGCCCCGCGCCGAGCGCCGCTGGATCGACCGGCTGACCCTAGATGGCAAGTGGTCGGGCAATCTTTACGACTTCTACCGCAAGGTCTATCTCAAGCTCACCGCCGATCTGAAGGTGCCGTTCCAGTTAGAGAAGGGCGAGCGCCAGGATGAAACCCCTGTGCATGTAGCCCTGCGCGAGGCACTGGCGAATGTGTTGGTCCATGCCGACTATACGGAGCGTGCCTCGGTGCTGGTGGTCAAGCGGCCGGACATGTTCGGTTTTCGCAACCCCGGCTTGATGCGCATCCCGGTGGAAGTGGCGCTGCACGGCGGCGAGCCGGACTGCCGCAACCGCAACCTGCACAAGATGTTTCGCTTCGTGGGCGTGGGCGAACAGGCGGGCACCGGCATTCCGCGGATATTCCAGGGCTGGCATTCCCAGCACTGGAATCCGCCCAAGCTGTATGAATTGTCGACACCGTACAACCAGACCTTGCTGGAGCTGCGGATGATCGACCTGTTCCCACCGGCGGTCATCGCCGATCTGCGCACTCGCTTTGGGGGGAGATTCGATCGGCTCAAGGGCGAGGAGCGTGTCGCGCTAGCGCTCGCGGGCAGCGAGGGTACGGTCAATCACGCCCGCTTGTGCACCGTGTCGTCGGCACACCCGGCAGAGTTGACCCGCACACTGCAGCATCTCATGCAGTTGGGCATGCTCGATTCGTCGGGGAGCGGTCGAGGTGCGGTCTATTTCCTACCCGGTCAGGACATGCCGACGCCGGACGATGTGTTCGGCCCCGTCCCGTTACCCGGCGCCGCCCGCTCCTCAGCTATCGGTCCGAGCTCCTCAGCTATCGGTCCGAGCTCCTCAGTCTTGCAGGCGAGCTCCTCAGTTTTGGACGACAGCTCCTCAGTTTTGGACGAGCTCAGCATGCCGAACTCCGGGCAGCAGCGGGATGAACACGGGTACCTGCACACCGATCAACTCCCACTGCCGGTCATCAACGACCTGCACGTGCTGTCCCCCGCTCTACGCAACCGCCTGGAACAACTGGCCGCAGAGCCCCGCGGGAAGAAGAAGATGGATTCGGAAGCGCTGAAGACTGTGGTTCTCGCAGTGTGCGACGGGCACTACCTGACCCTGAATGCCCTGGCCGACCTGTTGAACCGCCAACCCGCTTCACTGCGCAATGCCTACTTGTCGCCGATGGTACGGGCAAGAACACTGAGCCTGGCCTTCCCGACCACGCCGACCCATGAAAGACAGGCCTATTGCGCGACGTTCTCCTTGCCGAGCGCGCCGGGCGATACGGCATGAACGATTTGCATTGCTCAGCGAAGTCGGTGGAGCTCGGCACGCGTAGAGTGTGGATCACGAAGATGTGGCCATCGAGCCGATTAAAGAGCGCGTTGGCGATGGTTTCGGAACGCGGAGCGTTGGCGGCCATGGCACTCTCGATGCAATCAACCCGCGGTAGGCGGCGGTGTCATCCGGTTGCACTGTGCTGGGAGATAGCTTGAAAACAGAGATACCCTACGATGTATCGCCCGATCCCTACCCCGAACTGCCGGTAGAACGAGGACCTCACGGACGCGGCGTCGGGCGCTGGGTAGTGAATGAAAAGCACCGCTACTTAACCCGCTACCTCGACGCCACGCGCGAAGCGCAGAAGAAATTCAAGCAGCGGGTACTGATTGACCCATTCTGCGGTCCTGGTCGCGTTCAGGTTGAGGGCGAGAGCTTCACGCGGGACGGCGGTTCGGTCGCGGCTTACCGCCAGTCTGTACGCTCCGGCGCACCATTCACAAAGTTGCTCGTGGGCGACATTGAACCCGACCGAGTCCACGCCAACGAAATGAGGCTTAAGGCCGCGGGCGCAAACATACAAAGCTTCGTGGGACCGGCCAAGCAGACCGTTGACGAGATGGCCAAGGCTGTCCCTTTTGGAGCCCTAGCGCTCGCATACATTGATCCCTACAACCTAGAGTTCCTGTCATTCTCGATTATCGAGCGGCTTGCCAAGCTACAGTACGTGGACTTCGCAGTCCACTTCAGCTTGATGGACCTGACGCGCAATATCGACATGGAACTGGACCCCAAGCGGGACCGGTTTGACGATGCGCTGCCGGGCTGGCGCCTTGCCGCACCGATCGACGAGCTGTCCAAGTCGAGACTCCCCATCTGGTTCTTCGACGCTTGGTGCAGGGCGGTTGGAGCCTTGGGATTCAGGATCAGCGGGCAGATGCCGCTGATCAGCGACGGCAAAGGGCGCTCGATTTACCGCCTGGTCTTCTTCTCGCGCCATCCCCTACCGGACCGCATCTGGAACGACATCGCCCGCAGCGGGAATCTGGACCTGTTCTCTAACTGATCACGCCTGCAACCGCCAGGACGCCACAGCGTCCTGCGTGCATCTTGTCCTTGATTAGTGGACGAATGGACACCATAATTTTGTTATGGCTCGAACCAACAATGACGCTCTGCATCTGCGCCGCCTCCGTGACCTCTACGCCCGCGTGGGTTGCATCCCCTCGTACAGCGAAATGGCCAAGGCGCTGGGCTTCAAAGCCAAGAACGCGGCCTTCAAACTGACCAAGCGCTTGATTGCCTCAGGCCATTTGGAAAAATCCGTGGGTGCCCGGCTCGTGCCCGGCCCCGAGTTCTTCACCGTCGATGTCAGTGATAGCGAGGTGCGAGCCGGATTTGGCTGTGAAGGCAATGCCACCAATCTCGTTCATGCGCAGGCGCTAGATCAGTTGCTGATAGCCAGGCCGTCGAAGACCATGTTCCTGAAGGTGCGTGGCGACTCGATGGTCGACGCCGGGATCCTCAGCGGTGATGTGGCCGTGGTGGAGACGAGCATGCAGGCCGTCCACGGTGATGTGGTAGTGGCCGAGATCGATGGCAGCCACACCATCAAGGAATACAGAACCGACCGTGGTCAACCACACCTAGCCGCACACGGAGGGGGCATGCCCAGCATGAGAGCCAAAGAGACGCTGAACATCCTCGGCGTTGTCAGGGGAATCATCCGGAGCTACAAGCCGTCGCAGGCGGGTCAAGCTAAGCTAGCAACGCAGGGAGTATCGCGATGACAACAACCAGCAAGATCGAGTGGACGGAGCAGACTTGGAACCCGACCGTTGGGTGCACCAAGATATCTCCGGGGTGTAAGCACTGCTATGCCGAGGCCATGTCCAAGCGCTTGAACGCCATGGGCACGCCTGGCTATGAGAACGGATTTGCGCTGACCCTACTGCCAGAACGGCTCAATGACCCGATTAAGCGCAAGAAGCCAACGGTGTATTTCGTGAACTCGATGTCGGACCTGTTCCACGATCGGGTGCCGGATCACTACATCGACAAGGTGTTTGAGGTCATCGCGCAGACACCTCACCACACGTATCAGATCCTCACCAAACGCGCCGCGCGCATGGCTCGGTATTTCCGGACGCGCTCGGTGCCGAACAATGCCTGGTTGGGCGTTTCCGTCGAAGACCGCGACTCCGGGGTGCCTCGCATCGACTACCTCCGTCAAGTGCCAGCCACCATCCGCTTCCTATCGGTCGAGCCTCTACTCTCCGATGTGGGCGAACTCAACCTGACCGACATCCATTGGGTCATCGTTGGCGGGGAGTCCGGACCTAGGGCGCGGCCAATGAAGATGGAGTGGGTCGAGGCCGTACGCGAACAGTGCCAGGAGCAGGACGTGGCCTTCTTCTTCAAGCAGTGGGGCGGCTGGGGAGCAGATGGCAAGAAACGCGCAAAAGCAGCCAACGGCCGCGAGTTGAACGGCCGGACATGGGACGAAATGCCGGTGACGGCCATTCATCGCGTCAGCGCCTTCTGAGCTTTACGACAATGTGCTTGATTATGAGAAGCTCCGCAGGCACATTGCTGCGCAGGGACCATCAGAGCGCTCTCAGCGCGCCGTTCAATGCCACATTACGACTGGATTTGGGGAGACCCGCCCCCGCTGCTGAAACGGCACAGTGAAGTCAAACACGCGCTTCTGCGCAACTACCTGATCGACTACTTCCTGACGCTTGTGTCGATGCCACAGCAGGACAAGATCCAGCTGACCATAGTAGATGGCTTCTGCGGAGGGGGGCTCTACCAAAACGAGTCCGGCCAGGAGGTGCCAGGCTCCCCACTGGTGATCCTTGAGGCAATTCGAGAGGCCGAGGTCCTGGTTAATGTGCGTCAGGAGCGCCGCAAGCCAATCAAGATTGATGTGGAGTTGATCTGCATCGATGACTGCAGCTATGCGCTGGACTACCTGGGGCATGTCCTCGATGAACGGGGGTACGGTGGAGGCGTAGCCAAAGGTCTTATCAAGCTGGTCAAAGGCAAGTTCGCCGACCACTGCGGAGCTGCTATCCAGCGGGCGCACTCTCGCAGCCCACGTTCGGGACGCGCCTTGTTCGTGCTCGACCAGTATGGTTACTCCGCCGTGCCGATGAGCTGTCTGCGCGACATTTTCGCAAAACTAAAGCACGCCGAGGTAATCCTCACCTTCTACATCGACAGCCTGATCAGCTACCTCAACGAGAAGAACCTCGCAGATTTCGAGTTGTCGACTGGCATGTGCTCGTCAGTGTGTGCTGCCGATCTGGACGAGATCAAGCAGTCGCCGCGATGGCGGGTGCAGTTGCAATCCTCCCTGTACCAGAGCCTGACCAGCCAGTGCTCGGCACAGTTTTACACGCCGTTCTTCATCAGGCCCGAGCGCGGGCATGGCGACTTCTGGCTACTGCATCTCTCGCAGCACTGGAAGGCGCGCGATGTGATGGCGACTACCCACTGGCAACACCACAACCACTTTGCACACTACGGCAAGGCTGGGTTCCACATGTTCAGCACGGGCTACATCGGCAAGATCGACGATGAGAACCGACTACAGATGGGATTCGATTTCAGTGAAGTAGCAGCAACGGTCTGCAAGGAAACCATGATGGCGCAGATTCCCGCCATGCTATTCGAGGGCGCCGATGGCATGACCTTCGAGCAGTTTTTCCTCGGGCTGATCAACACGACGCCAGCAACGCGTAACATGGTAGAAGCGACGCTGCTCGAATTACATCAGAGCGGCGAAATCATCGTTATGGATGACGCCGGCGATGCGTCCAAGGCACGCGTCAAGCTCAAGGCCGACAATGTGTTGCGGCTGCCCTCGCAGCGCACCTTCAACTTCAGCATCTAGATCCTAGGCGCGACTGAAGAGTCCGACCAAAAGCGTTCAAGCCTTTGCGGACAAGCCCACGCTCTTTACCCAGGATCGCCAACGCGACAAGGACTATCTCGGTGTCCCCGAAGTCTCGTCCGAACGTCGTCGCTTCATTCCCACCGCCTTTCTCTGCGCGGACATCATCGCGAGAGATTTCCAGTTAGATAAGAACCCGCCTCGTGCGGGTTTTTTTTCGCTTAGCTGGATTGCACAATCCACACGTCACATTTGTTCCACACTTACATCAACAGCGAGAATTTATCTACCTCACAAAACACCTCATTTCTGGTGTTTTGTCCCGGAACTCCGTTTGTAATTCGAGCGCACAATTGCAGACAGTAAAAACAAACGGCAAATAATAATGGATCTGGCGCAGATTTTTCCGAGCCTTGTCGACGAACTGCGGGCGCAATTTGATCCCTCGCTGTTGACTGATGTCGGCTTGTGGTTGCTCGCAGCCACCACGGGAATCGCCATTTCATGGGGTGTCATAAAGCACCTTCTGCAGGGTGAGTCATTTAATGGCTATGTGTCACTCCTGATCACCACAGCTTTCTCCGCAGGCCTTGTCCGATTTGCACTGACCAGCCCGGGGTTGGTAGAGGAGGTCCGGGGAGGATTTGATCTAATCGCCAGAACGATCGCGCCCGAAGCGGAGCTCGGGCCCGCGCTCGGCCGGATGTTTTACACAGCACTAAACGTGTGGGGTTTTGATGCGGCTGAGATTGCACCAGCCCCGGAGATTTCAACCTGGGATAAGTTCGCGGGCGCCTTCAGCGGTCAGGGATTGATGAATGGCTTGCTCTCGGTCCCGGTTGCCCTGAGCGGGGCAGTATTCAAGATTTTGACTAGTCTCTTGATTCTCGCGAGCGCGCTGATTTATGCCGGCAACTACATCTTGAGCCAGATCATGTTTGACCTGGCCTGGATGCTAGCGCCAATTTTCCTCCCATGGCTGCTGCTTAATAGCTTCAGCTGGCTGGCGACGGGTTGGTTTCAGTTCATGGTCAGCGCGGGGGTACTCAAGATTGTCGGTGCTGGGATGTTGGCTGCTACGGGTGGATTTATCAAGAAAGCAGCAGACATGTCTGCCGCAGCCGTTGGTGATCCCTTGGTAAATTTTCAGATTTACGCGGGCGTCTTTCTTCTGTCTGGCCTTATGGCTTACTTAATGTTGCAGGTCCAGTCGATCGCATCCGGGCTCACGAGAGGATTCAACTCAACCGCATTCAGTATCGGCAGCGCCGGGCAGAACAGCATGCGCGCGGTTAACAGCAGTGGCGAACGAATCGGCTCAACGATCGCAAACCAACTCAAATCAATTTTCAATAGGAAGTGATATGTCCATTACTGCAAACCTGATGCCGCCGTCAACCCGTCAGAAACGCCAGGATGAAAAATCAGAGTTGCTGATCCAGTGGCTTGCACGTCATGGATTTATCTCAGTCGCGGTCGCAAAAAGAGTCCTGGGGCTCGCGACTGAAGTGGGCGCCCGCGCGGCGCTGCGCGCCGCAGCGCGGCAGGGATGGGTTGAGATTCGCCGACGCTCAGGCGGAAAGCGACGCTCGATCTTGATTGCGCAGCTTTCTCAGGAAGGGATCGCGCGGGCAGAGCTGAGCGGCCTTGAAGTGGTGGAGCTTGATGCAGCCACGCTCGAACATGACGATTTTCTCATGAGAGAAATGTACCAAACACTTTCCGCGGGCGGTGTTGATGTGGTGGAGCAGCCAGACGGCACTGTCATGGTCGACGAGAAGCGTGCGCGGTTCGCCACGTCGCTGCTGCCGCGGAAGGCGATTGTCGCGGCAGGCGCAGAGATATTTATCACGCTGACCTCTGAGCTCGCAGAGCAATTCAACCGGCTCGGTGGGGAAGCAAAGTCGATGGGCGAGATGGTGAAAAGATGAAGAACGCGAGTCTTGCAGCTTTCGTTTTTCTTTCAGCTGTGTCTCCTGCTATGGCGGGAGGGGGAATGACGGGAGGAGCAACCGAAGTTACGCAGCTTCTGAATAACGTCCAGCTGGCCATGCAGTCGGTTAACCAAGAGCTGCAGTACGCGACCCAACTCGAGCAGTACTACACCGATCTCCTTCAGCAGATGCCGGCCGAGCTTACAGGCGCGTTAGACACCGTTCAACAAGTGAACGGTGTGATCCAGAAGGCCTCCCAGGTCTATTCGACTGGTCAGCGGCTGTACGGATCACTCGAGCAGATGAAATCCCTCGCGGAGGGCCGATACCGTGAGTTCGGCGCCAGTGGTCTGACCTGGGAGGATTACATCAATCGCTCCGCTCGGATGTCTGATCATTTCCGCCAAACAGGCAGCGTCATGACTGATCACGAGATTCATGTCATGAACTCCGTACAGGACAACTACGAACAGATGCGGGAATACTCCTCACAGATCCCACGGACAGAGGGTAGCCACCAGGCGCTTCAGATCATGAATGGTCAAATGGCCATGTTGAACGGTTCGATCAACGAGATGCTGAGTTTCAACGCCGCACAATCACGTCGTGTGACCGAGCGGCAGATGATCGAGGATGCGGATCGAGAACGCCTGAATGGGTTGGCTGAAACAGTTCAGCGGCGCGCGCGACAGCACGACAAAGAATCCCGAGCAGTTTTCAAGAGAATTCAGGAGGCAAAATAAATGGCACGGAAGAAAACAGTTTTGGTTGCAGCCAAGTCGGTCGAACACGGCACCTTTGCTGTGAGGTTGCCGAAGGGTCTGATCGAAGAGCTTAATCAGGTCAAGCAGATCGCCAGCGATCGAGGGTTTGAGATTCCGGTCACGCAACTTGTTTCAAATCTTCTGCTGGAGATTATTGCTGAGGCCCGCAACGAGCTCGTAACGGCTGGCTTGGATTGCGATGCGGGCGCGAAGGCGCCCGCATCGCCGCGCGTGGAGCAACTGCAATCGTGATCACGAGCACAGAAACGGAGCGGGAAGAAGAGGGTGGGCCGTCGCGCTGGCCCGTGAGCTGGTTTGAGATGACACTTGAAAGCGGTCTGAATGTGATTGGCGCACAAGATGGCAGCCTGACATTCAGCGGCTCGGGCATAACCATAGATCTGCACCTGGTTGCTGTGACTGCAAACAGTGAAAGCTTGGGCTTCCACGCGTCCGATTCGACATACGTTGTCGTTTCGATGACCGAGACCGAGCAGAACCAACTTCTCCGTCGGCTGCCGCCCACTACCACTGTCCACTATTTTTCCCCCTTCGCGCGGCAGTCATCAACGCTAGAAGAGTGGCTTGCTAAATCCCACGGGCAGGTTTCATTTGGTCCGTCGGTCTGGGTGCAAGAAAACGATCTTCCCCTAATCAAAACGTTAGTCAAATGAGGGTCGAGAAGTTAACAGGCTCCGCCTGCCAACTTCTCTCACACCCCACGCATCTTTCGATGCAACCCGGCTGCCAATCGGCAGCCAAAACCGCCGCAAGCTCGCGCAAATGCCGGGCTTCGTTCCGGCTGCCATGTGGCTGCCGCACGGAAATTGCCGGCAGCCGCTTGGCTGCCGACTTAAGGGATGACCATGGCAGAAAAATTTAGTGTCCGACTTTCACCGCTGCCGCTTGCTGCGCTCGACCGGGAAGCGCTCAGGCTCGGGTTGCCGCGCTCGCAAGCGGCAGCACGCGCGATCGAACGCGGGCTGCGACGTGAGGATGTGCATCAAGAAAAGACGTGCGATCCGAACAGACTCGAGGCAGCAGTCGAGGCCGTTCTCGCCCGACTCGATGAGCTGGAAAGAGGGGTTGAAAAGCTTTTTGAGGCTGCCGACCAGGCCGAGCAAAAGCGCCTAGCCAACGCGATCCGGATACTGCAGGGTGGGCAGAAATGAACCTGGTTGGTAAAGAAACGCAGCTCGCTTTCCGTGTGATTGCTGTCGCGATCGCCTCTGTCTTCGTCTGCCTTTATCTCTACCTTGGCTGGCCGACCATTGCAGATTGCCATGCAGGCAGCGTGGCCGCGTGCGGGGTTCTGGTGGTACAGCGCAATCCGCGGGTTCTCAGTCCGCTGGCCGACCCGACGTCTACATTTGTTATGGATTGGGTCGACGGCGGGCAGTATCGGGGGACGGTTGGAGAAAATCTCGGTCCGTTGCTTGATCAAGCGTTCCCGCTGGTAGCGGAGATGGTTGGAGTCAGTTTCGCCATTCTTCTGGCCGGGATCGTCGCGAGCTACCTTGCTCCGCGACTGCTTTTCGCGGGAGGTGCCGACGGGAAGAAGCATCTGCGGGGCGCTCAAATCGTGACCGCAAATCGACTCCGACGTCGAACCAAGAAAGATCAACCAGGCGGTTTGACAGTAGCAGGCATACCGATTCCGAGTGCGTTGGAGCCGCTGAGTTTCCGCTTCGCCGGGTCCCCTGGGAGCGGAAAATCGCAAGCGATCAGTCGAATGGTTCTTGAGTTTCGGCAGCGCGGCGACGCGGCCGTGATTGCCGATTCGGGCGGCGAGCTCATGCAGTCGCTGATGCTCAAAAAGGACTTGATTTTGAACCCGTTCGACGCGCGGAGCGCTAAATGGTCACCCTTCGCTGAGATCCGGGGCGCCCACGACACAGTCAGAATCGTCAAGTCAATCATCCCCGACGCGGAAGGGCAAGACCAGCAGTGGCGAATCTACGCGCAGCAAGTTCTGCAGGTCACCATCGATCGTCTCCGGGCCTCCGGGCGAGCGAAAAACGGCTGGTTGACATACATGTGCTGCGCTGCGCCGACGGACGAGTGGGCCAACCTCGTTCAGAACTCGCCCGCCGCAAGGTGGTTTGAGCCAGCAAACGACCGGCCCCTTGGGTCTATTACTGGCGTGATCACGACCTTCATTACTCCATTCAGCTACCTGGATCCAGAGGCCGGTGAGGAGTCGTTCTCAATCGCCAGGTTTGTCGAGTCGGCGCGCGAAACTGGCGCGGTGCTGTGGCTTCCCTATCGCGCCGACAGCCGCGCAGCGGTCGCGACGCTGTTCTCTTCTGCTATTGATATTGCGACCACAGCTGTGATGACGCTGGGTTCTGATCGTGGCCGTCGGCTGTTTCTTGTGCTCGATGAGCTTGCTGCGCTGGGAAAGGTGAACGCCCTTGCGGACGCACTCGCGCAAGGGCGAAAGTTTGGTCTTTGCGCAATTGCAGGGATCCAAACCATCGCACAGGTCCGCGCACTTTACGGCAAGGAGGGAGCGACAACAGTTCTTGCGTGTCTGCAAAACAAGATCGTTTTTTCAACCGCAGACTCCGAATCCGCAGATCTGCTGTCCAGAGAGCTCGGGGAGTCTGAGGTGGCGAGAGAGGAAACCAGCACCAGCGGCAAGATCGGTGATGCCAGCAGCCACACAAAACGCCAGGCGCGGGTCGTGGAGAAGGCCGTTCTGCCAAGCGAAATTCAAGCGCTTCCCCCGCTCGCGGGCTTTCTGAAGCTGGCTGGTCAGTACCCCGTTGCGCGCATCAAGATCGATGTGATCAGTTTCAAAAAACGCGTGGCGGCGTGGCTTCCATGCGAGGATTTTGTCACGGAAATTCGCCGCCCAGAGAGCATTGAGACGAAGCCGGACCAAGAGATCGAGGAGGATGGGATTGATGAGCGTGAGCTCTTGGCAGAGTTAAACGGCGAGCTTGATGAGGAGATGAGCGACCTTGACGGTGAGGAGCGACATCGATGATGAGTATCTCCAAGCCGAAGACCGCGGGCGCGGCCGCAAGCTACTTTTCGACGCATCTGCGGGAGGGAGCGGCTGAGAAAGGCCAGGTAGAGGACTACTACGCTGCGGAGGGCGACCCCGGGAAGTGGGTCGGTGGAGGGCTCGAACGAGTTGGACTCCAAGCCGGTGAAATTCGGGATGGTGAGTTCGCGCGCGTCGCCGCGGGGATTTCAATTGGCGGGGAAAAGCTGGCGCAAAACGCAGGTGACCCTGATCGTCGCGCGGGGTGGGACTGCACGTTTTCTGCCCCGAAGGGCGTGTCGGTGGTCTGGGCGCTGGCCGACGACGAGCGCCGTGTAGCCGTCGAAGAGGCGCAGGAGAAGGCGGTCCATGCAGCACTAAGAATGCTTGAGGGCAAGGCCTTCTTTGCTCGCACAGGTCGCGACGGTGAGGTCGCGCAACAGGCCCGGCTTGTAGCCGCGACGTTCCGCCATGGCACCAGTCGCGAGCAGGATCCGCAGTTGCATACTCACGCCTTCGTCATGAACCTCGCGGTTCGCGACGATGGGAAAGTGAGCTCGATCGACCCCCGCCAGATGATGCGTTGGCAGAAGGCGATCGGCGCGGCCTATCGCGCCGAGCTGGCCGAGAATCTCCGTGGGTTGGGCTATCAGGTTGAGCGCGACGGCGACGCGTTCCGCGTGGTGGGCGTTTCGCGTGCCATCGAAGCCGAGTTCAGTCAGCGGCGGCAGCAGATCACGGCTAGGCTCCAGGAGCTGGGGCTTCGCGATGCAAAATCTAGCGAGAACGTCGCGCTAGAAACCCGGCGAGCCAAGGCGATAGTCGGGCAGCTCGAACTGGAACGGCAGTGGACTGCCCGCGCGGAAGCGCTTGGGCTGACCCCGGAGGCGGCGGCTGAGCTACGCGGAGATGAGCCGGGCAGGCCGCTGGAGTTGCTGAAAGCAGGCGAACTGCTCGACAAGCTGACGGAGCTCGATGCGGTTGTCGACGAGCGGAAGATCTACCAGGCCGCGGCCGAGGCCGCCCAGGGCGCAGGCGGGATCCGGGATGCGACCCGGCTAGCGGAGACCGCGAAGCTGCTTGCGGTCCCTCTGTACGATCATGTCGGCGGGCGCACACTGTACACCACGCGTGAGATGCTGGCCGCAGAGCAAAGTGTCCTCCAGATTGCTTGTGCCCGTGCCCAAGAATCAGCGCACAGGTTGTCACCTCAGGTCGTCGAAAAGGCCATCACTGCAATGCAAGCAGAGCGCTCAACAGGTGGTGCGCCGTTCCGACTTCGCGCGGAGCAGCGTGACGCTGTGCTGGCGCTCACGACCAATCAAGGTGCGACGGCGCTGATGGTTGGCGACGCGGGGACCGGCAAGTCTACTGCGCTGGCAGCGGTCCGCGAGGCATACCTTTCGCAAGGTTTTTCAGTAATCGGCGCAGCCTTGGCAGGCAAGGCCGCTGCCGAGCTCCAGGCGGGTGCGGGGATTCAATCCAGCACCATCGATCGCCTGCTGATCGACGTCGACGGGGGGCGAACAGTCCTCAACTCGAGAACCGTGATTGTGCTCGACGAGGCCGGAATGATCGACTCGCGAAAGATGGCGCGGGTCTCCCAGTTGGCCCGCGACGCGGGCGCAAAGCTGATTCTCGTGGGCGATCACAAGCAGCTGCAGCCGGTCGGCGCGGGTGCGACCTTCCGACACCTGGCGGCCGAGCAGCCGGTCGCTCGGCTGCAGCAGATCGGACGCCAGCGCGAGCAGTGGGCGCGCGAAGCGGTTCGCGAGATGAGCCGGGGCGAGGCTGAAGTGGCGCTCTCAAAGTTCATCGATCGCGGACTTGTTCGTGTTGAGAGGACCCATGCGGCCGCCGTCCGAGCGGCAGCCGATCGCTTCGTCATGGACCGCGGGGAAGTGGGCGCCGAGCGCGTCCAGGCGATCGGGGCGACGAATGCCCAGGTCCGCGATTTAAACAGCGAGATTCGCGAGCGACTCAAAGCCTCTGGCGAGATTCGCGACCCCCAGGAGATCCAGGTCCGAGACGGCAAAGACCCAGAGAAGCCTGCAAAGCTTGAACTCGCTCAGGCAGAGCGGATCGTGATCACGCGAAACGAAAACCGGCTTGGGCTCAAGAACGGGGATTTTGCGACGGTCCAGTGGGTGTCGCGGAACGCCGTGCTTTTGCGGCTTGATCGCACGGGCGAGACGATCGAAGTTGATCCGCGCAAGGTCGCCATGCGGCACGGGTACGCGGCGACGACTCACAGACTGCAAGGCGCAACCGTCGAGCGGGCAATTGTGCTTGGCTCCGAGCACACGAGTAGAGAAATGGCATACGTCCAGGCCTCGCGGGCAAGGGGTGAGACCCGCTGGATCTTCAGCGGGGAGAAAGTCCGGAAGCTCGAGGAGAGCGCAGGGGTAAAACCCGGATCAGAGCAGCAGATGATCGAGCGGCTCCGTGGTGCTCTCGACGCAATGTCCAAGAGCCAACAGAAAGCATCGACGCTCGACTTTAAGGTTGCTGACCCGGCTCCTCCGAGCCCCTCGCACATACGCTCGATGGAGGAATCATTGCCGCAGCGAGGTGAGGGAATGGCGCTCTGAGCCCGAGCAACGTCGTTGTATCGACGGTGCTATGCGCAACGATGCTATCCAAGGTGAGGTAAGGGCCGGACAAGACCCAGCACCGTCGTTTCATCGTCGACTCAACGACGGTTCTCACGATTCCCTTTAACTTGTTTTAACGTAACGCGTAACTTATAATTTTGATTAACGGTTACGGGTAACAGAAAATAAAGGCATAGATATGGCGGGACGAGGACGGCCACCCAAGGCTGACAAGATGACGCCTGCGGCCAGGCAAAAGGCCCACCGCGTGCGGCAGAAGGAACGTTTAAACACCATTCAAGCAATCATCGAGGGCGATGAAGTGAATCCGATTGATTTCGTACTGCCACCCCCGAAGGGATGGCTGAATTCTGACGAGCACGGCATGAAGGGCTTGGTTCGCGTCGTGGACTGGCGACGGTGGGATCCGTTCGTTGAGCTTGCTACTGTCTTCGGCGAAACGGAGCGGGCTCTCGTCGAGATCGATTTCGTTGAGTCGGAGCCCGGGGTCCTTCTGCTGTCCGATCAACCCATGCCCAAAACCCAGCTACAAAGGCTTGCAGGCGGGTGCATGTCGATCATGTGCCTCATGAGTGCAATGCCGTGCGAGGGGTGGTGGTGGATTGACCTTTTTGAAGAGGACGGCATTCTTAAATCCACGCCTAGGATGCGGGCGCTCAGTTACCTCCAGGCTTCGGCAATGGCTGCACACCCACACCCTGAGGTCTTGGCATGAAGCGAAGGGGACTTGAAAGCCTTCTCGCTGTTGCGATCGCCGTTGCCGTAGTCGGCGCCGGTGTTCATGCGTACGTCATGTTTGTTGACGGGCTGCCGCGATGATGATGCCGTTTCTGAACGGGGTTTTTCGTTTGCTTGTTCTGGTGTGTGCTCTGCTACAGGTGCCCCTCTGGCTCGGAACCTTTGGTGTTTTTTCCGGCCAGCGACTCGTGTATGTGCAGTGGTCAACATTCTTCTCCCTCGCAGTGGTTGCCGCGGGCGTCATTGCGCTGGTCATGCTGCTCCTGCGCGGTGCGCGAGCCGTTCCCGAGCTTGGCCGGCTAACCCTGTTCGTGATCTTGGCTGCCGTGTCCGAGTCTTTGATCGTCGGGGCGGGCTACGGCCTTGCCGTCGCTGCCGGGGGGCTTTCACTGGCATGGATGCTCGGCAAATTGACGCCTGCCCAAATCCGCACTCTTGCACACCCGACGGGCGACAGACTGGCCGAGGCAGCCGCGAGCGGTGAGCCTATGTTCCGCGCGGAGCTCGCTCGATATTCGTTCGTTGATGTCGTTGGGATGGGTGAGCTGAAGTCGCGTCTCGCGGAGGCCGGGGCCGAAGTGAAAGCGTCAAAAACTGGGGCCACTGCTCGGAATGGTGTGCTGCTGTTCGGCGAGCCGGGGAACGGCAAGAGCTTCTTTGCCGAGGCGCTGGCTGGTGAGTTGAAGCTTCCTCTCATAGCTGTCTCGGTCGCGGATGTCGCTTCGAGGTGGGTGAATCAGACCCCCGAAATGATTGCGCAGCTATTCGCAGACGCGCGAGCACAGGCTCCGTGTGTGCTGTTCCTGGATGAAGCTGACTCACTAATGGTGGACCGCGCACAGATCCAGCGGGCCGATTCCGAAGAGGCAAAAGCCACGAATGCATTGCTGGCCGAGCTGACCAAGATTCGAGGCGTAGGCGTTCTAGTCATCGCCGCCACTAACCATCTTGACCGTCTCGACACAGCCGCAGTTCGGGAAGGGCGCTTTGACTTCAAGATCGAGGTGCCTGCGCCTGATCTCGAGGCTCGTTGTGGGCTATTGACTGCTGCTCGACGTGGCCGCATCCGTCTCGACGAGGACGCGATCGATCGTGCCTCGCGGCGATGGGCAGGCTTCAGCGTGGCGAGAATTCGTGCAGTCGCCGACGAAGCGCTGCGCACAGCCGAGAAGTTCCGAGAACTCGGCGTCGACTATAAAACTTTGAAGTTAGCACTGCGGAGCATCCAAGGTCGTGCCGGCAAGCTGCCTGAGGCGGCCCCCTTGCTCGAGGATCTCAGTTTCTCGTCTGCCCAGAAGGAGGCGCTCCATGCCCTTGCTGCGCGGATGACCCATGCCGAGGAGATCGAGGACGCGGGCGGGACAGTGCCGGCCGGGGTGCTGTTTTACGGCCCTCCCGGAACCGGCAAGACTGTCACCGCGCAGTCGCTCGCTAAAACCGCGGGCTGGGCGTTCGTCTGCGTCACGGGCAACGAGTTGTTGTCGAACCCGGACAGGCTTGTTGCGCTCATGCGCGAGGCACGTGAGTTGCGGCCGGTTGTGGTCTTCATCGACGAGGCTGATGATGTGCTCGGCCGTCGGGCTGGGAATCATCCAGCCCTCGTTTCCATAACGAACTCTCTACTGTCTGCGATCGACGGGGCAGGGGGGCGTACGCCGGACGTACTCTGGATTGCCGCGACGAACTACCCCGAACAGCTCGATCCCGCTGCGCTGCGCGGCGGGCGCCTTGCAGAAAAAATCGAGTTTCTGCCACCGGATGTCGACGCACTGCGTGAGTTCGTGGGTCGATTTTTTGATGCTTCGCCCGCACAGTGGGCCGGCGATTGCGCTCAAGCGGTACCGCAGCTACTGGGCCTCGCTCTAGCCGATGTAGGGGCTGTGTTGCAGCAGGCGGTCACCTATGCAGCTGTTCGGAAGCTGACGTCGGGGAGCGCGTCAGCAGTGTGCCTGGCCGACATCCAGGCTGCGTTGCGCCATGTGCTGGGGGAGGTGTGACATGCCTAAGGCGCTTCCCCAATGCGTGGACCTCGTTATGAATGACCGGCTCAACTCGTACTATTTCTCAGCGCTTCGTTCCGCTCTCAAAGACGACTTTGACAAGGCGTGCTCCGAGTATTCGGTTTCGTCGAGGTTCGCAGAAATTTTTCTTGCGTTGCCCACTGAACGGCTCACAAGCATTGGCAGAACGATCTTCAAGCCGAGGACAGATGCGCTTGAAATTCTCCGTGAGCTGGTTCGCTGTCATGAAAATCTCTAATGTCAGCCGACTCCTTAGGTCCATCGTTCGGCGACAGGACGCACGCTTGGAGCGCCTCGCGGACCGGTTTGGTCTCGAGCTTGCGCACCGGAACTGCTTCGGGCGGGTCGCCTTGCAGCATGGCGTTCATCTTGAGTGCTTGGACAACCTGAACCCCGCAGGCTTTGCTGTCGATGGCATCAACGTCTGGCGACGCAACGAAGACGCTGGCCGATTCTTCCTGCTTGAACCGTCGCCGGGACAACCTCTGCTACTGGTTTTCTGGCAGGCGAGAAAGACCAAGTCGCCTGCTGGATAGTGGGCAATGTTATAAATTTACTTAATCATACTAATCTCTCTCTCTACTCGCATTGAGATGAGAGCAAGCTTGTCTACGGCCATGCCAATCTCAAAACCCTTGGGTTCGTGATCTTCGAAGACAAATCTTTTGTCCCCGGTCATCTTATCGATCTCCGCCGGAACAAGCCCGCCGTCGCGGTAGACGACCTCGCTAAGCAAGATAGATTTTTGCAGCTCATTGGGCGTTAGATGTTTAGATAAGGCAATGGCGCGATCCTGGGCATCACCTCTACGGCTAAGGGACTGATCCTGCGACAGGCTATGGAATACAGCGTGAGCAGCAACAAGGTTCTTCTGGACACCCAAGCCCTTTTCGTAGGCAGTTCCAATATTGAACATGGAAAGAACCATGCCGTTCTTTGCTGCTCGCCTGAACCAGAAGAACGTAAAGTCATTATCAGGCTCGAATGCATATCCGCTTGCGTAGAAGTATCCAAGTGCTTGCTGAGCGACCGGGTGATCCTGCTTCGCGGCCTCCCAGAGTAAGCTGAGCGCCTTCTTATAGTCCTTTTGTACGCCCCATCCATACATGTACATTCTGCCAAGTTCGACCTTCGCAAGTAGGTCTCCGCTAGCAGCGTGATGCAAAAGCCGGCGGTACCGCGCCAGCACTGAGGTTCAGGTCGTATTTCATCGTGACATCGTTTTCCGGAATCGCCTTCGCACCGCGTTCGAATTGTCTTCGTGGCCGCACCGGC